>MHDY01000112.1:4883-10035 GCA_001803705.1 Nitrospirae bacterium GWC2_56_14 | reverse complement strand
CGGGTCAAAAATTTCATTCAGGCTGCGAAGGGGATATGCAAGAAAATCGATAACGGGTGAAAAACTACCCACACAAAACCCGGAAGATCCTCATTTATTAACGGTCTCATAATTATCCGTACAACAGGCTGTTTACCAGGGAGGCTCCATGACGAAACAATCCATACGAATGGTCGCGCTGCTTTTGATCATCGCCGCAATGCCCTTTCTCCGGACCCCGGCCATAAGCGCAGAGGGAACGCAGCCGGCAACAGCGCCAAAAGAAGAGAAAGTGTCCGTTGAAGACGTCATTCCGTACACCATGGGCAATATGCGCGGCCACAAGATGCTCTATAACGAAGGATGGTACGTGGTCACCTCCAGCAGCAGGGCCTTTGAATACGCAAAGAACAGATCGATAATCTCATCGAAGACTGCGCTCCAGCGGCTGGCCAGCGATGTTGCGAAGACCACTGAAAGCTATAAAACAGCGGTCGCGACCGACGTCCGTGATTCCGTCGACACAGGCAAGTCGGTCGTTGCCTCCGGCACGAAATTAAGCGGCCAGATCCTGGAAGCCACGCATCATGCGGCCGGGACCGAACTCGCCTATGCTCAGGACACCTTTCAGAAAGCCATGGGTTCCCTCGTGCAGGGAAACCTCTCGCTGGCGAAACGGACCGAGGTCGAACGGCAGGAGCTGGCGAATCTTCCGGGAAATTACTTTAAAACGCTGAACAGCGATTTCAGCAATATCTTTGAGCTGGCAGGCGAGGCTCGCCAGAAGTTTGCTGGAAAGATCGAACCTCAATGGGAAAGCGCGTTTCAAAAGGCGAGCAGGGAATTCCAGGCTGAGTACGAAAAGTCGGGCAAAGAGCAGAATTCTCTCATGGCCCTCGGCCCGATCCTGTACGGCTATCTCAAGTCTTTTTATTACGGCATCGCCGCGCCAACGTCCAAGACCATTGTGAAAACCACTGCAGTCGGCACGACGTACGCGATTTTTCTGCCGATCACCACAACCTCGGTAGTCGTCGGCCGCACGGTCCAGTCCGTGGGGCTCACGGTCTACTATGTGGGAAAGACCGGCGTAAAGATCGTTTCCCCTACAATTGAAGGCGGGCTTTTGACCGGGTTGTCTCTTCTCTCGGCCGGATCCGTTCCCGTGACCTATGTTGCGGGAGGAGCGATCGGCGCTGTCAACCAGGTGGCGTTCACGACCGCCGGGCCTGTTGCCGGGGCGGTGGAAGGCGCTGCATCTGCAACCGCGCACTCGGCGGGCTATGTCGGTTTTCTCGCCTATGATGCGGTCAAGGGAACGACCAAGGTCGTGATCAACCAGGCAGCGTCGGGCATCGTGCTCGGGTATAACGCGCTGACCGCGCTGCCGACCCACGCAGTTATGGGAGTGGTCGATACGGTGGCCTTCCTTGGCTTTGACGGACCCCGCCTGGTGATCGCCGCGGCAAGCGGCAAGATAAGAACGAAAAACGACGCCGCGGAAACCGCCCATTCGCTGGGAGACCTTCCTGTGGGCACGATCATTGACCTCAAAAAACTTGAACAAACGGAAGGCGTGAAGGTCGAAGTGCTGTCAACCGACCCTGCCGTGATCCGGTCGGTGCTCGAAAGAATTCCTGACGACGTGAGGGAGGGTAATAATGGCCAGCGCTGAATATGTGCGATCGCTGTTGCTTGTTGTTCTTTTCGGGGCGATGGGAACCGGCTGCGCAACGACAGGCGGACCTGACGACCCGCTGCGCAACACGAAAAAACTTGCTGCGGAAGGCCATGCTTCGCTGTACAAGAACGGCGCCTTCCAGGTGCCCCATACGTCGATCAGCCTTATCCCGCCCGGCCCGAGCACGATGGAATTCGTTTATGAACTCGCCGGCGTTCGCGGGCGCCAGTCCTTTGAGCTTTCCGTTAAAAAAGCTTCCGAGTCCATCTATGTGGTATCGGAAGGCACCAGGCTTACGTACCGCGTTGCGAAGAACATGAGCAGCGAGACCAACAACGCCGCGGACGCGATCCGGAAATATTCGCGCGAGAACAGCACGCTTATCGTCTATCGCTCGTCGGAGCTGGGGAAGAACATCATCGGAGGGTCATGGGACCTCTCGAACGAGGCTTTTCTGGCGGGACAGAGACAGGGCAGGGCCATCATCGCCGGATCGCGGGCCCTTGGGGACCAGGTGAGTGAACAGGGCACGGCGCAGGGCATGGGGCTGGCGTCAGGTTCCGTGCAAGCGGCTCAGGACATTGTTCACGCAGGCTCGGCAACGGGCGACAAGATCAGCGCGGCAGGGACAAGCCAGGGCATGGGGATGGCAAAAGGATCGATCCCGGCTGCCAGGGGCGTCGTGAATGCAACTACCGAAGGCGGCGACAAGATCAGCGAGGCAGGGACCAGGCAGGGGATGGAGCTTGCCGCCGGATCACTCCGTGCCGCCGGCAACCTGTCGGCAGCGAGCAGGGACCGGAGCGCCGCAGCACTGACCTATGCAGGAAATGCCTTTGTCCTGGGATACGCGGCAGTCCCGGCGAACATGAAGAAACGGGCAGAGGAGATGGGTGACAGCCTTGATGACGCAAAGTTCGTCGATATTGTCAAGGAAGAGAACGAAAGACGCCGGGAATTGACGCAGCCGACCGTCGATCTCATGAGCGAAACAGTCGGAAATTACACAACGAACGTATCGGAAAGTTTCAGAAAAGCCGGGAAAGAATTGACCTCCAGTAAGACAACAGGCCTGAGTTTCGCCGTTCTGAGGTCCCTGCGCTGGGTCCTTCAGGGAGTTTTATGGGACGCGACCATAGAACCCCTGACGAAAATGACAGCAGCATCGGTTGGTTATATCGGCGTCAACTATCTTGCTTTTCCTTCCATGGTGGTTGTCCGGGAAGGCGTTTCCACCACCAGGCTGGCCGTCGAGGTCACCTGGAATACGGCAAAAGGCGGGTATGACCTGGTTGCTCCGACCGGTATAGCAGCAGTGGCGGGCGTGTACGGCTTGCTCGATTTTACGGGTTCCCACGCAATTGCCGGAGCAACGGCGGTCGGGGGAACAGCTGCAGGTGTTGTAGAAGCGGGAGCAAGCAAGGCCGCCGGGGTCGCCGTCAAAGGCGCAGGCTACGCTGCCGCGGGTGCAACAGCCGTTGCCGGGACGGTTGCAGGCGTGGCTGAAACCGGGGTCAGCAAGACCGTTGGTGCGGCGGTCAAAGCCGCAAGCTATCCAGTTGCAGGCGCAACAGCAGCGGTCGGTACGATCGCCGGTGTCGGCGAGGCGGGGTTGAGCAAGGTTTCGAGCATCGTCATAAAAGGCGGCGGCTACGCGGCCGGCAAGGGCGTACAATACATCGGCGTTCCCCTGGTGAGCGCCGGCATTGTCGTGGGCGGGGGGACCATCGGAACAGCGGTGGGCGGTGTCGGGGTCGCCTCAGGCGGAACGCTGTTCGTCGCGGGTGAGGCAGGCTCGGCGACCGCGCAGGTTTTCGGGAACACCATCGCAGGAACGACCCTTGTGGGAGGAACAGCTGTTTCTACGGCAGGCGGCGCTGCCTACGGCGTGTATGAACTGTCCAAGGCCGTGATCGTGCCCACGGGGTACGAGGTCGGCAGCGGGATCGTGCTGAGTTACGGGACCCTGTCCCATCTCAGCGCTCATGCGATCCTGGCGGTGTCCGATTGCTCCTACATGGTGTTGTCGCTCGAAGGCCCGCGATGGGTGTTGTATGCGATCAAAGGCAAAACCGGGAACGGCGAGGACCTGCCTGTGGGGGCAGTGGTCGATCTCAAGAAAATGCAGGAGTCCGGCGAGGAGATATATTATCTGCCCGTGCCGGACGATAAAATGAAGGAAGTTGTTTCTTCGGTGTACGACAATTTACCGGAGCTGAAGCCGGCTGGGAATGGGGAAGTTTTTTAGTCAAAGAGGCAGGAACACGTTGGGCGGGATAAAACCGCGAGAAAATCCCTGTTTACAGGAACAAACATTTTTGCTACAGTTTATCCCATAAACAAGAACTCGATGTTCACGGAGTTGGTCTATGGAAAATGAAAAGTTCATTGTAAAAAAACTCGTTCCGGCCTTCGCTCTGGCGCTTCTGCTGACCTGTTTAGCGCCGGCCATTGCGCTGTCCGGCGTGCCGGTTGAAGGCCAGCCTGTTCCTGATTTCGTTCTTCCCGGCCTGCTCGATGCCCGGACGCAGTCCCTGAAGGACCTGAGAGGCAAGGTCGTGCTGTTGAACATCTGGGCGAGCTGGTGCTCCGGATGCAGGGAAGAGATGACGGACCTCATGTCAATACAGGAACAGTACGGACCCCGGGGACTGGCGATCGTCGCGGTCAATATCGACAATAGCCCCGCCCGGGCGATCAGTTTCATGAAAAAACTTGAGGAGAAAGCGGAAAAGAGAACGGGATTGATCCTTCTGTTTGATAAGGACAAAGCAATATCCAAAGACTATCACCAGCGAGCCATGCCTACGTCGTACCTCATTGACCGTAACGGCGCTTTGCAGAAGATCTATCCCGGCAGCTTCACAAAAGAAACCATCGGCGCTTTAAAGACCGCGATTGAAGAGGCCCTTCAATGAACAGACTGCTCATCGTTCCGCTGCTCCTGGCCCTTGTTCTTCTGCAAGGCTGCGCTGAAACGCTGACCAGGGTCCAGCCGTACGAAATGGAATATTTCGCCCAGGACAAGATGCGTTTCACGCCCATGGATTCACGGGCCGCTTTCCAGGAGCACCTCTTCAGTATACGCGAAGCGTCGGCAGGAGGATCGAGCGGATTTCAGGGAGGGTGCGGTTGCAGATGAAAAAGATCATAGCTTTGTTCGTCGCCTGCATGCTGTTCCCGGTATTGCCGCTCCTTGCCGAGAAGCCCCGGGACGGGGTCAGTTATATCTTCAATTTTTACCAGGATAATGCCAAGAACAGGGTCATCGCGCCCCTGGTGTCGCTTTCGAAAAAGATCACCGATCAGTATTACCTTGGGGCAAAGCTGGGTGTGGATGCGATATCGTCTGCCACGAAGAAGTCTCAGGCGACTGCCGGAACCGGGTCCGGCGAGGACGATGACTCCGAAGGCGATGACATGCAGATGCGCTATTCTCCGTCCTTGTCCCTGACGTACGACGATAGTGATACTACGGTCACGGCCGGCGGC
>MHDY01000112.1:0-4874 GCA_001803705.1 Nitrospirae bacterium GWC2_56_14 | reverse complement strand
TATACGCGGAGCTTGAACCAGAACAACACGGTACTCGGCATCGGGCTGAGCCAGTCCTTCGATTATTGGAAGCCGGACCGGCAATTGCCGGACAACTCGCGGCGCGAGCGCACGCTGGACCTGACCGCCACCCAGGTGCTGTCGCCGAAGAGCTCGATACAGCTCACCTACTCATCCCTCAGATCGACAGGATTCATCGCCTTGCCGACAGAATCGCTGGTGACTGCCGCTTCTGTCACGCTCTATGCGCAGTATCCGGAGACCCGGAAGGGGAGTGCCTACGCGTTCCGCTTCGTCACGCTCTTGAACGAGCCGACGAGCTTTCACCTCTACTACCGCTATTACCGCGATGACTGGAACATCCAGTCGGACACAATGAACGTCGAGCTCTACCGCGATATTTCTCCAACCTTCGTGCTCGGGGCGCGCTACCGGTACTACAGCCAGGGGAAGGCGTTTTTCGCCAAGGACCTGGATGCCTACACACCGAGCGATCCGCTGGTCGCCGTGGACTATCGGATGTATGCTTTCCGCGCCAATACGTTCGGCATCATGGCCATACTCAAACCTTCGGGGAACAGCGGAAGCCTGTTCGATCCCGACAAGGTCAAACTGAAACTGAGCGCGGATTACTACGCCACATCGAAGCAAAAGAATATCCAATACGTGTACAACACCGACCATTTAAGTGGGTTCTTCACCACGATCGCATTGGATTACGATTTTTGAGGGAATTTGACGAATAAAATCTGAAATCCGCAATTGGAATCATTCATACGCCAGCGCTTCCACGATATTCGTCTTCGCCGCCCGCCGGGCCGGGTACACACCCGCCAAAGCCGCAAGCAACGCTGAAAGCACGATGGCCCAGAAGATGGAAACCCAGTGCACATGGTACTGCATGCTTGCGCCGTAGTCTCCTCTCAGGAACCCTTCCAGGCTCATCCACCCGATAATGATCCCGGCCCCCGCGCCGAGCAGGCCGCCGATCACGCCGAGCAGCATGGATTCGATGACGACCACGCCGGACACCTGGCGCCTCAGCATGCCGATGGAGCGCAGGACGCCGATCTCTCTTGTGCGTTCCAGCACGGATGCCAGCAGCGTCACAATGATGCCGAAACAGGCGATGGTCATGGTGATGATGTTGATGGCATGATTCACGGCAAAGCCCTGGTCGATGACCTTCCGGATCTCGTCCTTGAACTCTTTGGCGGGAAGGACGAAGAGCTTCCGTTCGTTGCCGAACCTTCCGGCGATCTCGTCGCGTACGGTCATCACGTTTTCCGGCGACGTTACCCGGATCGAGAACGAATCAGCGAGATATTCCTTCCAATATCGCTGATAAGTGTGCAGATCCATGAAGATCGAGCCGGAGTCGGAACTGTAGTCCACGTTGATCACGGCGACAATAAAACTCACCGGGCCGCCCGGAGTGGGAAGAACCATGGTGTCCCCGGGTTTGATGTGCTCTTGTGAGGCCACGGCCTCGTTCACCGCTATATAGTCCCGGTTCGGCAGAAGGCGCGCCATGTCCTCGCGTGTTCCCTGGGCGATCTTAAAGGGGCTGTACTTGAACCGTTTGGTTATGTCCACGGTCAGGAGCAGGATGCGCCTTCCGTGATAATCGATGTAGATCCTTCGAAAGGGATCGGCTGACAATACGCCGGGCACTTTTTCGATGTCTTTCCACATCTCCACCGGCATGGGGATGTTCTGCGCCCCCGAGGTCGCGATGGGATGGCCCGAGGTCACGATAATGTCACCGCGCACATAGGAGTCGATCCAGTCGAGCACGGACTGTTTGGTGCTGTAGATGATGCCGGAAGAACTGACGAAAACGGCAATGCCGTAAAAGATGGCTGCTGCAGCAACGGCGTTCCTGGTGATGTTCTTTTGCAGGTTCAGGCCGGCAAGCCTTCCTACTGCCCCTACATGGGGCGCAATGGTCTTTCTGAAAATAACCAGAAATAACGTCAGCACCGCAGGCGTTGCCAGGGAAATGCCGAGCAGGAGGAATATCGTTGCAAAGAACATGGTCGCGGAATTATGCAGCAGAGGCGCTTGCGCAAAGGATTTATAGAGGACCAGGAGCGTGAAGGCGAGGAGAACGAAGAACGCCGCCGCGAGCTGGAGCCGCTTGCTGGAAAGCAGGCCCTCTTCGGAATAGGGCAAAGAGCGTATGGCGGAGACCGGTGAGATGCGCGTGCTTGCCAGGGCAGGGAACAAGGCAGCTGCGAGGCTCGCCGCGATGCCGGTCACAAAACCCACGGCGAGCCCGGGCCAGGACAGGGAGATCTCCGTGACCGAGGTCCGCAAGTAGAGCTCCGACACGGTCTGCCCCACGGCCCCCAAAGCCGATTTCGCAAAGAAGATGCCGGTCCCCAGGCCGAGCAAGGAGCCGATCACGGCCATGACCGCGGTCTCTCCCAGAAAGAGCGCTATGATCTGGCGCCGAGTCGTGCCCAGGGCGCGCAGGATGCCGATCTCTTTTCTGCGCTGCACAACGGATATGGAGACGGCATTATAGATAAGGTACATGCCCACGAACACGGCGATAAAACTGATGAGATTGATGTTCTTCTGAAAGTGGGAAATGAGCACCTCGACCTGTTTGGTCCTGCCTTCAGGTGTTGCGATGGTGTATCCCTCGGGCAGCGCTTTTTTGATGCGGCCTTGCACGGTTTCCAGGTCCTCGCCAGGCAGCAGGCTGACGTCGATGCGGTCGATCCTGCCTTCCTTGCCAAAGGCCATCTGCGCCGCGGGATAATCCATGATCGCAATATTGCCTCCCATGGTCTTGGCCGGACCTTCGGGATTCAGGAGGCCCCGGACACGGAAGTTCCTGATGCCGCGCACGGTCTGGATCCGGATAGTCTGGTCGATGGCGATGCCTTCGCGTTCCGCCATTTCCCTGGTGAGCAGGATGGAGTCCGGCCTTGCCAGGAACAGGAGCGGGTCAGGGATGTCGGAGCTGTCATCGGAGAGCTTGTATTCCCGGATGTTGCTGTCCTGCAGCACATCAACGCCCAGGATCAGGAGCGTCCGTTCTTTGCCTTTGACGAGGATGCCCTGGGTATCGATGACCGGCACGGCATACTCCACGCCAACGACCTTCTGCATCCGGTCGAGAAGTTCCTCGGGAAAACCGGAGGCAGCGCCGGTGACCTGGAGCGCGGCCCTGCCCGTAACACGGTTGATGGAGTCCTCAAAGGAATGCATGACGCTCTTGTTCACAATGCCGATGGACACGATGGCCGCCACGCCGAGGCAGATGCCCGCCACGGTCATGAGCGTGTGTACCTTCTGGAGCCGGACGCGTCTCAGGCTGATGTGTTTGAGCAGGTTGAAAAAGTTCATTGGACCCGGGCCCCTGTGGCGGTATCTTGGTCGAGTGCGCCGTCCTTCAGGGTAATGAGCCTCGTCCCGTGACCTGCGGCAAAACGGTCATGGGTCACCATAACGATGGTCTGGCCTTCGGCATGCAGCCCGCTGAGTAAACGGAAGATCTCTTCGCTGGTATGCGAGTCGAGATTGCCGGTCGGTTCGTCGGCCAGGAGCACGGCCGGGTTCGTGATGAGCGCACGCGCTATGGCAACGCGCTGCATCTCGCCGCCCGAGAGCTGTTCGGGCCGGTGTTCAATGCGCTCGGCAAGGCCGACTTTCCGGAGGAGCGCTTCTGCCCGCGGTTTTACTTTTGAGAAGGGGAGGCCTTCGAGCAGAAGCGGGAGTCCCGCATTCTCCGCTGCGGTCAGGATCGGCAGGAGATTGAAGAACTGGAAGATAAAACCGATGCGCCGCCTTCGGATGAGCGTCAGTTCATCGTCCGGGATGCCGTGGAGGGGTATGCTGTCAATGAATATTTCGCCTGACGTAGGCTGGTCGAGTCCGCCGATGAGGTTCAGCAGGGTGCTTTTGCCGGACCCCGAAGGCCCCATGATGCTGAGAAACTCACCCCTGGCGATGGTCAGGGATATGTCCCGAAGCGCGCGGATCTCTTTCATGCCCTGGTGATAGATTTTTGTTGCCTGTTTGATCTCGATCATCGGTTACCTCATGGATAGACTGAAGACTGAAGGCCGAAGACTGAAGGTAGCAGAAGGTAATTGCATTCACTCATCCAAGGAAATCTGAACCGGAAAAATCAGACATTCCCTTCCGTCACCTTCAGCCTTCAGTCTTACAACCTTCAACCTTATATGACAAACATCATAGCAGAAACGCGTTATCTGATATACTATGGGCACATCAATTCAATTCGGAGGAGGATCATCCATGGACAGGTTCGTGAAAGGTTTTATCGTAATGAGCATTGTATATCTCGGGGTCTCGACGATTTTGGGCCTCTTGATGCTGGCCCATCAGGACCTGCTGGCACTCAAGTTCGTCCATTCCCATCTGAACATGCTGGGATGGGTCTCGATGATGATCTACGGCGTGGGCTACCACATCCTGCCGCGTTTCATGGGCAGGGCATTGTACAGCAACAGGATCGGGGAGGTGCAGTTCTACCTTGCGAACATCGCGCTGATCGCCATGCTGGTGTTCTATACCCTGAATGTATACGCACCGTCCGGCATCTATCTGACGATCACCGTCGTGTCAGGGGTCGTTGAAGCCTTCACCGTATTCCTCTTCTTCTTTAATATGCTCATGACGCTTTTGACCAAGGTGGAACAGCCGAAGTAGATAATTAAAAAAAATCGAAATAAAGAGAACCTATTTTGACAGGATAACAGGATCAACAGGATTTTACAGGCAAATGAATTATCGAAATTTTATCCTGTTATCCTGTCGAAGATATTCGTTTGTCCGGGCAAGTTTTGTTTCACGACGACAGCTCCGCGAGCCCCTCGGGGTCCTTTATGACGAAC
>MHDY01000111.1:8543-22032 GCA_001803705.1 Nitrospirae bacterium GWC2_56_14 | reverse complement strand
AGCGAAGCCGAGCCCCTGTCCCCCCGCTACCATGGCGGAATTAATCCCTATTACCTCACCGCGGTCATTGATCAGCGGCCCCCCCGAGTTCCCCGGGTTTATGGCCGCATCGGTCTGTATGAAGTCATCGTAAGCACTGATGCCGATGCCTCTCCCAGTGGCGCTGACAATGCCTGCGGTCACGGAATGGCCAAGCCCATAAGGATTTCCGATTGCGATCGCCCATTCACCGACTTCGAGTTCGCCGCTGTCACCCAGCGAAGCAACGGGAAGCCGTTCTTCAGCCACTATTTTAATCAACGCGAGATCCAGCAATGCATCCGCTCCTTTAAGTTCCGCTGAAAACAAGCGTCCGTCGAAAAGCGTAACTTTTATGCGCTTAGCGCCTGCAATGATATGATTATTGGTCAGGATATACCCGTCGTCACTGATGATAAAACCCGACCCCTGTTTTTTAACTTGCGACGGTGATTCGTCCTCGTCTTTTGATCTCGGCATTTTTGCCGCACTGATGTTTACGACCGCAGGTTTGAGCTTTTTCGCCAGTTTCGTAAAATCCTGCGCCATGACTCTCGCCTCGACAGTTTGGCACAGTTGTATCCATGTACACAGCATGACAATTAAAACGATTAACGGCCGATTCCATTTGAGTTTCATTGTTTTTCCTTCCAAGCGATAAGCGAGTGCAACATCATTCCTGTTCAGGAGTGACCTCTGCATCACAATGTTGTGACTGATTTGGTGGAAATCACGATTTTACGAACACTATTATTGCCGGCATCGGTGACATACAGATTGGTACCATCCGAAGTGATACCTGATGGACTATGGAAACTCGAAGCAGTTCCGACGCCATCCGTTGATCCTGAAGCACCGGCCGAACTGCCGGCAAAAAGCGTAACCTCCCCTGTGGAAACGACGATCTTGCGAATAGTATTGTTGCCGGTATCGGCTACGTATAAATTCGATCCGGTCAGCGTTATTCCCTCGGGCCCATTAAATAACGCACTGGTCCCTGTTCCATCGGAGGAACCGGCAGCTCCGGTTGAACTGCCCGCTAACGTCCATGCTTCTCCTGTGGAAATGACAACTATTCTGATCAAATTGCTGCCGGTGTCCGCAATATAGAGGTTCGTTCCATCCGTTGTAAGCCCGCCGGGGTTATCGAAGGTTCCTGCCGAGGTGGTGGTTGAATCAGTTGTTTGGCTCCCGCATGACACGACCATGAATATCATTGAAACAATGAGCAGAAGAATCGTGAGGTTTTGTCTCATTACTGCCTCCTTTTGGTTGAGTTGTATCACCTAGCTGTCAATATTACGCCGGCCGATCACCATCCGTCGCTTTATCGCGGAAAGCGTAATTCGCATTACTACTCATACCGAAGAGCATCTATGGGATTGAGCCGAGCCGCCTTCTTTGCCGGCATATAGCCGAATATCACGCCAACCGCAGCGGAGAAGAGAAAGGAGATAATGATGATCGAGCCGTTGAAGATGAACGGAACATTCAGCACGGCGGTGAGCAGGACGGATGATGCCATCGCCAGAACAATGCCCAAAAGCCCGCCTAACGAAGAAAGCACGACTGCCTCTATAAGAAACTGCAGCAGCACCTCGCGCTCCAGCGCGCCGATGGCCAGGCGGGTTCCGATTTCGCGGGTGCGTTCAGTCACCGAGACAAGCATGATGTTCATGATGCCGATGCCGCCGACGAGCAGACTCACCGCTGCTACCGCGCTCAACAATGCCGTAAGCAGCTGGGTCGTGCTGGTCAGCATCTTTGCGATCTCTTTCATATCCATTACATTGAAGTTGTCGTCATCGCTCGGTGACAGATGGCGCCGCTCACGCATGAGGACGGAAAGCTCCTGCTGCACTTTTTCGGTTGATGCATTATTGCTTACGGACACATACAGCACCCCAACATCCTGATTGCCGGTTACCCGACGCTGAAGGGTCTTCAGGGGAATGATCACAACATCGTCCTGGTCCATACCCATCGTGTTCTGACCTTTGGGCTCCAGGATGCCGAGGACCTCGCACGACAGCTTCTGCAGACGGATTTTTTCTCCCACGGCATCCTGGCCGCCGAACAATTTCGTCTTCACCGTCTCGCCCAAGATGCAGACAGCCGCTCCGCTCCGGAGCTCGTTGTCAGTGAACTGCCGCCCCGTTTTGACAGCCCTGTTCGTGATCCCGATGAATACATTGTCACTGCCGGTCACCTGAGTCGTCCAGTTCTGATTCCCGAATATTGCCTGGAGCGACCGGGTTGAGACGGGGGCCACAGCGGCTATGGAATTTATGTCCCTTGCTATTGCCACCGCATCATCCTCTTTGAACAATACGTTCCCCGCTTCCATGCCCGCCCCCATCCGCTTTCCCGGCATGACCATGAGCAGGTTGCTGCCCATGCTCGCGATCTGCTGCTGGATCTGGGCAGTTGCGCTTCCGCCGACGGTAACCATGGTAATGACCGCTGCGACGCCAATAATGATCCCCAAAATAGTCAGGAATGACCGAAGGACATTGCGGCGTATTTCCCGCAGTGCAAGTATGATGATATTCCCCAGCATCAGACCTTCCCTCCGTTGTGCTCGGTCCGTTCAATATGACCGTCGCGGAAATGAATGGTTCTGTTGGCATAGGCTGCGATGTCGGACTCATGAGTGATCATGACGATGGTAATCCCCTGCTTACGGTTCAGTTCGGTCAATATCTCCATGATCTCGCGGCTTCGTGCCGAATCCAGGTTCCCCGTTGGTTCGTCAGCTAGCACGACCACAGGCCCGGCAACAATGGCCCGTGCGATGGCGACACGCTGCTGCTGCCCGCCGGAAAGTTCTCCGGGTGTGTGCCGTTCCCATCCTTGCAAACCGACAGCGACCAGTGCCTGCTGTGCGCGTTCATGCCGCTGCGGTGCCGGCAATCCTCGGTAGACCAGCGGCAGTTCCACATTTTCCAGGGCCGATGTCCGGTTCAGAAGGTTGAAGCCCTGAAATATGAAGCCGAGATAGTGCCGGCGCAAGAGAGCGCGCTGATTATGCGACAGTTTTCCTACATCCACGCCTTCAAAATAATGAGCACCCGAAGACGGCACATCAAGGCATCCGATGATGTTAAGGCAGGTTGATTTGCCGGAACCGCTGGGTCCCATGACGGCAACGAAGTCGCCCGGATCAATGCGCAGGTCTACTCCGGCAAGGGCCTGCATTGCCGCCCGGCCCTGGCCATACACCTTGCTTACTCCGGAGAGCTCGATGATGGCCCCTTCAGCCCTTGTAAGCGGCTGCGATGTAGAGAGAGAGCTCATTGTCCCTGGTTCTCCGTCTCGACCAGCAATTTCACGCCTGGTTCGATATTCCCGCTCACGACCTCGGTTAGGATGCCGTTGCTTGCGCCGGTCGTGAGTTCAATTGCCGTTGGTTTCCCGTCCTGAAGTATCCAGACCTTCTGCTGCTTTTTGTCCTGATCCTGCCCCTTGTTGTTCTGTTTTGGCTGGGGCGGCCTCGGCAGAAGCTTGGAAACAAGACTCCCACCCGATGTAGCCGTCGTCTCCTGAACAACAGGGGTAAAGCGCAATGCGGCATTCGGAACCAGAAGAGCGTCCGCGATCTCCTGCACCGTGATATCGGCAGTCGCCGTCATTCCCGGGCGCAGCGCCAGATCCTTGTTGTCGACCTTCAGCACGGTCTCGTAGGTCACGACGCCCGAGGTAGTTGTAGAGCCATAGCGCGCCTGAGTGATCTGCGCTCTGAAGGTGCGATTCGGATAGGCCGAAACGCTAAAGTTCGCATTCTGCCCTTCCCGGACCTTGCCGATATCAGCCTCGTCGACATTGACGTGCAGGTCCATCTTCGCTAGGTCTTCGGCCAGCGTGAACAGCGTCGGGGCTTGGAATGACGCTGCAACGGTCTGGCCGGGCTCTATGCTTCGCGTGAGGACGACACCCTTGATAGGTGAACGGATAACGGATTTTGAAAGGTCTGTTTCATTGGCCTGAACAGCAGCCTGCGCCTCGGAAACCGCTGCAGCGGCAGCGGCTGCATCGGCCTTTGCCCGTTCATACGATGCTTCCGCCGAGGACATTTCTGATTGTGACGGTACCTTATTCTTGCTCAGTTCCCGCACCTTCTGATATTGCGCAAGCTTGGCCTTTGTTTCAACTACCGTCGCCTCTGTCTGCAGGACCTTCGCCCGCGCTGATTCGAGGGCTGCCCTCGCCTGTGTATGCTGAGCCTCCAGTTTGGTGGTGTCCATCCTGGCCAGCACCTGCCCTGCAACAACCCGGCTGTTATAGGTAACCTCAACGGTCTTCACAATGCCCGAAACTTCACTGCCCACGCTCACCGTATTCGTCGGTTGAAGAGTGCCGGTTGCCGTCACTACGACCGTGAGACTTCCCCGTTTTGCGTCCTGCGTCTTATACCGGACTGGCGCTCCGTTGCCAGCAAGGAGCCGGCTGACGATGACAGCGACGATGACGCCAAGAACGACCATTAAGGTCCGGCGACGGGTCCAGCGCCATGTATGCCCGGAGGAGCCATCAACTCCGAGGATCTCGGTGATGTCCTTTTTATTATCTGTCTTCGTTATCATAGTCGTCTCCCTAATCTCAGGTTCTCTTTTGAACTTGTCCATCACTGCCGGGCAAGGATGCCCATCCGCCGCCAACCGCTTTGTACAACCGGATGAGGTCCGCTGCAACCTGGGCCTCGCTGATCGCGCGCAGCTCTTGAACCGTAAGAAGCGAACGCTGGCTGTCCAGAACGACCTGAAAGTCCGTCAAACCCGATATGTACCGGGTTTTGGCAAGCTCGAATGCCTGCTGGGCCGCCTGCTCTGCCGCTGCAAGAGATTGCAGCCTGGTCTGCTCCTTGGCATAAGCAATCAGCGCGTTTTCCACTTCTTCCAAAGCGGAAAGGATCGTGGCTTCGTAATGAGCGAGTGCCTGTTCCTGAAGAGTGTTCTGCACTTTTATATTCTGCCTGACACGGCCCGCATCGAATATGTTCCAGCTAATTGGCAGGCTCAACCCATAACTTTCATTTCCTGCAGAGAACACTTTACCCGGCGAAAGAGCTTCAAGACCGATCGAGCCGGTAAGGGACAACTTCGGGTACAGGTCGGCAGTGGCAACCCCGATACGGGCGGTCTGTGCTGCAAGCTGCCGCTCCGCTTTTTGAACATCGGGCCTGCTGCGGAGCGCATCAGCCGGAATACCGACAGCAATCGTAAATTGCACCGTTGGGATGGGTTTTGTCTCAGCTAGCTCCGCGTCAAGCGCTCCCGGGTGCTTTCCCACGAGCACGGAGAGCCGGTTCTTTGCAGCCGCCAGGCCTGCTTCAAGAGTCGGGATTTGTGCGCGCGTCTGCTCCAGGCTCATCTTCGCCTGTTCCAGGTCCAGCTGCGTTGCAAGCCCCGCCTCATGGCGCCACTCCGCAATCTGATAGGTCTCGGCCTGAGCATCGCAGTTCGCCTCGGCTATGGTCAGTTTGGCCTGGTAGGACCGGAGATCAACATAGTTCAGGGCAACCTCACCTGCCAGAGAAACAAGCACACCGTTGAGGTCCGCCTCGCTGGCCTCGAGGTCCGCCTGTGCCGCCTCAACAGCCCTCCGCTTGCCGCCGAAAATGTCGAGCTCCCATGTGGCATCGAGGCCTGCGGAATAGACATTCTGGGCTTTTCCGCCACCTGTTGCTTCACTAGACCGCAGTCTCGATGCAGAGGCTGTCGCATCCAACGAGGGATACTGATCCGCTGCACTGACGCCGCGCAAGGCCCGTGCTTCACGCACTGCGGCTTGTGCTTTCTTAAGGTCAGGATTATTGTTCACGGCGTGATCAATGAGTTCTGATAACTTTGGATCATTCAACGTTGCCCACCAGGTCGCCAATGCACGCGAATCCCGGGGTTCGGCTGGCGTGCTCACTGAGGATTTATCAGACCATTTCTGCGGCATCGGAATCTCGGGGCGAATATAATCCGGACCGACGGTCGCACAGCCTGTTAACAGAAAAGAGCCGACGGTCATAATGATTGTAAATATTTTATTCGTGGGTAATAACACAAGCTCCCCCTTTCGCCTGGAAAAACCGTCATCTTCGCAGCAAGTTCTGTCTCGCCAGCGGCAGCATATCTTGCACCAATCGCGCCTTGTTGATGAAAGTATCCGCACCTGCACTCACGAATTCCGCGCCTTTGTCTTCAATACTCATACCGATGATAAAAACATCAGGACAGAGGCCACGCAACGACTTTGTCACCTTAATTCCGTCGATTTCCGGCATCCGATAGTCTATCAATATAAGGTCAAAGCGCATTTCCTGAACGCGTTCAAACGCTGCAGGCCCGTTTTCACAGCAATCAGCTACAAAACCCTCCAAATTCAGAAGCATCTGCAAAGTCTCCCTTGTTCGTTTATCATCATCTATAACAAGCACCGCCTTCACGCTCATGCTTATTTCCCCCTGATAGTGGTTCAAGCATCACCTGCAGCCTTCTGATAGACTAAATATATCGGCCGAATATGACGCAATTATGGAGGAATTGTGAAAACACGCCACTATGTCAGTTTTTTTCTTGACCATTTCGCCTGGGAGAAATAGACTAATGCATAGAGGGGGCGCAAAGACACGATGAAGATCAGCATAACCTACCGTCTTATTCTATCCATACTGACCGCAACAGGCCTTGCGATACTCACGCTGCTTTTGATCATGCAGTGGAGCATAAACCGGGGATTTATCCAGTACCTCGGCAAGATGGGTCAGGCCAGGCTGGAGCAGGTAATAGTTGAATTAGGAAGGGTGTATGAGGAAAAGAGAAGCTGGGATTTTCTGAAGACTTCGCCGCCACAGTGGGACTTACGGGAAATCAGGACTGCGTCTGAGCGCGAAGCGGGGCGACCTGCTGCCTCCTCATCGGATGTTCACCACAGCAACGGTCCGCTCGTCATTTTAGATGCTAACAAAAAAACCGTCTTCGGTTCTTATCCCAGAGATGAGGAGGTGAACTTCCTGCCGATCTCTGCGAATGGAAAGGTCGTGGGATATGCCGGTCTTTTATCGCTAAAGCATTTCTTGCATCCAGTGCAGGTCCATTTCCTGAGTCAGCAAAAACTCACCCTTGCCTTCGCTGCAGTGGGGATGGTCCTGGTCGTCGTTTTGATATCGCTGCCACTCGCGAGACGGCTTGTAAAGCCCATCCGTGCCATGGCACAGGCTACCCATGACATTTCTTTGGGCAAATATACCACCCGTATCGCCCTCACTTCCTCGGATGAGCTGGGGCAGCTTGCCCGGGACTTCAATAATATGGCTTTGATTCTGGAAAAGCATGAGAAAGACAGACGCCAATGGATCGCCGATATCTCCCATGAGCTGCGGACCCCTATTGCCATATTGCGGGGCGAAATTGAGGCCCTCCTGGACGGAATACGTTCTGTTGCTCCGGAGACGATCCGTTCGCTCCACGCAGAGGTGCTTCGCCTCAACCGGCTTGTGGAAGACCTCTACCTGCTTTCCCTATACGATATCGGAGCATTGACCTTCCGGAAGGAAAATCTTGATCTGGTCGAAGCGCTCGGAGATTCCTTGAAATCTTACAAGGCCGAATTTACTCGAAAGGGGATCGCTCTAACGAATGATGTTCCTAAGGACAAAGAGGTCACCGTTTTCGCTGACCGGGAGCGCTTGAATCAGCTTTTCGCGAATCTGTTCGAGAACTCCCTGAGATACACTACTTCGGGAGGCAGCCTTGCAGTCGGTCTGGCGCAGAGCGAAGAGCAGGTCATCGTTGAGCTGCAGGACTCGGCGCCGGGGGTGCCGGAGAAGGACTTAAACCGACTGTTCGAACGCCTCTATCGGGTCGAAGGCTCCAGGAGCAGAACGTCAGGGGGCGCCGGTCTCGGTCTGGCCATATGCAAGAATATCGTCGAGGCCCATGAAGGGACCATCTCGGCACATCAGTCGCAGCTGGGCGGGTTGCTGATCAGGATCACGTTGCCAATCAGCAGGAGGAGCGCGTGAGCGGGAAGGTCCTTATTGTTGAGGACGAGCCGAAACTGGCGAATGTTCTCTCCGACTACCTGAAGGCATCAGGCTTCGAATCCGTTCTGCTGGAGAATGGAACGGAGGTCGTGCCTTGGGTACGGGAGCACATGCCGGACATCATCCTCCTGGACCTGATGCTGCCGGGACGCGACGGCATGGACATTTGCAAGGACATCAGGACCTTTTCCCGCGTCCCTATCATTATGGTGACAGCCAGGGTCGAGGAGATCGATCGTTTGCTCGGACTTGAGCTCGGTGCGGACGACTACATCTGCAAGCCTTTCAGCCCGCGCGAAGTAGTGGCGCGGGTCAAGGCTGTTCTGCGCCGCGCTTTTGATGGACACACCGTGCAGGCACAGGGGCTGGTTCTCGACGAAGACCGCTACCAGGCGACACTGCATGGCCGAGACCTGGGACTCACAGCTGTCGAATTCAAGATATTGCAGCTCCTCGTCGGGAGTCCGGGGCGTATTTACGGACGCCAGCAGATCATGGATAAAATGTATCGAGATGACCGCTTCGTAAGCGACCGCACCGTTGACAGCCACATCAAGAAATTAAGAAGAAAGATCGAGTCCGCCGATCCCACGGCAACCTTCATTCATTCGGTCTACGGCGTTGGTTATAAATTCGAGCCGGAGTCTTAGTCATTAAGGAATCCCCTTCTTATTTGACACGATTCAACAGAGAATGAGCCGATCGACCCAGGGCACATCTTGGTGACGTTGTGTCCGGGATGTCCTTGTACAAACGACCGAATTCTGCTGCAGAAGCTCAACAATACGCACGTCCACTATGCGCTCGTCAGCAATTCCAGCTCCTGCAGGTTTTTCATGGCATCATGCTGCGTGGTGCCGCAGAACTCTTCCGTCGGGGAATAATCGGTGCAGACCAGCGGACGTCCGGGCTCGTTGAAAAGCATGCACCGGTTATCAAGGGTAAGCTGGATACAACGAACGCCTGCGGGCTTGCCATCCGGCATTCCGGGAATGACCGACGAAATCGAGGGAGCAATGCAGCAGGCACCGCATCCGATGCGGCATGATTGGATATTCAAGCAACGCTCCGGTTCATTCAGGCTCGATTGTTGAGATCAGGGAAAAGGACCGCAGCTGGTCCCGATGATGTTCGGCCTGTTCGAGCGGCTCGACCGTGCACAGCGCCACGCCCTGGTTGTGGGTCTCCAGCATGATCTGTTCGCAGCGTTTTTTGTCGAATTTGAACACTCGCAAGAGGACCCGCACAACGTGCTCCATCGAGTTATGATCGTCATTATGCAGCAGGACCTTATAGAGCGGGACAAGCATCGTCTGCCGGTCGGCGACCGGAACTGTCCCGGGTCGTGTCAAGGGAAGCGCAGCCATCACTTCCTTCTTCTCCTCGAACCTGACTTTGAAGGCTTCATTGGTGTTCATTCGCGAAATTCGCGGTTACCTGCCTTTTTCAGGATCATGCGAGGTGCTTCCTTACAAACCCATCAAGGCTCCTGATCTTCGCCCTGAGCTTCTCGAATTCCTTGAAATGAAGCGACTGGGGGCCATCGGAAAGCGCCCGTTCCGGTTCGGGGTGAATCTCGATCATGGCGCCCTGCGCGCCGGCCACGATCGAGGCCAGCGCCATGGGCGCGACCAGCGGCCGTTTGCCCGTGGCATGGCTCGGGTCGAAGATGACCGGTAAATGCGACATGCCCCGTACCAGCGGGATGATCGCCAGGTCCGCAGTGTTCCGGGTAGCGGTCTCGAAGGTGCGAATGCCCCGCTCGCAAAGCACGACGTTCGGATTGCCGCCCAGGAGGATATACTCCGCCGAGCCCAGCCACTCCTCGACCGTGGCGGAAAGCCCCCGCTTCAGAATGACCGGCTTTTTGATCCTGCCGACCTCGGTCAGCAAGTCGAAGTTCTGCATGTTCCGCGCGCCGACCTGAAGGATATCGACATGCTCTGCAACAATGCCCACATGCTCGGGGCTTACCACCTCGGTTACGACCAGAAGCCCGGTTTCCTTCCTCACCTCATCAAGCAGCACAAGACCGGCTTCGCGCATCCCCTGGAAGCTGTGCGGACTCGTTCTCGGTTTGTACGCCCCGCCGCGGAGGACCGGCACCCCGGTCTTTTTGAGAAAACGCGCGGTCTTCATCAGCTGTTTCCTGCTTTCGACCGCGCAGGGACCGGCGATCACGAGAAAAGGCGATGTGCCGCCCACCTTGACCTTTTTCCCGAGTTGAACGACCGTATCGGCAGGATGAAAATCCCGGCTCACGAGCTTATAGGGTTTGGTTACGTGAATGATCTCCATGACCGCCTTGATGTCCCGAAGCGGTGCGTCGTTCACCCTGCCCTGGTTCCCGATGACGCCGATGGCCGTACGGGCAGCGCCGGGAATGGCCACCGGCTTGAGCCCCATGGAGGAAATGGTCTTTTTAACCTGGGCAACATCTTTGGATGTGGCCCAATGATGCATTACAATAAGCATGCGAAAACTCCTGTCTGTTCTTTTGATGAGCCTGCACTGTATCCCACTGCCGTCATTGCGAGGAGCAAAGCGACGCGGCAATCTCGATTTTTCAGGGCCATGTAAACTACGAGATTGCTTCGCTACGCTCGCAAAGACAGCGTTCCTGACTTTTAACGAAGCATCATTTCCATACGGTCTTCATTCTCCGGTATCGGCGACGCGGGCTACTCCTGCAGCCGTAGCAATTGTCCGCAGGATGAACAACAATAGCAGCAGGTTCCCTGCACTATCCCCAAGAACCGGTATGCGGGTTTTCCGCACACACATACAGACCGCAGCATGGCGATCCGGTAATTCTTCAGCATGACCAGCAGGGGGATCATTGCAGCCGAAAGCACCAGAAGCCCGAATGCATTGTTTCTCCACCACCCCATCTGCAGACCCATAAAGAGCACAAAGGCAAATGCTGCAGGCACGATGACCAGGCCGGCAATGAATTGTTTGATGATCCTGTGGTTTTGTGCGGAAAGCGGGACCTCCGTATAAAGGCCGGCAAGCTTGCGGACCGGTTCATCGATCAGCCGCTGTCCGCAGGCCGGGCAGGCGAGCTTGGCAAAGACCGTCGCATCACCTGCGCCCGTCGCCATATGCAACGACCGTCCCTCATAGCGCGGCATCACGCTCGCTTTGCAATGACCGCAGGTCAGCGCAACGTTCCACCCGTAGGATTTACTGACCATGCTCCTGTATTTGGATAACATGCTGCGTACCCTCTCCTGCTCTTTATCCCGGATCGCCCGGGGCAGGGCACGATCCGCTCAGATGATCGCTTTGCGGAGGACCGTCTCCAGCGATGGCTTCGTGTATTTCTTTTGTGCTTAGATCGGCAATCTGATCTTATATCGGATCGCAAGCATCCGCAACACAAATGTAACAGAGATGCAGACAATGGCGGCCAGGACGTCGTTCCCCGTCGCCTGCATCACGGCCAGGTAACACCAGGCCCCGGCAAAGGCGCAGGTCGCATACAGCTCAGTCCGCTGGAATACCGCGGGTATCTCGTTGCAGATAATGTCCCGCAATACGCCTCCGAAGACTCCGGTGGTGACGCCCAAGAGCACTGCGATAAAGGGATGCAGCCCCGCCGCATGGGCGAGCGAGGCGCCTGTGGCGCTGAACAGACCGAGCCCCAGCGCATCGAGCAGCAGTACCAGGGACATGGCCTTCCCGTGCTCCGTCACCTGTTTCGTAATGAACCCGCCGAGCAGGGACAGGGCCAGAAAGATGACGGGATACCAGTAATGCTCGACCCAGAACAGCGGGTGCCGGTCCAGGATGAAGTCCCGGAGCGTGCCGCCGCCGAAAGCCGTGATCATGGCCACGGCGTAAACACCGACGATGTCCATGCCCTTCTTGCGCGCTTCGATGATGCCCGACAGCGCGAAAGCGAAGGTCCCGATGACCTCGATGGTCTTGATGACCGTGTTCATCGGGATCATTTCGCGAATCCGCCTTCGAAAACGATCTCTTCAAGCTTCCTTCTGTCCGAAGGGAACTCCCGCTGCTCCAGGGCGAACGGAAGATCGTACTTATTGCCTGGCCGCCCCACCGCGATCATCGCTTCGACCTGATGCTCGTCACTGACCAAAAGCTCCGTCTTTGCGCGGTCATAGTCGAAACCCTGCATGCCATGCACCACGAGGCCCATGAAGGAACCCTGGAGCGCCAGGCTTACCCATGCTGCTCCGGTATCATGCGAATGGGTGCGTGCCGGCTTGCCGTTAAAATCGAAGGTCTTTTTCGAGACCGTGACGATCAGCGCTGCCGCATTCTTGCACCAGGACTGATTGTTCACGGACAGGAGGCCGAAGAACTTCTCCCAATGTCCCGTGTTTCGCATGGCATAGAGAAACCGCCAGGGCTGGTTGTTAAAGGACGACGGCGCCCACCGCGCTGCTTCGAAGAGACGCATAAGCTCCTCTTTGCTTATTTCCTCGCCCGACATGGCACGCGGGGACCAGCGGTTGATGAAGATTGGAGAAATGTCGTGGCCCGGTTTGCGAAATTTTGACATATTTGGAACGTCTGCCATGAAAAGCCCCTTTAAGAGATCCTGCTTAGCCGTCATTGCGAGAAACGAAGCGACGCGGCAATGTCGCTTTGCCTTTACTAAAAGCTGCGGGATTGCTTCGCTCTGCTCGCAAAGACGGCTTTAAAGACACTTCAAAAGCATATCACATCTGGAACCCGGCCGCTTCTAGTATCAGCACGCCGGCGGTCGCGGGGTCATGCATCGCCGCAGCCTTCGCCTCTTTCCATCTTCTTCGCAGCTTCTTCACTTCCTCGCCCGTCGCTTCCCGCGCCTTGAGCTTCCTGTCGATCACATCCAGCTGCACAAGCGCATCGCGTATGCCATTATCCAGATTCCGATATTTGGCGGCATCGGACTTGGGGATCGAGAAATCACCGCTCGTCTTCCAGATATCGCCCAGCTTCATCCATGCGGCAAAGTTCTCGATCCTCCCGCCTTCCATGATCTCTATTTTAGACACCGTTTTGATTTCCCTGACGTGAATGCCGTTCTTGTCCGCCACAACCCTCTGCATTCCATCGAAGGGCTCAGCGCCCTGGTTGTCGAAATAATGCCATGTTACGCGGCTGACCTGGGTTTCCGAATCGTGGCAGCTCCCGCAGGAACGCGACTTCCCAAGTGGATGGGCCACCTGCTCCACCTGGAGCCAGGCGAGGTAATTATTGTTCCCGCCCGAAAAGCTGAAGGTCCCGAGCTGGGCATAGGCATCATGGGTTTCGCCTTTGGGCCAGCGGAAGATAAGGCCCGGCTTCGGCAAAACAGTCTCTTTGATCCCGCCCACGCTGTTCGGCCAGATCTTGGTCGGTATCCACCGCTTGTTCTGGTCCTTGATCAGGATCGGAGGCTCCATGGGGCCGTAATAGAGCGAATATTTTTTAAAAGGATTC
>MHDY01000111.1:0-8437 GCA_001803705.1 Nitrospirae bacterium GWC2_56_14 | reverse complement strand
TGGCCTGTTCGACCTCGATATGGCAATCCTGACACGTGGCCTTGCGTTCGATATGGCCCATGCCTTCAGGGCCTGTTTGATGACAGTCCGTGCACTCGATCTTTTTGCCCACATGCACATCCTCGGGAAGACCAGCAGGCTCGGAAAAATCCTTGCCCAGATAGCTGTCGCCGCGCCTGCGCTCCATCGTCCCTGCATGGCAGACAAAGGTGCTCCTGCCACCGCCCGTACAGTTCGCCGAAGGCGGAGTCCTGCTGAATGCGTGGCTTCCCTTCTCTTGGGAAGGCGCATAATGGCAATCGAGGCATCCTGCATGACAAATGTTGCAGGCCTTCTGTTTGGCGATCGCCTGCTCCTGCGAAAGCGGGTGGTTGATCTGTGCCACGATCTTTTTCGTATTCTCGAAGGAGAATTTGTTTCCTTCCGCCCTGCCGACCGGCTGGGTGTCTGCAAAGGATGGCCCTCAATTATTAGGGCCGTGGATATCGTTCCAGACCCGCATGGACCGCTGGCGGAAGTTCGAGCCCATGATGCTGGTGTCAAACTGCTTCACCTGATCGGGATGGCAGTTGGACTGGCCGCAGGTCTTCTTTGCTATGGCAGGATCATACCCGAGCGTCAGCCTGTTCCGGTCGTGGTACAGAAGCGTACCCACGTCGTAATCAAGCGAACCGTCAGCCGTTCGCGGCAGCATTTCGCGCAAACGGTCGTCGCCGGCAGGCAGGAGGCGTTCAACGTGGCCTTTTCGCGGCATGATATCGAGATTATTGTCGAGAACAATGAGCTTCAGCATGCCCTGGTGGGCCGTGGCAGGATCGTTCGACAGGCCGTTCCCCAGGTGGCAATCACGGCATTCCGTGTTCGGGTGGCGCGCTTCCTTCTGCACCTGCTCACGGGTCATCACGAACTGCGGATAGCCGAGGCTGGTCATCTTTGAGGTGTTTGCGTGGCACTTCACGCAGCGATCGCTGGAATGATAGCCGGAGTAGAGAGCGATAAAGAGCAGAACAAGGACCAGCTGGGCCATAAGGATAGCCATGCCGCGCCTTGTTCCGAACCAGTTCCAGAGTTTTCCGATGGCCATGGGAATTAAGATACCATAGGCGGGAGGGCGTGACAATCCTTAAAAGGAGAAGGGGAGAGGGGGTGTGATTAGCACGATCCGGGATGGGGCCGCAAAACAGGGATTGGCGGCATTAAGCAAGGACCTCGATCTGGCGGGTTGCCACGGTCAACGGCATTCCTTTCTCCGCCCGCACCGTCAAACACTCTTTAATGGCATCTTGAATATTTTTTTCTGCCTCTTGTTCCGTGGCCCCCTGACTGACACACCCGGGAATTGCCGGGCATTCTGCTATATAGATGCCGTCCTCGTCCTGAGAAATGGTAATCACGAACTTCATAGTCGTTTACCCCCTGGATACAACTATGCACTTACGATAATCTTACGATATAACCATGCCAAAATCAATCGCGGATATTGCGTCGCCTGAATCGTACCCCGTGAGGTTCTCAAAACAACCGCTCCATCGCCTCATCCACGGACCGTACGCCCAGAAGTTCCATCTTGTTCTTCGAAGCTTTGTCCATTTTTTCCACATTGAGCGCCGGCAGCACGCACCGCTTGAACCCGAGCTTGGCGGCATCCTTGATCCGCGCCTCTGCCTGGCTGATGGCGCGGACCTCGCCTGCAAGGCCCACCTCGCCCATGACCACGGTCTGGGCGGCTATGGGTCGCTCGCGGAAGCTTGACGCAACGGCGGCGATGATGCCGAGGTCCACGGCAGGCTCGTCGATCTTGAGGCCGCCCACGATATTGACGAACACGTCCATGCCCATGAGCTGCATGCCAACACGCTTTTCCAGTACCGCCAGGAGCAGCGATACGCGGTTATAATCCACGCCGATGCAGGTGCGGCGCGGCATGGTGAGCTTTGACGGTGCGACCAAAGCCTGGAGTTCCGCCAGAATCGGGCGCGAACCTTCGAGCGACGATACCACGACCGAACCCGTGGCGTCGGCCGGACGCTCGGCAAGGAAGATCTCGGAGGGGTTGGCCACCTCGGCCAGGCCGCTCTCCTTCATTTCGAACACGCCGATCTCGTTGGTCGAACCGAAGCGGTTCTTGACCGCGCGCAGGATCCGGAAGGAATGGCCCTTGTCCCCCTCGAAATACAGCACCGTATCCACGATATGCTCCAGCACGCGCGGCCCGGCAATGGCGCCGTCCTTGGTCACATGGCCGATCAGGAAGGTGGGCATGCCCGTTTTTTTTGCATGGATCATGAGCCTGCCCGAAACCTCACGGACCTGGCCCACGCTGCCGGGAGCGGACGGAAGCTCCGAGGTGAACACGGTCTGCACGGAATCGACGACCAGCACCTGCGGCTCCAGCCCGTCTGCGGCACGGATGATCTCGTCCAGCGAGGTCTCTGCCAGCACATAGAGGTGTTCCGCCTTGACGCCCAACCGCTGGGCGCGCATCTTGATCTGCGCCGGCGATTCCTCGCCCGTGACATAGAGCGCCTTGCCCCGAAGCTCCGACACCTGCCGGAGCATCTGGAGCACGAGCGTGGACTTGCCGATGCCCGGGTCGCCGCCGATCAGGACGACCGATCCGGGAACGATCCCTCCCCCGAGCACGCGGTCGAGCTCGCCGATCTTCGTGACAAAACGGTCCTCGTCGCGCGCCTGGATCTCGTTCAGGAGAATCGGCTCCATGCCGCCCGAGCGTTTCGCGCTCCCGATATCCTTGGACTTTTCGACCTGTTCCTCGACCATGGTATTCCAGGCGCCGCAGTCGGGGCATTTGCCCATCCACCGCGGCGACTGCGTGCCGCATGACTGGCAGACGTAGACCGTTTTTATTTTAGATTTCATCGTAAAAGTATTCTAGTGTTTCACCGGTGGATTGTCAAACGCAATCTGGAAAACTGACGTGCTGGAAATGCAACCACAGAGCGCACTGAGAAAAGGAAGAGCACAGGGAGGAGGTGAGAAGATACGCCGCATTTACGTAGTTCAAATGCATTTCTCTGAGATCTCTGTGGTTGATTTTGCCTTACGCCTCCGGACTGGAGAAGAGGAGGGGCTGTTGGAACGCGCTCAGGCCAGGGAAGCGGTCGTGCCGGCTGAGGCCGGGGTCATGATATCACGCACCTTCTGGAGCAGTTCCACGGGCGCAACGGGTTTGATCAGGAAGTTCACTCCGGAGCTGACAATGCCTTTCTTCTGGATCACGTCTTCGGGATAACCGCTCGTGAACAGCATCTTGACCCCTGGCTTGACCAGGCGGATGGCATGGCCTGCCTCTACGCCGCTCAGTTTCGGCATGATGACATCCAGGATCACGAGCTGGATCTCAGTCGCGTGCTCCCGGAATTTTTCCACGGCCTCTTCGCCGTCCGCAGCTTCGACCACCTTGTACCCGAATCCTTCAAGCACGGCACGCGTGAATTTCCTGATCTCGGCCTCATTGTCCGCCACCAGCACGGCCTCGCTGCCGCCCAGCGGAAAGGCCGCCATTGCAGGCTTCGGCAGGGACGGTTTCCCTGCCACGGCCGGAAGGTAGATCGTAAAGGTCGTGCCTTTTCCCGGCGCGCTCGATACGAGGATATAGCCTTTGTGCTGTTTGACGATCTCGTAGGCGATGGAAAGCCCGAAACCGGTGCCTTTATCGAAACCTTTGGTCGTAAAGAAAGGCTCGAAGATCCTCGCGCGGGTCTCTTCGTCCATGCCGATGCCCGTATCCTCCACGATGATCACGGCGTATTTCCCGGCATCGCCGAAGCCGTGCGTGTTCAGAAAATCGGCGTCCACTTCGGCTGCCCCCGTGCGAACCGTGACCACGCCGCCCCGGGGCATGGCGTCCCGTGCATTCACCACCAGGTTGATGATGACGCGCTCGATCTGGCTGGCGTCTGCCATGACGGACGGAGCCGTACAGATGCTCTGAATGCGCAGTTCCACCGTATCGTTCACCATCGCCTTCAGCATCTTCTCCATCCGCCCGACCAGTTCGCCGGGATTCGCCGGCTTCAGCGTGAACACCTGCTTCTTCCCGAAGGCGAGCAGGCTCTGGATCAGGTTCGCCGCCCGTTCCGTCGAGGCGAGGATCTGGTCCACGTGCTCCTGCTCGGGATCGTTCTTGTCCAGGTTCAGTTGGAGGAGGTTCGCGTTCCCGACGATGGCGGTCAGGATATTGTTGAAGTCATGGGCCACGCCGCCGGCCAGCATGCCGATCGCCTCCATCTTCTGCGAGTAGCGCAGTCGCTTCTCCAGGTCACTGCGCTCCGTTACGTCGCGGTCTATGCCCCGGTAGCCGCTGAACCGGCCTTCCTGATCGAAGAAGGGCACACCGCTCGTCTCGATGATCACCCGGCTGCCGTCCTTGCGGATGTTCGTGTTCTGAAGGACCCGGAACGGCTGCTGCCGCCGCGTCTGGGAAATAAAAAAATCAGCAGCGCGCTTGGCTTCGTCCTTGGGCATGAAGTCGAAAAATGTCTTGCCCAGCACCTCGTCCGGTTCATACCCGAGGATGGCGCGGATCTGCGGGCTCACATAGGTGTACACGCCGCGATCGTCCATCTCCCAGACCCAGTCGCTCGTCGTGTCGATAAGGTTCTGCATCCTGGCCTGGCTCTCTTTGAAGGAAATTTTGGCGCGCCTCGCCTCGTCGTACAATCGGGCGTTTTCGATCGCCACCGCTGCCTGGTTTGCCAGGGATTCCAGAAGGTCGAAATCGCTCTGCACGTAAGACTCGCGGTTTCCCTTCTGCCCCAGGGTCAGGAAGCCCTGCACCTGACCCTTGGAGAACATGGGGATGATCGCGACAGCATTGATCTCCTTCATGTACGCCTCCAGCCGGGCAAATTCGTCCATTAACAGGACTCCCTGAAGCTCCTCCAGGATGACCGCCCGGCCGGCCCGCTGCAGCACGCCGAGCACGGACTCGTCCAGAGGCTGGAGCCCTGCCTTCTCCACCTGCAGCCCGCTGCAGAGCCGAAGCGTATACTGCCCTGCGGCACCCTTCAGGAACAGGCAGATATTCTCGGTTTCGAGGCTTTTTTTGATATTTCCGATGATGTACGCAAGCAGGTCGTCGAGGTCCAGTATGGTGACCATGGCACGGGTGGACTCTTTCAGTATCAACTGATAGTCATAGTGGTCCTGGAAGACCAGGCGCTGGATCCACTGCTGCACGTTCTTGCTGAAAGACGTCCCGAAAAAGACGAGCCCGATCAGAAACAGGGAGAGCACGATCGCCAGAACGTCCCCCAGCAACGGATGGAACATCAGGAAAAAGGCGACATGAACTCCCGAGAACAGGGTCGTCAGCAGCAGGATCGCAATGGCGCGCGAGGCCACCAGCCGCAGGTCGAACAACCGGTGGCGCGTTATGGCGTAATAGGTCAGGACCACCCAGGGAAAACCAAAGTAGGAACCGAGGCCGGGTTCGAGCGTGAGCCCGTTGAACAGGGGAAGCACCCCGGCAAGGAGCGTTCCTCCCACGGTAAAGATCAGCATGCCGTTCGTGAAGTAGTTCAACTGGGACCGCTTAAGCCCGCTGGTCTCACGCCGAAGACGGAAAAGCTCGTTGATTACCCAGGCAAGCTGGACGACCCCGATAATCCGGAGCGGCTTGCCCAGCGGACCGGACCGATCGATGTAAGGGAACAGTGCGTAGTTGCCGCTTTCAATGAGGTCCGTTGATACGCTGATGCACAGGACCAGGCCCCAGAACGGGTAGAGGAGGTAACCGGCGACGCGGGCAGCCTTGCTGTTCTCATCCCGCATGTAGTACAGGAACTGAATTGCAGCGGGTATCATGAGCCAGCCGACCCAGTTGGCGCGGGCAAGGAACGTAATATCGCGGCCGAAAGACGCGAGTACGTACATCAGTCCGGTGACCAGGGTGAAACTTGCAGTAAAAATTGAAAACGCCCCGACTGACCTGTTCACGGAACTGTTGCGGGGATTATTCCTGAGCAATGAGATCCCGAGCAGAAATTCCACGGCAGCGCAGATTAAGAGCGGATATCCGATTATTTCAAGATGGATCATGTCTTGCACCTCGTATCATTTGCGGTTACAGAATCAGGATGGAGTCTATCAGCTCACCAGAGGGGTAAACTTCGCTCCGGAATGGCTTTGCTACCCACAGAATAACCCAGCCGACCCGGCCACTCAATAGCCCGGGAAGGGTATTTTCAGGGTATGGCCCGAAGCGGCCAACGAACAAAGCCGGAGAACAACCTCTCGTACTCGCTGCAACGAAGGCTTGACAAACCCCGTAGCCATGCTATCTTTAATAAAATTTCTCGATTCTTCAGGAGGTACGGGACATGAAAAAACAGTTAGCCCTCTTTTTGCTCGTTGCAGCGCTCTCCCTGTTCACGATACCGGCATGGGCAGCTCAGTTCAGCGTTGTGGGACCGCGTGCCCTCGGCATGGGAGGCGCCTCGGTCGCTTCGGTGAACGATTCCACGGCTGTGTATTGGAATCCGGCGGCATTGGCCGACTTCAGGCGGGTCGACATCCGCATCCCCGCAAGCATCGGCGCACGCGACCATGTGGACCTCGAGGACAAATGGGACAGGATCAGGAACATCGACGCGCTTGTCCAGAGCGGCAATCTAGCGGCGATCAATGAAACGAGGAGCCTGCTTGATGATCTGAACAAGCCTAAATCCGGCGCCGACCTCGATGGATCGGCCGGCCTGCTGGTTTCGGTCCCGATCGGCAATTCTGCCATCGCCCTGAGCGGTCTGGGCCTGATGAACGCCGGGATCTATCCCACCGTGGACACTCTGAATACGAGCGCCACTTTTCCTGCACCTGACTTCGTCGGGAACAACAACAGCGCGGCCACCGGTATCGGTATGACCGGGGTTGAGCCGGCAATCAGTTTCAGCACCTCTTTCGGAAGCATGCTCTTTGTCGGTGCCAATGCCAAAATGATCTACGCAAAAACGTATGTCCATTCGGAGTTGTTGAGATCAGATACCTTCGACACCTTCGAGGACAACTTCGATAGGAGCGAGACCAGCACCAATAAAGCTTCTGCCGATGCGGGCATCCTGTTCAAACCCATGGAGCAGTTCGCCATCGGTCTCGTTGGTAGAAATCTGAACGGGCCGATCTTTCCTGTTTCCGGCATCTTTGCCGTGAAAGACCCGGCCACCGGCGCCGTTTCCCTGTCGTCCGACCGGAAAGAGATCAAGCTCGACCCCCAGTACCGCGCCGGGATCGCCTGGAAGCCGTTACAAACCTTCACCCTTGCTGTGGATTACGATCTGAGCAAAAACAAAACATTTACACCGGGCTTCGAGGACCAGACCCTTGCCGTGGGACTGGAAAAGACACTGTTCTCCGAATATCTCAACGTCCGGCTCGGCGCATACAAGAACCTGGCGGAGAACGGGACCAAAGCCGTATACACAGCTGGCCTCGGGTTCAGGATCTTCGCGCTGCGTCTTAATGTGGCAGGGGCTTATAATTCGAACAAGGATGAGGCCCAGGCGTCCGTCGATCTGGCGCTCAGGTTCTAAGGCAGGCTTCGCAGATACTGTTTTTCAGATTTCCACTGCACGCCCCGATACACGCGAAAAGGCAGCCGGTCATATGACCGGCTGCCTTTTTTGCTGCATCCGTTAAAGTCTCAACAAGTGTCATTGCGGGCAACGCGACGCAGTCTTTGTCTTTTGCTACACGTTGAAAGCGAGATTGTCGCGTCGCTCCGCTCCTCGCAATGACGGCACAGGAAGCGGATGGCCGGGTCAGAGACGCGGCACCGGCTCTGCAAGCGTGCCGCCCAGAGTGAACTGGTAATACCCTTCAGCGTCCTTGTTCTTGAGCATGCCGGGGATCCAGGACTGCTCCTGCGCCATCCGTTCGGAAAGCTTCAGTTTAACGGTCAGGTTCATCATGCCCCGCTCGCGCAGCACCAGTTCCCCCGTGGCCTTAATCGTGAGCTCCTTGCCTTCCATCTCCAGCTTCTTCACCATCAACCGGTCGCCCTTCACGTCGGCATCGAGCCACCATTGATCAAAATCGAGGTCCGGGATCTTGAACCCTTTGATGGTGAGGTCCCGCGAGGTTACCCCTTTGATCCACAGCCGGCCCTTGCCGGAATCGCCGGTCATCTCGAAATTCCCTCCGAGTTTGCCGGTGAGGTGGAACCCTGCGTCCCGGAGCAGGGGATAGGCGCCCACATCGAGTCCGCTGGCGTCGACGAAAAGATAGCGCCTGCCGGGTCCCTGCTGTGACTTGACCAGAAGCTCCCCGTTGTAGGCCGACGCCTTTGTGCTGAGCGCGGTCAGGCCGCGGACCAGGCCGAAGAGCGATACCGTGGTCCTGATCGAAGGACTTTCGAACAGGACCTTGCCGGTTTTATCCGAGACCACCACGTCGGAAAGCACCACCGTGTTGAAGAACC
>MHDY01000110.1 GCA_001803705.1 Nitrospirae bacterium GWC2_56_14 | reverse complement strand
GCTCGGAACGGTCGAACAGACGCGGCATCTCGCCCCGCAGCATCCTCACATAGACCGGCCCGTTGATCTTCTCCATAACGTCGAGCACGGTTTCCACCTCGGTTGCATCCCCGCACTCAAGCACGGTCATGTTCGGAAGCGAGCGCATGATCGCGATGTCCTCAATGGCCTGATGGGTCGCGCCGCCCGGCGTGGTGATGCCCGGAAGAAAGCCGATCATCCGGACACGCTGGTTGGAGTAGGCCACGGACATGGCGATCTGGTCGTAGGCGCGGCGGTAGATGAAGACCGCGAAGGTATGCACAAAGGGGATGAAACCTTCCCGCGCGAGCCCGCCGGCAAAGCTCAGCATGTTCTGCTCGGCAATGCCCATGGACAGGAAGCGGTCGGGATACGTATCGCGGAACAGGTCGATCTCGGTGGAGCTTGTGAGGTCGGCGGAGAGCACCAGCACCTTCGGCTTGTCCGCTGCCCATCGGACAAGGTTCTTGGCATGCACGCGGGTCACGATCTCGGGGCCGGGTTTGGCTTTCTCACCTTTTCCCTCTCCCCTTGAGGGAGAGGGCAGGGTGAGGGGTGCCGCTGACCCGGTCAGCTCCGCCAGCGCTTCCATGTACAAACCCTTTTCTTCTGCGCTCGTGAAGCGGACGTAATGCATCTTCGGCGCACGGGACTTCAGCACCTCAAGCCCCCGCGCCGCATCAGTGTCGCAGAGCACGACTATGGGCCGTCCATCCGGCGTCAGCTCGCCGACCTCTGCCAGGCGCTTGATGTCATGGCCGTTCACGCGGAACACGCGCGCGCCGAAGGCTTCGAGCCTTTTGTCCAGCGGTTCGATGTCCATGACATTGCACATCTTGCCGTCGCACTGGAACCCGTTCACGTCGACGTAGATGATCATATTGTCGAGCATGTGATGAGACATGGACTGGAGCGCTTCCCAGGTCTGGCCGATCTGGAACTCGCCGTCGGACATGAACAGAACGACCCTGCCTTTTTCCTTGTTCCTTTTGCGTGCCAGGGCCGTGCCTGCAGCCTGGCTGATGCCCTGACCGAGCGAGCCGGTCATGGACTCCATACCCGGCGAGTGTTCTGCGCCGATCATCTCGACGGAACTTCCGTCCTTATTGAACTGGAGCAGGCCCTCTTCGGCCATGCGGCCGGTCTCTATCAGCGTAGCATACAGGACCAGGGCGTACTGGGCAGGAGAGAGAAAGAAGCGGTCGCGGTCCTTGCCCGGGCCGTTAAAGGATGCGCCCGTAAAGTAATGAGGATTGCCCGGGCCGGGCACGCCGGGGAAGGGCTTGGGCACGAGCGGCGTATCGATCTTCCCGAGGTCCATCACCTTGACGTAGAGCGTGGCCAGCATCTCGGCCGAAGAACAGGCCTGGGAGAGATAGCCGCCGTTGTTCCTGATCGTGTGGTCCAGCACGCGCTTCCGAATGCCCGCTGCCACGCGTTTTACCTCGTTCTGCCACTGCATTGGATCTTTTTTCTTATCACTGGTCTTCATAGCCTGAATCATGCCCCTAACCCGGAAAAACCGAAATCAAAACATTGGAACCGCGATGGCGCAAGGGTCGCAAGGAAATCTTTAAATCTTGCATTTTAAAACAGAGTCCCCTTTGTTCTTGACGTCCTCGCGTTCTTCGCGCCTTCGCGGTAAATGCTCTTCCTTTTTTGTCTTTGCGGCTAAAGTATCCTCTTCGGGTTCTGATTATCACGCAAGCATGAATCTTAGTCAAGGCGAAATTGTCCGAAGAAACGCCCGAATAATCCTTTCCGCGCCTGTGCTTCATCCATGAATTATGACAGAGCCGCCTTCATTTATATTGACCGGCACGCCTGAATTTGCTATATTTGCCCAACTTTTTATGAATTCGGGAAAAAATACGCGCGGAATACCTAACTCTAAGGAGGTTTGGAAACATGAAAAAGTTTTTTCTCGCGGTGATTTCTTTGGCGATCATAGCAGGCCTGTCCGCTACGGTCTATGCAGAAGGCCAGTTCGACCATGTCATCAATGCCGCTGACGTGGAAAAAATCACGGGACTGAAGGGTGTAAAACAGGTCCCCCGGGAAAAGCTGAACAAGTTCAGGAACGGCGACCTGAACTTCCTTCAAAACAACGACAAACCGCTCCTCATGATCCAGTTCCGCCCCTCCTACGTGTTCGCAGCCATGAAGGCCGACAGCGGCTACGTCAAGGCGTCAATACCGGGCGTGGGCGAAGAAGCGTTCTCCAGCCCGGCCTTTGACCCGCAGTTCTCGATCAACTTCCTCAAGGGGAAATATTATGCGATCGTGACCACCCATGTCGAAGCGAAGGACAAAACAAAGACCGTGTTGAAAATGGACCAGCTCACTGCAATAGCAAAACTGGTCGCTTCGAAGATGTAGCGCACGGGGACCGCAATAAGCGGTCCTCTCTTCCAGGACCAAAGCACCTGGTGAAAGCAAATGTGGTCCTATGGCACTGAAAGCAACGATCTTTAAAGCCGACCTGCAGGTCTCCGACATGGGCCGCAGCTACTACCAGGACCACTCAATCACCATCGCCCGCCATCCCTCGGAAAATGACGAACGGATGATGATGCGGCTGCTCGCATTCGCCCTCCACGCCAGCGACTCGCTGGCCTTTGCCAACCGCCTGACCACTGATGATGAACCCGACCTCTGGCAGAACGATCTGACCGGCAGCATCCAGGTCTGGATCGACATCGGCCAGCCCGACGAGAAGCGCATTCTCAAGGCCTGCGGCCGGGCCCGGCAGGTCTTCGTCTATACCTACAGCGGGCACAGCGCCAAGGTCTGGTGGGACCAGGTCGGCCCCAAACTCGAACGGGTCAAGAACCTGACCGTGGTCAACCTGCCCGCAGCCGCAGCCCAGGCCATGGAAAAGATGGCCCAGCGCTCCATGAAGCTCCAGTTCACGATCCAGGAGGGGCAGGTCTGGATGGCGGATCAGAACGGCACGGTGCATATAGAGCTGACGGTATTGAAGAGCCCTTAGGTTCAACGAAGAATATATTCTGAAGTCTGCCTCTTGTGCTATGCTCGCCTAACAAAGAGTACTTCCTGAAGTTGTTGCAGTTTACAATTCCAGAAACACTTCAATTTACAAACTGCATCATACTAATACTTTATGATGCAATGGTCGTTTGGTCGGGTCTGAATTAACTTGTATTTTCAGGCCCCCCTGTTGTTGCTGAAACGGGGCATACGCTTTAATTAAGATACGTGTATAGCCAGTGTCATCAATTGACTAATCCCGAATTTCGGAATAATCAATGGACCTTGGAATTATTTGATATAATATAAGAAAAGGTTTTTAAATCAATAAAATCCATGCCAGTTCGTTCGATCTTGTTGGCTCCGGCAAAATACCGTGTCCGCCGGCCAGCAGTACAAGCGACAAGAGCCGCTTAACTCTAAAAAGGAGGATGCAAAGATGAAAAAATGTGATTGGCTTTTGATCATCATGTTGATGGCACTCTTTGGTTTGTCGAGTTGCGGATCATCATCATCACCTCCTTCTGACGGACCAACTCCTACCACTCATTCTGTTTACTTCTCGATGTATAATGAATCGGGTGGCAATCAAGTCGGAGTATCGTATGAAATTCATGCAGCAGGTTCTAATAGCAGCTCTTTTACTCAGGTTCAACCGAACAGCTTATGGGTCAGTTCGACCTATACTATTGACTCGGGTTACAGTGTTTATTTTAGCGGGTTATGCAATAATGAAAATATGAGCGGGACATTGATAGCCCACATTATGGTGGATGGTACTGCGTGGAAGACTGTGAGGATAAACTCAACGTATCACGCCACCTTTGTTTTACAAGGAACATTACCTTAGGAAATAATGGACCTCCTCGCAGGGTTCGGGATTTTGTCGAATCTTTGATGTCGACAAAGCCATCTGGAATCACATGATTATGAAGATAATTCCAGCATGCGGATCGAGTCCGTCCGGGCTTCGCCCAGCGGTACACACGCGCGTTATGCAGAGCATACAACTGGTATTCCTTGGACTCAACCTAACGACCCCTTTTAGCTCGTGATCATCTGGTCAGGGCTTTCTTTTTTGATCTGTTCAGCGTCCACCAGATTCGGATCATGCGGAGTGGGTTACAACGAAGGAATTATTCAACGGAGATAGAGGTGGGTAACCTTTTTTTCGCTCTGTTGGGCATATTTTTTATCATATTCATCAACGATCAAACCTTACCTGCCGATGGTTTTCACTTTGAAGCCCTGCTTTGTCAATAAGTCAACCAGCGTCTCCCGCTGGTCTCCCTGGATCTCGATAACGCCGTCCTTGACCGTCCCGCCGGTGCCGCATTTCTGCTTGAGCTGTTTGGCCAACTCAAGGAGTCCGTCATCATCGAGGGGAACGCCAATGATCACGGTCACGCCTTTGCCCTTGCGCCCCTTTGTTTCCCTGCCGACCCGCACGATCCCGTCACCTCGGGGAGCGTTCTTCTTTTTACTGCAGGAACATCCCGTGGCTGGTTTACCGCAGCCGGGGCATATCCTGCCGTGTTCGGTGGAATAGACAGTAGTCGAATTTTTCTGAATGTTCATGGCATGCGGCCTCTGCAACTTGCTCGGGGTTCATCTCAACTCCCTCCCCCTTGATGGGGGAGGTTAGGTGGGGGTGACGGGAGCCAGGCATTACCCTCCCCTCGCCCCTCCCATCAAGGGAGGGGAAAGCTTTATAAGACGCACCTGCTACAGGGAATCAGCGCAGCCGGGTCTTGCACTTTTTGCAGCCGCGTTTGTTGATATCGGCGCCCAGCGATTTACTGCAAACAGGGCATCGCCAGTTGTAGGCCGTAAAAATCAGAAACACTGCGATGGTCGCTATCTGGACGCTGAAGAGCGAGGCTTTTGAATATTCTCCCAATACGCCGGGCCGCTTGTACATGACGGCACAGAGCATCACCACGAACAGCGCGATCGCAATGGCGATTATTTGATAGGTCTGGCGCTGATGGAACTCCTGCTTGATCTGCTCATAGTTTTTTTTCTGCATCTTCGCTCTTTCCTTTTGCCTGTTCTTCATTTCGCAATCCGCAATCCGAAATCCGCAATCGATTCATTTCCCGCAGCACTTCTTGAACTTCCTCCCGCTGCCGCACGAACAGGGATCGTTCCGGCCGACTTTGGGTGCGGTGTTCACCACCTGCTTGGGCGGCAGGTTCTTTCCCGTGGTAAAGTACCACGTGTCGCCCTCTTTCTTGAACGACGACAGTTCATGGT
>MHDY01000109.1 GCA_001803705.1 Nitrospirae bacterium GWC2_56_14 | reverse complement strand
AACGGGCTCTATGCCGAGGCGCTGCAGCAGTTCCAGAAAATGCTGGCGCTCGACAAGGCGAACGCCGTCGCGCTCAACAACATCGGCAATATCAGTTTTCTGCAGGAGCGGCTCGAGGACGCGAAGCAGGCCTACGAGTCGTCCCTCCAGGCCGCTCCGGACGATCCCGGGATCATGGTGAACTTGTCCCGCGTCCTGCTTCGCCTGGGTAAAAAAGAGGACGCGAAAAAGCTCTTTCAGCAGGCGGCCTCCCTCGATCCGCGGATGATCCGCCAGAACAGCGACCTCGCAGCGGACCTGGGAGTGGTTAAGTAGCATTGCGGATCTCGGATTGCGGATTGCGGAATGGTGAAGTAGCATTGCGGATTGCGGATTTCGGATTGCGGAATGAACGGCAAACATCGTCACCAATAAGGAGGCATTATGTATAGGAGAATGTTGACAGCGGTCCTCGTTATTCTGCTCGGTTTCAGCACCGTGGTGTTCGCCGAGGAGCCGGCAAAGAAGGAATCCGGTTTTTCAGAATGGCTCAAAAGCATGCAGCAAAAAGTGAACCAGCTCGTGCCGAAAAAATCCGTTCCCCTGACGACCGGCGTGGCGGGGGTTCGCGGTGCGAAAGAGGACTCGCACGCCAAGCTCTACTGGAAGGGCAAGAAAGGCGACGAAGCGATCAACGAAGAGGAGCTTGCCGAGTTCAAGGAAGGGCTTGACCGTGCAGCCAAGGGCGACACGCCGGGAGCGATTCATGAGTTCGATGAGTTCCTGAAACTGTATCCCGACAGCGCCCTGGTGCCGGATGTCAAGAAAGCGCTCGATATGGCGAAGCTCCAGCTGCTGGAGGAGAAAAAGCAGGTGCCCTAGCGGTTATCATTCGCTTCGTGCGGGTGCTACCTAGGAGATACCATGGTCAGGATCGCCTGTGCACCCATCCTGCTGTTGCCGACGGACTTCTAACTCCGGGCTAGCCGCATATCCTGAAAAGAGCAGTTGAGCAACGCCTCAGACCAATAAATCAAGATCAAGACCTTTGAACCAGTCTCGCACGGAGGCACGAAGGTACGAAGAAATTCAATATCCAAAATTCCAGTTTCACGCCTTTCTTTGTGAGCTTTGTGGCTTCGTGTGATAATCGGGTTTTGGTTTTGACTCAGATACCATCAAGAATTAGATTTACAGTGTACTAGTGGTTTCACTTCTTGTTTTGTCTATGTGACTTATGTGCTTTATGTGGCTAACTGTCGTTTATAGGTTTATATCATTTTCCTGCCGATAACGAAGGCACTGGTGAATCATGTTGATCAAAAAAAATCCATTCACAACTGCTGTACTCTGTATCCATCTCCTCCTTTTTCTGAACACCCTGGTCACGATACCCGCTTCAGCATGGGCAACGGAGGAGCTTGAAGAGGTGACGGCGACCGGGAAGGCGCTGCTGTCCTTGCCGGACCACAAGAAGGAGGCGCTCAGGGACGCCATGCAGAACGCCGTGCAAAAGGCGGTCGGCGTCCAGGTCAAAAGCGATGCGCTGGTCCAGAATTTCCAGCTGATCCACGACCGGATCCTGTTCAAATCAGAAGGGTACGTGAAGCAGTGGCGAATGGTGCGCGAGCAACAGGAGGGCGATTCGTACGTGGTCGAGATCGCGGCGTCGGTCGGCAAAGGGGAACTGAACAAGGACCTCTATCTGAACGGCATCGATGTCGAGATGATCTACGACTGGATCGGCAAGCCCCGGATCGTCGTGCTGCTGCCCGACTACGTTGACGGAAAGAAGGCGCTCACGGCCTTTGCGCAGTCCGAGGTCGAGACCCTGTTCCGGGCGAAGGGGATCATGGTCCTGAGCAATGAGCAGGTCAAGAGCATCCAGCAGCGCGATGCGGCCCTGGCCTTTGACAATCCTAAAAAGGCCGTGGCGTTGGCGCAGCGCTTTGGCGCGGAGATCGTCATCGTGGGGAAATGCATCTCTGCGTTCAGCAGGGAGCTCGCCATCGACAGCTTCAAGGCGGTCTTCTACTCGTCCGTGCTGCAGGTGAAAGCGTACAATACCGCGAATGCCCAGATCCTGATGTCCGCGACCTACACCGAGCAGTCAGGCGAGACGGACACGAGCGCCCTGGGGAAAACGGACGCTTCCATGCGGTCCATTCAGAACGTGGTGCGGTCCAATGCAAAAGACATCGTATTCCAGGTCGTGAAACACTGGACCGAGGGCGTGAACAAACCGAAGATGTATCAGGTGATCGTTTCCGGGGTGCAGCATGAAGAACTGTCGAAGCTCGAACACTTCCTTTCCACCATGCCCGACGTCGTGAAGGTCTATCGCCGGAGCTTTAATCAGGAAGTTGCGGAGCTCGAGCTCGAGTTCAAAGGCCTCCAGTCGTCACTGGTCAATGGCATCGAAAGGAACAAGAAGGTTCCGCTGCGACTGGTCAGCGACGAACCTCTGCGCATCTCGTTCGAAAAAAAGGGGCCGAAACGATGAGCTTATCCACGGTGTTCCTGCCGTCTCGATACCTGATGGCCTTGTTCCTGTTCTGCCTGATGCTGAGCAGCGCGGTTGCGGAGGCGGCGCGGCTTGCGGACAGGGCCGGCGCGGGCGCGGTCATGGTCGTCGTTACCAGCAAAAAAGGGGCAGAGGACTTCGTCGAATATGCCGAAAATGCGGTGAAGGGGAAGTTGAAGGACAGCGGCCTCAAGGTCATGAACCCGGAGATCTCCGAAAAGCTGAAAAAGGACCGGATCCTGTGGGAGGCGATCAAGAACGCGAACGCCTCGGCAATGGCGAAGATCAGCACCGAATACGGCGCCGATGTCCTGGTCCGCGGCAGCATCTCGGTGGACAGCCATGAACGGTTCGCCGGTTCCTGGGAGGGCACGGCGTCGCTTTCCTTTACGGCCATCGATACGAAAACCGGCGAGGAGATCGAGGCCCTGAGCTCCGATCCCATGGGTTCGACCGAGAACCCTGCGCCCATGGAGGATTCTTCCCTGGCGGCCAAACAGATGGCCATCAGGAAGGCCGTGGACAACGTCATGAGCAAGATGGGCATTGCTTCCAACGCGGAGCTGTCCAGGCTGGTCTCGATCTCTCCGATCTTCCACGCCCTGCTCAAGAGCGAAGCAGGCGAGGTCAGGCACCTGGCCTTCAGTCCGGACAGCCGCTTCGTGGCCGCCGCCTGCGACAATGCGATCAGAATATGGGACATTGAGGCAAAGGCGCTGAAGCTCGCCATCGAACGCTACAGCGGCAAGGCCAACAGCCTCGCCTACAGCAAGGACGGAGCGCTGCTCGCTGTCGCGACCTCCAGCAGCGATATCTATCTTTTTGACGCACAGCAGGGGGGCGAAAAGCTCAAGATCCGGGATGCCCATTCCAAGGGGGTCTGGGCCGTTGATTTCGCCCCGGACTCGCGGATCCTCGCCAGCGGCGGCGGTGACGGGATCGTCCGGCTCTGGGACGTTGCCACCGGGACCAAACTGGGCGAAATGGGCAGGCACGATGAACGGATCCACACGCTGGTCTTTGACGCCGGCGGGCGGAATGTCATGACGGCCAGCAATGACCTGAAGATAAAATACTGGGATGTGAACACGAAAAAAGAGACCCGCGCCTTTGCCGAGGACATGGACAGCCTGACCGCCGCGGCATTCAGCCTGGACCGGAGCCTGGTGGCCTATGGGGCGAAGACGATCGAGATAGACCTCATGAGGAACCGGCGGATCGACAAACGGTTCGTGCGTTTGCGGGACACGGTGTCGGGGAGGGACCTGTTCACCTTCGAAGGGCACACCGGCGACATCACGTCCATCGCGTTCCTCCCGGGAAAGCGGTTCCTTGTCTCATCCGCCCTGGACAAGACCATAAAGATCTGGGATGCGGAGAAGCGGGGAGAAGTCACCTCCCTGGAGCAGAACGACAAGGTCTCCGCTGTTGCAGCGAGCAGGGACGGAAAATGGCTGGCTGCCGGCGGGCGGGAAAAAAATATCATGCTCTGGAAATTAAAATAGAGAGGAGGTGGCGGTTGAACAGCACAGCAGCAGGAGCAGCGTCCGGCATCTGATCGACAGGCAGCACAAGGCTTTATCGAAACCACATTCTGAGGCCGCAAAGCGCTTTAAAATTTGCTTTAAAAAAGGAGAAGTTCAATGAAAAAGATCCTCGTGGTATTGTTCGCTGTCATGCTGGTATCACTGTCCGCGTCCGCATTTGCCGAGCAGAAAATGGGGAAGGGCGCCAAGGAAATTGCGGCGTACGCAAGCATATCGAGCACGGATTCATCGGTGTCCGGCGGGACCTCGACGAAATCGAACGATCAGACGATCAGTCTCGGCGTCGGTTATTTTCTGACCGATCCCATCTCGGTGGGTGTCAGGATAGACGAGATGATGAGCAAGCAGGCAGGGACCAAGTTCAGCACGACGTTCATTGAAGTGGAAGGGAAGTTCCATTTTTACCGGAAAAACCAGCCGGTGATCCCCTACGCCGGGCTGAGCCTGGGCGCAGCAATGACCGATGTGGCCGGCGATTCAAGCACCGGCGTGCTCTTTCAGCCCAAGGCCGGAGTGAAAGTGTTCCTTACCGAGAATGTTGCTGCGAACGCGGAACTGAATTACAGCGTCTATGAATCAGAGCTTGCAGGCGTCGACGTTACGAATAAGACGCTCAAATTCCAGGCAGGCCTTTCCATGTTCTTTTAGTCGTTCCGTCACAGCATTGTTCATCAGCCCTCTCTTTCAAAGAGAGGGCTGATTTTACAAATCATCGTGCGCTTTTTTCTGGAAGTTTCCCGCCCATTCTGCTAGTTTATTCGCATGCATAAACAGAACATGACCTCCCGCAACCCCTGGGCGTTCCTGCCCACCCTCTACTTTGCTGAGGGTCTTCCTTACGTGCTCATCAACACCGTCTCGGTCATCCTGTACAAGCGCATGGGCATCGATAACGCTCATATCGCTTTCTGGACGAGCTGGCTCTACCTCCCCTGGGTCATCAAGATGTTCTGGGGCCCCTTGGTGGACCTGCATTCGACCAAACGGAACTGGATCCTCTCTACCCAGCTCGCCATGGGGCTCTCGCTCTTCTTCGTGGCCTATTCCCTGAACAGTTCAGGGTTCTTCGCCCTGTCCCTTGCGGCGTTCGTCGTCGGCGCATTCATCTCCGCAACCTATGATATTGCCACGGACGGATTCTACATGCTGGCGCTCACGGAAAAGGACCAGGCGCTCTTTGTGGGGCTGCGTTCGGCGTTCTACCGGCTCGCCATGATCTTCGGGTCCGGGTTCCTGGTGTATGTTGCCGGTTGGCTCGAAAC
>MHDY01000108.1 GCA_001803705.1 Nitrospirae bacterium GWC2_56_14 | reverse complement strand
AAGAGCGGCAGATGGTCGTCAACTTTGCCGTTCCGGACGACGGCGTCGGCACAATGTCGCCGTTGCCGCTGATGGACGGCCAGGTGATCGGGTATGTCAAGGACGATAACGGGAACCCGCTCCCCTCAGCCGATAGTGACGCGACGGTCTACCTGGTCAGCTCGCTACCGTACTTCCCGAGAAAGATGGGCGTTTATACCGACGACAATGCGCGGTTCACGTTTATGCCGCGAACGGAAGAAAGCTCGTACCGGCGGGTAATCCCGCGGGCGCCGTTCACATTGCAGGCGACGATGCCGCGAAATGCCTTCCAGGCGACATCACCCGTTGTTGTCGGTAGTTTCGGGGCGGGTGATTCCATGGCGGTTCAGGATGTCATTTTCAGCAACACCGGGAGGATCACCGCAACGGTCACCCTTTCCGACGGCACTCCCGTCACCGGATCGACTGTCTATGCGCGTGTTGCCACCTGCCTGACGTGCGACAGGACGCCGTATTTCACCGAGGGGAGCGGCGGCACCTACCGCGAAGGTTTCTTTATGCCGGGTGACTATAGGGTTTACGCCGAACTTGCGGTTCCTCAGGCAATCAGCTCCGGCGGCTCAAGATTTATCGTCTCTGCTCCGGTAACAGTGGTTGCCGGCCAGGATAACGCGTTGACGGTGGCTGCGCCGCCGCTCGGCAGCATCGGTGGGACCGTCAAGGACCTTGCCGGCAATGCGGTAGCCTCCAACTACGTCAGGGTTACCTCGACCACCAACAGTTCGTTCTCGCGGTACCTTTACACCTACTCCGGCACCAACGGCGGCGCAAACGGGACATTCGTTTTCCAGCAGCTGCCGGCTGATACCTACGTCGTGGAAATCAACGACAAGAGCGTTAGCGGCGTGAAATACCGCTACAACATTACGCTTGGCGCCGGCGAAGCCGTCAGCCGCGACTTCAGCTATACCCTCTACGGCAGGATTACCGGCAAGGTCAGCTATAAGACAGCAGGGTACTATCCGACCTACGTGACGATCCGGCTGATCGACCCAGCCACCGGGCAAGAGGTAACGTCCGTCTCCACCGGAAGCTCCGACACATTCACCTCCGGCCGGTTCGCCATGCCGACCGCTGCCGGAGCGCAGTACGAAGCGCGGGTGTCGCTGTCTTATTACATTTCCAGCGGGTCGAAGGTTGTAACGGCGTCGAAAGTTGTGCCGATCTTTACTTCCAACGATCAGCTGATAGATTTCGGCACCCTGGCCCTGCCGGTGGATCGTGGCAACGTCACCGTCAATCTGCAGAACACGAGCGGAGCGGCATTCAATAAGGGTGTGTCCGTGGAAATCTGGGAGCCGGACGGAACGGTTCTGAAATCAAATTCCTTCAGTGGTTCCTATACCTTCTCGGATATCTACAGCGGTCAGACCACGCTGACCGTCCGGGCAACATACGCCGGGGCAACCTATGAAACATCGGTGACGTTCATCGCGAACGGCACCGCCCAGGCTACGATACAGATACCGGTCTTCGACGCAACGCTGAATGGAACGCTGTATGCCGGCGATGGCACTACACCACTGGCCTATGCCAATTACTCGATCGTCCGTGCAGACGGCTCCAATGCGCCCTGTAACTCATATTACAGCTACTATTACGGATGGCAGTATTACTATTCCTGTTCCACGTCGGGTGACGGTTCGTTCACCACGACTGCGTTCCCTGTCCGCGACGGCGAATCGCTCAAGATCGCCGTCAGTCGGTCCGATATCGAAACCGTCGAATATCCGTTTACCTATCCCGCTGGCACAACATCCCTGACAATTACCCCGCGGCTTCCGGTCTTCGTTGTGCGGGGTAATGTCCAACGTGCCGATAGCAGTGCTGTTTCTGGGGGATCCGTTACTATTGTCGTCACCGATCCGGTCACTCCGGATACCTACTACACCTCCGGGGGATACATTCTCGGAGACGGCAGCTTTGCCGTCTTCGGCACGAGGACCGGCGCCTTCACCCTTACCGCCCAGACTGTCCTCGGCGTGTCGGGGGCCGTCACCGGCCAGGTCGCCGACCTCATGGTACCGGTCAGCGGGCTCGTCGTCACGCTCGATCAGGCCGGCACCGTTACCGGCACCGTGACCCGTGACGGGACTGCGGTCGCCAACACGGAAGTCATTGTGACCGTACCTGATTATGGGATGTCTCAAAGTTACTGGACAAATTTCGCAGGTGAATTCTCCGCCGTGGACGTGCCCTTTGCGGCCTTTACCGTTACCGCTGCCACCAGCTTCGGCAGCGGCACCATCTATTCCAATACGGCTGCCGGCGAACTTACCTTGGGCAACCCGACGGCCCAGGTGCAGCTTGTCTTCACCCTGAACCCCGGTAGCGCCTACGGCACTGTCCGCGACGTTCAGGGGTACCCGGTTGCCGACCGGAGCGTGTATATCACCAGGGTGAGCGACGACTATTCGTATTACGCCTACACGGATGGGGGCGGGTATTACGAGGTACCGGGTCTAAGTCCTGGCGCCTACTTCGCCGACAGTTCCGGCTCGTACAATGACGGCGACTTCGTAGGATCGGCAACCGGTACACTTGCCGACGGTGGCACGCTGTTGCTGGATATAACCATAAAGCCGGGAGTGTACCTCGGATGGGCCGAGTTCGACAGGCCGGACGCCTGGTCGGCCTATGCGATAGCCCGCGGGGGAGGAATACGGTCCTGGTGGGATACTGACGGGCTGTACAACTCGCCGTATTACTACTTCCACACCCTGTATGACGATGTTACAGAATACGACTACTACACACGATACGCGGCAATTGACGACGTCGGCCAGTTTGAAACGACGCCTGTCGTTATCGGCGGGAAGATCTACAGCAGAAAGATCTACACCCCGCCCGACAATGGTTTCCTGCGGTACGTGGAAATCATACAAAACCCCGGAACGACTGACGTTACTGTTGCTCCGTATGTCGATGGCTACCTGGAATACCCGTATAACGGGTCCTGGTCCTATATCGTTGACCCGGTTGCGGGAGGGAATTCGTATGTCATCGAAAAGGCGGCAAGCGACCAGTACATGCCGCAGGTGGCGATGGTCATGCAGGGGGTAAATCTTCCCGAAGCGCCGCTGCCGGTGTCCGTTGTCACGAGCGCCGCCAGCGTTACCAACGCACAGTGGTCGTGGCCGGTTACGATCCCCGCCGGCAGCAGTGCCTGCATCATGCACTACGTCATCACGGCCACCCCGACCGACGCAAACATCGAAACGAAGGCGAAGGCGCTTCGCGATCTGACTGAACCATACGCGTTGACGGGCCTTTCAGCCGCCGATCGGGCGTGCATCAAAAACTTCATCGTGCCCCAGGAGTAATTATGAATAAATTTGTCATAGCCTTGTTGATGCTGATCGTCCCGGCAGTAGTTGCGGCTGCCGGGCCCCCCATGGCACCGACCCTGCCCGTGGTTCAACTCACTTCCATTACCGGTACGGCTGTCTCTGCCGATCAGTTTGGGGTGGAGAAAAAGATGTTGCTGATTCTCGTAACGAAGGGGAATCCGGCGGGAGAGCGGCTTATTGGTTTTCTGGAATCTGTACCGGAGCTTTCGGCAGATAGGGTGGCGATAATTGTAGGAAACGGCGATAGCGCTGTTGTCGCCACCATTGCCCAGCGGCATCAGACACTCAAGGTCGAATGGTACCCAGACCCAGATGAGCAGATTACAAAGGGTTTGAAACTGCAGGCGACACCTGTAATCCTGGGCATTCGCAGTGGCTCGGTCGCCTGGAGGGTTGTCGGGCTTCGTGATGAGGAAGAGATGGGAAAAACCCTCCGGGGATGGATATCCCGATAATCGTTGGCCTCTCGCTGGACAAGAGCTTTTTGAGGGGGGCAGTTCCTGGAATTTTGATGGTGGCTCTGTAACAACGATATGGCTGATTTTTACTGTGGTTGACGACGGAGCATCCTGCGGCTTGAGCGGGGTGCTCTTTTTTTCATCATAGCCAGTTCTTCGTCGGTTTTCAGATCGCCACAGATTAAAATTAATGGAGGCCAAATCCGCTCTGTCGGTATGGGATTGGTTGATAACGCTACTGCAGTACTATTGTAACTATTTAATATTGCGTAAATTGTCTTTGTGCCGTAGCGGGGAAAATATCGTTGACTTTTTATTGTATTAGAGATATTTACTGTTATGTTTTTAATTTAATAACAGGAGGAATTGCAATGAAAAAGAGTTTCTTCACCACGACCACGCTGTTCATCATGATGGTGCTGGTCGCAACCCTCTCGTTCGCCGCTGAAAAGAAGGCTGCGAATGATTCGACCAAACCGGCGACAGCGTCGGCAAAGACGCAGCTGCTCGATATCAACACGGCGACTGAAGCCGAATTGAAGGCGGTCCCGGGAATAGGGGACGCTAATGCCAAGAAGATCATTGCCGGACGTCCCTACAAAAAGAAGAACGAGTTGAAAACAAAAGACATTGTCTCTACCGATGTATATGACCAGATCAAGGATAAGATCATCGCAAAGAAGGCGAAGAAATAATCCTGCCGTATCTCCCTTCCATGTTTCAGACGGGAGCGGCTCTGCCGCTCCCGCCACTCTGATCCCTCCTCAGTGCAAACAGTCTCCTCCACTAATCTTTTGCTTCCAGGCGCGCCCATTTAGTGCTTGACACCGGGAGGCGAGGGGGCTTATCACCTTTGATATTCAACGGAAGGAATGGGTGTTCATACATACCAAGAGGAGGAGCAGATGAGGATAGTGACCATTCTCGGGAGTCCCCGTTCCAAAGGGAACAGTACTGCCATAGCAAGACATTTCACGGATGCTGCCGCCGGTCGTGGGGCGGCGGTGGAAACCTTCGAACTGAACCGGCTTTCATACCGAGGCTGCCAGGGGTGCTACGCCTGCAAGAAAACCCTCGACCGATGCGTGCTGGATGATGACCTGGCTCCGGTCCTTGCTGCCGTCAAGGAGGCGGATCTTGTCCTCATGGCTTCTCCCGTGTATTACGGGGATGTCACTGCGCAGTTGAAAGGGTTTATCGACCGCAGCTATTCCTACCTCAAGCCCGATTACATAACCAACCCCCAGCCCAGCCGCTTGGAACCGAAGAAACTGGTTTTTGTCCTTACGCAGGGGCATCCGGACCAGGCGCTCTTTGCCGACATTTTCCCCCGGTATGACACGTTTATGCGCTGGATGGGCTTTGTGGAGACGCGGCTGATCCGGGCGTGCGGCATCGGCCCCGGCACTATCGACGCTGTTCCGGAGCAGGTACTGCTTCAGGCGGAGGAAGCGGCACACGATATGGTTCCTGCTGCCGGGCAGTAGGATTGTGCTCAGTTTTTTACGTGAGAAGAAGGAGGGATGAGTGGAAGATGCAATCCGCGGCATGATCGAAGCGTTCGTTGCCGCCTCTCCTGCAAACCGGTTCCCCGACGGCGAAACCCCATTTTTCGCCGCTCCGTTGGTCGGCTTCGCCGCAGCCTCCGACCCTCTGTTTCGTTCCTACAAAGCCATAATAGGCGAGTTCCATCAGACGCCTGAAGAGGTACTCGCTGGCACCTATGGCGCAGAGACCCAGGCCTCTACCGTCATCTGCTGGGTCCTCCCCATCAGCCGCACAACCCGGGAAAGCAACCGTCAGGAGAAGCGGTTCCCGTCGCGGGAGTGGGCAGTCACCCGCGACCGTGGCGAGGTCTGCAACACTGCCCTGCGCCGCCACGTGGTTGAATGGCTCCTGGCAAGGGGGCATCGGGCAGTGGCGCCGCAACTGGCAGCGGGGTGGCAGCAGCTCGTCGATCCAGAGAAGGGTATAGCTTCCAACTGGTCGGAGCGCCATGCCGCCTATGCCGCCGGGCTTGGCACCTTCAGCCTCAATGACGGCCTCATAACCGAACGGGGAATCGCCCACCGGATCGGCAGCGTGATAACCGACCTGCCCCTGATTCCGACACCGCGGCTCCCCGGCGACCATCGGCAGCACTGTCTCTGGTACCGCGAGCGGACCTGCGGCCTTTGCGTCGGCCGCTGTCCCGTCGGTGCGATCACATTCGACGGCCATGACAAGGAAAAATGCCGCGACTACGTCTACGGGGCGGTACCGGAAGCTGTCGGCGGTCTCTACGGCGTCGCCCAGGCCGGTTGTGGCCTCTGTCAGACGAGGGTTCCGTGCGAGGCGATGGTGCCGCCCCGGAAAAATGGGCCGCTCCGGGAAGCGGAAAGGTGAGTATTGTCCCACTGGAGAAAGATATGGACGGAAACATCGCACGCTGTGTGCAGAAACTTGAAGAGCTGGCCGACTTTCTTATGAAGCGGGATGAGGAGCCTGCGGCTGCAACACCGGAACTGGTTGCTGCGTGTTGGGCAATCCGCTGGGTCAAGGGAGCGGCGGGGGGGCAACTCGCTCCTATCATGGACCCGGATCTCGTGAACATGGAAGATCTGGTTGGGATTGACTACCAGAAGGAGGTATTGCGGAGAAACACGGCACAGTTTGCCGCCGGGCTCCCGGCAAACAATGTTCTTCTCTGGGGGGAGCGCGGGAACGGGAAGTCGTCATGCATCAAAGGGCTGCTGGCCGAGTTCTGCCCGAAAGGGCTGCGGATGGTGGAGGTGCAGCGCTGGGACCTGCTGTGCCTTCCCGACATCGTAGCCCTGCTGCGGCCGCTGCCGTTCCGGTTCATCATCTATTGCGATGACCTGACCTTTTCGGAAGGAGAAACCGAATACCGGGCGCTCAAGACCCTCCTCGAAGGTGGACTCGAACGCCGGCCTGACAACATCCTCTTTTATGCCACGTCCAATCGCCGCCACCTGATGCCGGAGCGGATGACGGACAACGTAGGGGGGGACGAAATCCATCCCGAGGAGGCGGTGTCCGAGAAGCTCGCCCTGTCGGAGCGATTCGGGATAACCATCGGGTTCGGGATCTTCAACCAGGAGGAGTTTCTGCGGATCGTCCGCCACTATGCAGTGACCATGAATCTTCAGGTCGACTCGGAAACGCTCTCCCATCAAGCATTCCTCTGGTCGATGTACAATGGCGGCCGGCGTAATGGAAGGACAGCGCGGCAGTTCATAGATGATCTGGCAGGAAGGCTTCAGTTGGAAAAAGGGAGTTAAACGGGTATGCAGTGAAGCACCAGGAGGGAGGTCAGGATGGGAGAGGCAGGATATCCACCCGGTCGCCCGGCTTGACGATCCCTTCCCGGAGTACCCGGGCAAAAACACCTTCCTTCGGCATCACGCAGTCCCCTGCCTGCTGGTAAATGGCGCAGCGGGTATGACACGTTTTGCCGATCTGGGTAATTTCGACTTCCGCTTCTCCCAGTGACAGCCGGCTCCCCACCGGCAAGGTCATAAGGTCTATTCCCTCGGTCGTGATGTTCTCGGCAAAATCTCCCGGATTTACATCCAGGCCCATGCGCTGCATTTTTTCGATGCTCTCCATCGCCAGCAGGCTGACCTGGCGGTGCCAGTCTCCCGCGTGGGCATCGCCCACCAATCCATGCTCCTGCTTGAGGAGCGCCGATGCTACCGGCGTTTTGCGCATCCCTTTCTGCTCACTTATCGATACAGATACGACCTTTGCATTCATAGGTACATCTCCTGGTGTTCACCCGCCCACTTGCGACATGGGCACCTGGTGATCGGGTTCATGTGAAGCGTCGAGCTGATGCCGGTCTGGCTTTGCGGTGACTACCCTGCGAAGCGCTTCCTGAAGCGCTTCGTGATCGCCGGTTTGAAGGATCGATTTGAGGTCGGTAGTGTCGCGGGAAAAGAGGCAGCTTTTCGCGACGCCCGTAGAGGTGACCCGAATTCTGTTGCACTCGCGGCAGAAATGGCAGGAAACGGGGGTTATGATGCCGACCATGCCGGCAGCTCCCTTGATGCGCCGGTAAGAGGCCGGCCCCGCCATCGGCTCCGCCGGAGCAGGTTCCAGCGCGTATCGTTCCGAAAGGCGCGACAGCAGCTCCTCTCCCGGAACGCACATCTCCTGCCAGTTTCCCTGTTTCAGCGTCGGCATGTATTCGATAAAACGGACCTTGTACGGCTTGTCGACAGTCATGGCGGCAAAATCGGGGACCTCATCATCGTTGATCCCGCGCATGACCACCACGTTTATCTTGACGTACGGAAAGCCGGCCTGCTCAGCGGCGGCAATGCCGGCAAGAACCTGCTGGAGATCGCCGCCTCGGGTAATGCGGTGAAAGGTTTCGGAGCGGAGGGAGTCAAGGCTGATATTCAGGCTTTCGATGCCGATGCGGCGCAGATCGTGGGCAACAGGTGGCAGCAGTATGCCGTTGGTCGTCAGGACGAGGCGTTGCAGTCCCGGAATTTCCGCGAGCTGTTCCAGGAAGGGAAGCACTCCTTTTCTGGCAAGAGGCTCGCCCCCGGTAATCCGGATTTTTTCCACACCGATGGCGACCGCAGCTCGTGCCACCTGCAGAAGCTGCTCATAGCTGAGCACGTCATCGTGGCGCAGCTTGGCGACTCCTTCCGCCGGCATGCAGTAGAGGCACCGGAGGTTGCACCGGTCCGTAATGGACAGGCGCAGGTAGTTTATTTTTCTCCCGAAGGGGTCTATCAGCTGCATCGGACACTTTCTGTGAGATGACAGGCACGTGGCGCTACTATATTCATGACACTATATTCTCCGTCGGGTGAGTGGTCAAGTGGATTGAACGGTGGGAATGGGGTATGCTCATTTCCACTTGTGAAGAAGAAAAGAGTTGACAAGAATCTGTTAAAGATATATCAAGAATAGTTTGCATGGGAAAATAGGTCAAAGCAGTTTTTCCTCACAGGCCGGCTTCACTGGCCTGTTTTGTTGTCTTCGGACCAGCTGCTTTGCAGGTCCGGCTTGAAAAGCCGTAACACGAGAAGAGAGGACA
>MHDY01000107.1:544-6576 GCA_001803705.1 Nitrospirae bacterium GWC2_56_14 | reverse complement strand
GCGGCTACTCTATTCAGAGAAATTGACCATCGAAGGCGCACGCCAACTGATTGGTAAAAAGGCACGGAAGGCCGTGCCTGAAGATGGCACGGTTAGTGACAAGTTTCATACGCTATTGCTGGCGATAAAAGAAGAACTGAAGGATCTAAGAAATACACTTTAAATTCATTTCGGGGCGTAGCGCAGCCTGGTAGCGCACTAGACTGGGGGTCTAGTGGTCGCTGGTTCGAATCCAGTCGCCCCGACCATAAAAACAGCCACTTGGATATTATTCCAAGTGGCTGTTGTTTTTTGGGGCCAAGAATGCCCTAAGCGGATGCCTCTCATTGGACGCCGAGGCCTCTTTCCTACTCTTCCACCATTATGCCAATTACCCTCAGTTTCTCTGCCAGAGATCTCCGTGCCGCCGGCTCTCCATGAACCAGCTTGATCAAGCGTGGTTTCTCCGGCATGGCCCGAACGAAGTCCACCAGGTTCTGCTGATCGGCATGGGCGGAGTAGCCTGTGATAGTATGGATCTGTGCCCTGATCGGGCAGTTTATGCCGTCCAGGTTGACGACCCCGCCGGTACCCTGCTGCTGGATTTCACGCCCCGGCGTTCCCTCCGCCTGGTAACCGATGAAAATTACATCAGTGCGGTGATCCTTCAGAAGCGCCTTCAGGTAGTTGACGATCCTACCCCCTGCGCACATCCCGCCGGCGGCGATGACAATGCAGGGACGTGCCGATTTCTTCAGATAGGTAACGGTCTGGAGGTGCTCATCGTGGGAGGATATGACAGTCATCTGCTCGAAGGAGAGAGGGTGTCTGCCATTGGACACCACTTCTTTTGCCTCCGCATCCCAAAGGGCCTGCAGTTCCGAATAAATTTCGGTAACCTGCTGCGCCATCGGCGAATCAACTACAACCTCCAGATCGTCCCATGGCAGACCGGCGGTCGCCTCCTCGTCACGGAAGGAGGCGATCAGCCCCTCCAGTTCGTAGAGAAGTTCCTGGGTCCGGCCGATACTGAAGGCGGGCACGAGGATGGCGCCCCTGTTTTTTAAAGCTCTTATAATGATCTTCCGCAGGCGCTCCACACGGCCGTTCCGGTCCTCGTGCAGCCGATCGCCATAGGTCGATTCCAGCAGAAGGATGTCCGCCCGCTCGGGAATAACAGGATCGGGCAGCAGCGGAGTATCCGGCGCCCCCAAATCGCCGGAAAACACGATTCTCGTAGGGGATGCTTTTAAGTTTGCTGGATCTGAACCTTGAACATTGAACCTTGAACGTTGAACCTGTCTCACATCCAGCTCAACAATTGACGAGCCCATGATATGGCCAGACTGCTGGAGCCGCATGCGGACCGTAACTCCGTCCAATGTTCCCAGTTCCTGCCATTGACTGTAGGGGAGGGGGACGAGTCTTTTCTTCAACACGGCTGTGAACTGTCGTAACAGATCTTTATCCCGTGTTATTCCAATCTTCACCGCGTCTTCCAGAACGAGCGGAAGGAGTTGAGCTGATGCCTCGGAGCAGAAGATCGGGCCTTTGTAGCCGGCTCCGAGCAGGTAGGGGAGTCTTCCGCAGTGGTCTATGTGAACATGGGTGAGAATGACCGCTTTTATGGGTGTGATGGGGAATTTGAAGGAGCAGGAGGAACTTCCGCCCCCATCTGCGGAGGTTTCTGCCCCCTGTGTCAAGCCGCAGTCGACGAGAATGGATGCCGAGGGACTGAGTTTGAGTTCATGGCAGGAGCCGGTAACGCCGACCTTCCCGCCGTGGTGGATGATGTTCGCGGCTGTCATTGCGGATCTTCCTTAAGCGCATTATTATTTGTTTCCTCAAGGAGTTGTAATGCTTTTTTAGGATTTTTTCAGCCTTTTTTTCTCTGTCACTCCTTCCCGTTCACAGCTTTTCAGGTAGCTAGGTATTGGTGAGATCCCATCTATAGCGGCAAGAAATGCCAGATTTCCCCCCTCACCCTGCTTTCGGCTACCCTCTCCCTCAGGGCGAGAGTATGTGTTTATCACTGTTGTACGCCAGGCGGTCGATTCCTTCTCTCCGGTATAGCAGCGATAGTTCATCCTTTGATACTCTTCAGGGGTCTGTACCATTCCCGCCCTGACTCTACTTTTTCGACTCTATTTATAGCCATGATCACCAATTAATAATGAAGTTGTTGCCTACCCTTTTGTGTGATAACATCCCGTGCCATGTTCTATGTTGCGTTGAGGATTATCCTTTACGACAAAGTACGCTCGCTGATTACACTCCTCGGGGTTGTATTCGCAGTGGGGCTTATCTTTGCGCAAATGGGAATCTTTCTTGGCCTCATGGAAACCTCATCCGTCATTGTCGACCACACCCCGGGCGACATCTGGGTTACCTCCAAGAACAGCAAGAACTTCGATTTTTCCCAACCTTTTCCCGAATACATCTACCACCAGGTCACAGCGGAAGACGGCATCCAGTCGGCAGAAAAACTCATTGTCGCCTGGGGAATCATCAGACAGAAAGAGGGGGGCACCGAACAAGTAGAGATAGTCGGCTACAACCCCGACACCGGCATCGGTGGACCATGGGACATGGTGGAAGGTGATCCGTCGCTGGTCAAGAATGGCAATTTTGCCATCGTCGACGAGTCGGCGATGAAGCGGTTGGGTGACATACAGATCGGCGAATATCGTGATGTCCTCTGGCATCGACTACAAATTGTCGGCATATCCCGGGGCGTCAAGTCCTTCACGACCGCTCCGATTATCTTCACTTCCTTCAATCTTGCACAAAGCCTTGTCACCTACATGGGCTCCGATAGCACCGTTTTCGTCGTAGCCAAAGTCTCTCCCGGACATTCTGTGCCGGAGGTAATTAAGTCATTGCAGAAAAAGCTGAAAGGGGTCGATGTATATGATAAAGGCTCTTTCAGCCGCAAGACCCGCCTTTACTGGACAATGGAAACGGGCGTCGGGTTTTCCTTCATGCTGACCATTCTGATCAGTTTCCTTATAGGGATGCTGATTGTCGGCCAGACGATCTACAACTCCACAATGGAACACATCAAGGAGTTCGGTACGCTGAAGGCGCTGGGTGCCAGCAATTATGAAATCTATAAGATAATCTTCTCCCAGGCCATGATCAACGCCCTGAGTGGATACCTGGTCAGCTTGCTGATAACCATCATGTCCGCCAAGATTTACGAGGCATTCGGCATGGTTATGGTCATAAAGGGGTGGGTCAACCTGCTCGTGTTGGCTCTCACATTTATCATGTGCCTCTCGGCTGCGTTTATCTCTATCCGCAAGGTAAAACGCATCGACCCGGCAATCCTGTTCCGAGGCTGAACGTGCAGATACCGATTATCACAAAAGGATTCAGCAAGATATACACGGAAGGCCAATTCACCGTTAATGCTGTTTCCGATGTAGATCTTCAACTGGATGAGGGAGAAGTTGTCGGCCTGTTCGGTCCTTCCGGCAGCGGGAAGACCACGCTCCTTTCTATGCTGGGGTGCATCCTCAGGCCCAGCGGCGGGTCTTTCGAGTTGTATGGTAATAACGTCGTGTTCCAGGACGACAGGAAACTCACGGAACTGCGGAAGAAATACATCTCCTTCATCTTTCAGGGCTTCAACCTTTTCCCGGCGTTGACAGCCTTTGAGAACGTCATGCTGGTCCTGAAGCTGAAAGGTATCGAGGGGAATCCTGCCGAACAGCGGGCGATAGAACTACTCTCTGCCGTCGGACTGCAAGATCGGATACATTTTCTCCCCCGGGATCTGAGCGGAGGGCAGAAACAGCGGGTAGCCATCGCCCGGGCCTTGGCCGCCGATGCACCCTTGATTCTTGCGGATGAACCGACCGGGAACCTTGATTTCGTCAACGGACGGAAGGTGATGGAAGTTCTTAATGATCTCGCCAAGAAGCAGAACAGATGCGTTATCGTCGCAACTCACGACAATCGCATCGAGGATGTATTCGATCGTATCATCTACATGGAGGATGGCAGAGTCATTCGCGAAAAACGGAGAGAGGGATGAAGAATCAACGAATCGGCATCATGATCGTCCTCGCCCTGGTGGCAGTTGCGATCCTGCTGGCTGTCACCACCCCATTGCTGTTCGATAAAGGCACGGCACCTGAACCCCGTCAGGCTGCCTCAGCCCAACCGAAGGGTGGGCAACTGAATGCCAAAGGAGTGGTCGAAAGCGAACATGAGGTAGTACTGAGCAGCCGGGTAGTGGGGCTGATACAACGCGTGATGATAGAAGAGGGGGATATCGTTCGTCAGGGACAGGAACTGGTTCATTTTGATAAAGGGAAGGCGGAGGCACGCGTCAGGCAGGCAGAAGCCGAACTGGCGGAAGCGAAGGCCCAGTATCGGGAACTGCAGACTGGAAACAGGCTGGAGGATTTGGATATTGCCGCCAGTGGTGTTGGACGCGCGGAGGCATCCTACAATCAGGCGAAAATCGATTTCGACAGGCAGCAAAGGCTTTATGGAAAAAACGCCACCACGCTGGTGGAGATGCAAAGGGCAGAGGAACGGTTGAAGGTGACCGAACAGGCGTTGCGCGAAGCGCGATCGGCATTACAGAAATCCCGTACCGGAGCCAGAATTGAGGAGAAAGAGCGGGCGAAGAATGCCGTTGCACGGGCAGCCGCAGAATTGGAATATCAACGGGCGCTGCTAGCCGATTATACGATATCTTCTCCGCTGGCCGGCCTGGTCGTGGAAAAAATCAAAGATGCCGGCGAATCAACCGATATCGGCACGCCGGTTGTGAAGATCATCGCCCCGGAGCAGGTTCGGGTGCGGGCGGAACTGGAAGAGACCGATGCGGGAAAAGTGCACGAAGGACAGCCAGTGGAAGTCACGTCAGATACGTATGCCGGGAAGGTTTACAAGGGAAAAGTCACGAAGGTCTTTCCCGTGATCCAGAAAAAGACCCAGAAGAGTTTCGATCCCATGGCATCATTCGATATCAACACACAAAAGATTCATATCTCACTTGACGACTATTCGGGCTTGAAAAATGGCATGACACTGACGGTCAGGTTCCTGAAATGAAACTGATTCTTTTCATCGCGTTGCTTTTCCTCGTTACAGCCGGTCGGGTCCAAGCTGTCCAACTGACCCTGGACGAGTGCATCGAGAAGGCTTTGCAGGGAAACAGCGGCCTGAAGATCTATGAAACGGAGGTAACAGCGGGAGAGGAAGAAGTAAAAATCGCCCGTGCGGCTTTGTTCCCCTCGGTGCGCGTAAAGGCACTGTACTCCCTGATCGATGAACCGGAGCGTCTCCTGGTGGAGAGGGACGCATTTACATCCGGAATTCCGGCTCAGGACGTCGAGCTGACAACGGGCAACCGTGACTTCTACAATGTCAGCCTGATTGTAGAGCAACCGCTCTTCACCGGCGGCAGGCTGGCACATTCGGTCGGCAAGTCGAAAACTATTGAGGAAGAAGCAACAATAGCAGTCCAGAGGCAGCGCAAACTGCTGCGAGGCAAGGTGCGACAGGCATTTTACGACTTGCTCAATGCCAGCCTTTCCTCAGATTTTGCACGAAAAATTGCCGATGCAAAGCAGGAGCGGCTGCGGGTGATCCGGGAACGGCACAGGGAAGGTTATTCGGCGGCCGATGAAGTGGCCCGAGCGGAAGCGGATGTTGCCTACAGCGAGCTTGAGCTTCGGCAGGCCTTGAACCGGGAACAGCTTGCTGCCAGCGAATTGCGGAAACTAGCCTACCTGCCGGCAGCGGAGAAGATCGAGCCGCTCGGAAAACCGGTTAATGTATCTCTTGCCGCCAGCCTGGAGGAAGTGCTGCAGACGATGTTGCGGAACAGGGAAGAACTGAAGGTTGCCGAATTGCGAATGCAACGCGCTGATGACGATATTGCCATCGCCAGGAGTGATTATTATCCGCAGGCAAGCCTTCAGGGGATCTACACTCAGCAGAAGGAGACGAATGTCGTTCGCCCGGAGGTGTGGATGCTGGTGGCGAGGCTCGACTGGTCACTCTTCGAATGGGGGAAGACCAGCGCTGACGTG
>MHDY01000107.1:0-320 GCA_001803705.1 Nitrospirae bacterium GWC2_56_14 | reverse complement strand
CGCCGTTTCCAGGCTCGATGTTGCCGTATCCGGGGCGTCGGATGCATGGTTCCGTACTGAAGAGTTGTATGTGCCTGTCGTGAAGGTTGCTACGGGGGCGCCACAAAAGAAGGCCATTCAACCTCCTTCGGTGCCTCGCGTGACAAAGAGTATTGTCGCAAATCCTGCACCTTCGTCCTCCGTAGAAGAAAAGCCGGCAATAGATAATGTTAAGGTGTCGCCCGCGCTATCCGCGCAGGCAGAACCTACTGCCCCGCCAGCAACTGACGTACCGGTGCGGTATGTGATCCAGCCTAAAGAACACCTGTTCAAGATACTGG
>MHDY01000106.1 GCA_001803705.1 Nitrospirae bacterium GWC2_56_14 | reverse complement strand
GGGGAAGATCACCCTGGTGGAAGTGGCGGCGCTCTGCTCCGGCTGCCCCATTGGCGATATGGTCACGCAGATCGCCGAGAAGCTCCCCGAGGCCCGGGTGTCCGCCATCCAGCAGGTCGTCGCCTCGCGTCTCCACGCGCTCGACCAGTTCCGCAATTTTTCCTTCGCCATTGCCGGCGTTGTTGTCTTCATCGGTTCGCTGATCGTATTCGTGACCATGATGGGGAGCGTCAACGAACGGACCACCGAGATCGGCGTGTTCCGCGCCATAGGCTTCCGCCGCTCACACATCATGCGGATCATCCTGCTGGAGGCCGCCTTCGTCAGCCTGCTGGCGGGGGGGCTCGGGTACGCCGCCGGAATGGGCGGGGCGACCCTGGCTCTCCCCTACATGGCGGAAAGCAAGAATGCCGCCGTTGTGTGGGACAGCACCATAGCCATCGGGTCGATCAGTCTTTCCCTGCTGCTCGGTATTCTGGCCAGCCTCTACCCGGCTCTTCATGCCAGCAGGAAAGACCCCACGGAAGCACTGCGGGCGCTTTGACACGTATCCGATAGTGGAACTCATCAAACAACAACATACAGTAAAGGAACAGCACATGTCCCTTATAGCAGTGGATAACCTGAAGAAGCAGTATCACGCCGGTGATGAAACGGTCGAAGCTCTCGGCGGCGTGTCGCTGACGATCGATGCGGGAGAATTCGTCACCATCATGGGGCAGTCGGGCTCCGGCAAGAGCACACTTCTCTCCGTCCTTGGGGGAATGAACCACCCTACCTCTGGTTCCGTCACCATTGCGGATATTGACATTTACTCGCTCTCGGTGGAAAAGATGGCCGATTTCCGCGCCTCGACCCTCGGATTCGTGTTTCAGTCGTTCCATCTCATCCCGTACCTGACTGCGATGGAAAACGTCATGCTTCCCCTGGCGATAACCAGCCTCAAGAAGGGGGAGAAGGTGGCAGCGTCCCAGGAAGCCCTGGCACGGGTGGGGCTTGCCGGGAAGGCAGACCGGCTTCCCAATCAGCTCTCGGGAGGCGAACAGGAGCGTGTCGCCATTGCCCGCGCCATCGTCAACAAGCCGCGCATAGTAATGGCGGACGAGCCGACGGGCAACCTGGATTCAAAGAACAGCGAGGAGATCATGGCTCTTTTCCGATCCCTCAACGATGCAGGACAGACGGTGGTCATGGTCACTCACAATCCTGAGAATTGCGTCTACACCGATCGCACAATTGTGCTGCGGGACGGGCGCATAGTCGACGAGGAACGAATCCTCACCCCGCAGGAGGCGTGCCAGGCGCTGGTTGCATGATCGTTCCTCTGACGTCTTTTAGAAAATGCAGGTGAATGAAGGCCGGGCTCTTTATTGTTATATCTCATGAAGAGTCTCAGGAATTCAGCTACTTTTTACGATGACTCATACCTTTGAATCCAAGTTGCGAGCGGTTCTGCCGGAATCGCACCAAAAAAAGATGTTGACGCATATTGGATCGTCTGTTATATAAAGAAGCTCATTGCGCGGGAATAACTCAGTGGTAGAGTGCGACCTTGCCAAGGTCGAAGTCGCGGGTTCGAATCCCGTTTCCCGCTCCAGAATTTGAAACCCCGGTGGCTGAAAAGCTGTCGGGGTTTTTTTGTCTTTGGCCTGCAGATCTTGTTTGGGATGATGAAAATAAAGACTTGACCCCTCTTTTGGCCGGTCCGAATGAGAGAAATCAATAGTTGTGGAATTACTATATCCCATTTTACAATGGAAAATGTTACCGTCTGACTCGTATGCCTATGAGGTGTTGGATAGAGATGGTGGTTGTTTCTACCTCAAGAACTAGAGCAAGCCAGTAGCCGCTCCAAGGACATGCCATGGATGTTCTGAACGACACAGTTTCAACCGGGGATGCAACTGCGACGGGATCAACTGACTCTTGTTCTCGCGACCTCTCCGTAACGTTGGAAAATCCTGCAGTCGGCGAGGGAGTCGCTGCCGAATCTACTGGCATGGCTCCGGACAAGGTGGTTCGCCAGTTGGAGGAGCAGCTACAAAGTGCCCGCGAGCAGTTGCAGCTTGTCACTGAACAACTTGCGTCCGTCAAAAAAGATTTCATATCTGTGAGTCAGGAGTTGGCGACTTCGAAAGAGGAGTTGCAGTCTCTGAACAAGGAGTTGCTGTCGGCAACCACAGATCTCGAAAATCTCCTTGCAAGCTCTGAAAATGCCGTGGTTTTCCTCGACCGCTGGCTTATCATACGACGCTATTCTCCCGCGATGGCTGTAATTCTGGGCCTGACTCCTTCCGACTTAGGCAGCCCCTTTGGTTGCTTGCGTGACGTCCTTGACTGGTCATGCCTTGCAGGTGATTTACCGGCTGCCCTGGAAAACCTTTTCCCGATCGAGCGTGAAGTGTCTTCCATCAAGGAAGGTTCTGTTTTCAGAATACGGGTTTTTCCGTATCGCGCTCCTGATAAACGAATAGATGGTCTCGTAGTAAGTCTTTCCGATATTACCCAGCATAAGAGGATGGAAGAGAAAAGGGAGAAGTTGGCATCTTTTCCCTTACTTAACCCAAATCCCGTCGTAGAGGCCGATTTTTCCGGTACGGTTACATTTTATAACCCCGCAACTGTGACTATTCTGAACCAGATGGGACTTGGAGCCGAATCAATCAGCTTGTTCATCCCCAGCGATCTCCAAACAGTTGTGCATTTCTGGGATGCGTCAAACGAAGCGACTTTTCACCGTGAGGTTCAGATTGGGGACAGAGTCTATGGCGAGAGCGTTTTTCTGGCGCCTCAAAGCGATTCAGTCCGTATCTATGCCTATGACATTACCGAGCGGAAACGGGCTGAAGAGGCATTGAGGACCAGCGAGGATCGACTGAAACGGGCACAGGAAATAGCCCATCTGGGTAGCTGGGAACTTGACCTTGCCACTGATCTGTTGACGTGGTCCGACGAGGTCTACCGGATATTCGGGCTCCAGCCGCAGGAATTCCGAGCCACCTATGAAGCCTTTCTTGAAAGGGTTCATCCGGACGACCGTTCTGCTGTTGATGCGGCTTATTCCGATTCGATCCGGGATGGGAGAGATTCCTACCAGATCGAACACCGGATAGTGAGGGAGGATACCGGAGAAGTCCGCCTGGTGCATGAAAAGTGCGAGCATTTTCGGAATGCTGCAGGAACGATCATCCGTTCGATCGGCATGGTGCATGACATAACTGAACGAAAGCGGGATGAAGAGGCCCTGCGTGAGAGTGAACAGAGAGTCAGCCGAAAGCTTGAATGCATCCTATCTCCTGAAGGAGACTTGGAGGATCTCGATCTTGCGGACATCGTCGACGTCAGGTCACTCCATTCACTGGTGCAGAATTTCAACGAACTTATACGCATGCCCATAGGATTGATCGACATCACCGGGAACGTGCTGGTCAGCGTGGGGTGGCAGGATGTCTGCACCAAGTTTCATCGTGCCCATCCTGAGTCATGCCGGAACTGTATCGAGAGTGACGTCTTACTATCCGCCGGAGTTCCCCATGGGGAATACAGATTCTATCGGTGCAAAAATAATTTGTGGGATGTTGCTACGCCCATCATAGTTGGTGACAAGCACTTCGGAAACCTCTTCATGGGGCAATTTCTGTTCGAAGACGAGCAACTCGACTATGAATACTTCAGGTCCCAGGCACAGCGGTACGGATATGATGAACAAGAATATATAGCTGCTCTTGAAACTGTTCCGCGTCTGAGCAGGGAAACTCTGCACACTGCCATGACGTTTTTCATGGAGCTTGCGGATATCCTGTCAAAGCTGGGATATGGCAATCTGAAGCTGGCGCGGTCACTTTCGGAACGGGATATGCTGATGGAATGGCTTGAGAAGACCTCAGCCCGTCTCGACCTGCTGGCGGAAACCGCCGGACGGCTTCTTGCGAGCGAATCGCCCCAGGAGATAGTGGATGAACTCTGCAGGAAAGTCATGTCGTTCCTTGATTGCCACGTCTTCTTCAACTACCTTGTAGAAGACGGTTCCAATCGCCTTCATCTCAATGCCTGCGCAGGCATTCCTGCGGAGGAAGCCGCGAAGATCGTATTACTCGATTCCGAGGTTGCGATTTGTGGCCGCGTCGCGCGGGAAGGCTGCCGCATCGTCGTCGAGAACATCATCGATAATTCGGACCCGCGTACCGCACTAGCCAGGTCATGCGGGGTTACGGCATACGCTTGTCACCCGCTCATTGCGCACGGGCGTCTTCTCGGCACGCTTTCCTTTGGCACACGCTTCCGAACAATCTTCACAGACGACGAACTTGCGGTTATGAAAGCGGTGGCTGATCAGGTTGCAATCGCGATGGAGCGGAAAAGAGGGGAAGAGGAGTTGCAGCGCGGCCGGGAGGAACTGGAGGTTCGTGTCGCGGTAAGGACGGCCGAGCTGGCGCGTACGGTCAATGTGCTGCGCGATGAAGTGCATGCCCACCTGGTGACGGAACAGGTGCTTCGCGAAAAGGAGGAAATGCTCCTCCGGTTGAACAGGCTCTATGCCGTGTTGAGCGAAACAGGGCAGGCGATAGTGCGCATAAGTGATCAAGAGGAACTCTTCCATGAAATATGCAGGATTGCAGTGGAACATGGCGGGTTTCGACTGGCATGGGTAGGTATGAAGGACAACCGGAACAACGTGGTTGAAGTGGTCAGTTCCCATGGCGAAACGGCATATCTCGGTGGAATCGAAATAACGATTGACGATACACAGCGCGGACAGGGACCAACCGGAGTCGTCCTTCGCGGAGGCAGTTATCATATCTGCAATGATTTCCTGAACGATCCGCTTACGCTGCCATGGCAGGACCGGGCGAGGAAGTGCGGGATCAGAGCCTCTGCCAGCATCGCCCTTATGCAGAACGAGGAAGTCATAGGTGCGCTGACGTTATATTCCGATACGGAAAATTTCTTCGATACCCAGCAGGTGGAGCTCCTCCAGCAGATGGGGGATGATATATCGTTCGCGCTCGGGAATCTTCTCCAGGAACGCCTGCGCCGTGAGGCCGAGCAGGCCCTGCAGGAAGAATCTGCCGAGCGCCTTCTCGCAATGGAAGAACTTCGCCAGAAAGACCAGCTCCTCCTGCAGCAGAGCCGCCAGGCGGCTATGGGAGAAATGTTGGGCAACATTGCCCACCAGTGGCGTCAGCCGCTCAATTCGTTGGGATTGATCGTCCAGGAACTTCCCATCATGTACGGCCTTGGGAAAATGGACAAAGGGTACCTGGAAAACAACGTGCAGAAAGCCAAGCAGGTTATTTTTCACATGTCGCAGACGATCGATGATTTCAGGAACTTTTTCACCCCCAACAAGGCGAAAGTGCCATTCGAAATAGGAGAAGTGATCCGGAAAACGCTTTCCCTTGTCGAGAACAGTCTCCTTTCCCAGAGGATCAAAACCAGCGTCATTATGGCGAGGGAAGCGAGTATTTCCGGGTACCCGAACGAGTTTTCCCAGGTCCTCCTGAATATCCTGCTGAATGCACGGGATGCTTTTGCCGAAAAAATGATTGCGGAACCGCAGATCGAAATTGCCGTAGCCACTGATGATGTCGCGACGAGTATTACCGTCACCGACAATGCAGGTGGAATTCCGGAAGAGATACTAGGGCGGGTCTTCGAACCTTATTTCACGACCAAGGCTTCAGACAAAGGCACAGGAATCGGCTTGTTCATGGCCAAGACCATCATTGAAAAGAACATGAACGGCAGACTTTCCGTCAGTAATACCCGCGAAGGCGCAGCCTTCAGAATCGAGATTGCACATGGATCATGATGATCACCGGATATCGCTTCTATATGTAGAGGACGAGCAGGACACCCGAGAGCGCATCGGTCCGCTGATCTCGAACGTATTTCCCCTCATCGACGTCTATACCGCAGACAATGGCAGAAACGGGCTCGCACTGTTCCGGGAGAAGAAGCCGGATATCGTGTTCACCGACATCAGCATGCCAGTGATGACCGGGATCGAGATGGTGAAGGAAATCCGAGCCTTCGACACTGCAGTCCAGATCATTTTCATTACGGCTCATAATGACTCCGCCCATCTGATGGACGCTATCAAAATGGGCGTTACTCACTATCTCCAGAAACCGATCGATTTTGATCGCCTGTTTGAAATAATCTCTCAGTCGGTGTCCCGGATAAACATGGAGAGGCAGCTCCGCAGTCAGGATGAATTCATTCGAAAGCTGGGGCGTGCCGTCGAGTGCAGCCCCAGCACGATCATCATTACCGATGCTTCAGGGACGATCGAGTACGTCAACCCCAAATTCACCCAGATCACCGGGTTTGAACCCGATGAGGCTATAGGGCAGAACCCGAGGATTCTGAAGTCCGGGTCGGTGGCGGACGATGTCTACGAAAAGCTCTGGTCAAGCATTATTGCGGGTGTGGAATGGCGGGGGGAATTTCTTAACCGGAAGAAGGACGGCGATCTTTACTGGGAAGCTGCCTCTATCTCTCCCATTCTGAACGGTTCAGGCGCCATTACCCATTTCGTGGCGGTAAAGGAGGACATAACCGAGAAAAAGCGTATGGAGGCAGCGCTGCGCGAGAGTGAGGCTCGTTACCGCTCATTTTTCGAGAACAGCATAGACGGCGTGCTTATTGCCGCCCTTGACGGGACAATTGTGGATGCCAACCCGAGCGCCTGTGCAATGTTCGGCCATACCGTGGATGAATTACGCCTGACGGGTTGGCGGGGAATATTCGAAGGGCTTCAGCTGGCCGAAATGATGCAGGAAAAATCAAGGGTACATGGGTATCGGGGTGAGCTTGAGGCTATGCGAGGGAGCGGAACAAGCTTTCGAGTCGAAGTTTCACTGTCTGATTATCAGGACCGAA
>MHDY01000105.1 GCA_001803705.1 Nitrospirae bacterium GWC2_56_14 | reverse complement strand
CGTCGGACAAGAGCGCCAGACTGTTCGAAATCAGGCCGCCCACGAGCTCCGCGACCATCATCAGGACGGTGATCGACAAGGCGATGAGCAGCCCCCGTCTCCCTCCGGCAGCCGCCTGGTTCAGGCCGTGGGCGTGTCCTTCATCATGACCATGCTCATGGTGCTCATGGTCATGTGCTTCATCATGGTCGTGATCATGCTGTTCGTGCTGCCCGCTCTGTCGTACAGGGATGGTCATGGTTTGCAGGCTCCGCTTTCTTTACGCTATTTCCAGGAACCTGAGTTCCGTAAATGGTTTAACGGCCCCGATCTCCGCCGCATATCCATAATAGGTCATCAGCCCCTCTTGCTCCTGAGGCCCGAAATCGAAACTGAAGCAATTCCAGTATTCGAGCAGCTTCGGAGCGGGTATGCCGAACCTGCCGGCGTATTCCAGCGCCAGTTCCGGGAGATGCGACAGCCCGTAGGCTTTCGATTCCTTGAGAATATGATAGAGCGATGCCAGGTCTTTATCAAGGTTTTTTTTATAGTTGATCTGCCACAATGCGAAGACAAAGGGCAGACTGGTGAATTCGTGCCAGAGACCGCCCAGGTCATATTCATAGGTGAACCCTTCGACCTGCGGACGCTTCAGCGCATGATCGCCGATCAGGAGCACGGCATCGGCCCGGCCATAGGGATGGTCCTTCCCCTGTTCAAAGTGCGTATAGTTCGGGCTGACACCGTCCTTCAGCTCAAGTAGTATCCTGAGCAGCACCACCGAGGTCGCCGACGCGGTGGTCAAGGCTACCGTCTTTCCGTTCAGCTGGTCCATGGGTAAACGGCTCTGGAGGATAATGCTCATGACGTTGTTCCTGGAGGTGATGGAAAAACCCGGCATGATGAGGTAGCGGCCGGGATTGGCCGCGAATTCTATGGATGACGACGGAGACACATCGATGTTGCCTTCACTAAGAAGGCGGTTCAATGCCGTGGGAATGCCTTCCACCAGCGTGAAAGGAGATTTGACCGCACCGGAAAGTATCCCGGCATGGACCGGCAAGCAGTTCGAATAAATGATATGGCCAAGTTTAAGCATAATAAGATGTGAGCCCTGAATAAGTAATCCTAGAACATTCTTAAAAAGTCATAGTCTTACCGCAGAGACGCGAAGACACGGAGGAATGCAAATTGAAAAAAAGGATCTTCTCAGCGCCTCAGCGTCTCTGCGGTTAATTTTGAACTAATCTTACGCACGCTTAGATTAGACCTCTTTCTTTTTTGTAAAGAAGTTCTCCAGGTCGTCGACGATCGTATACACCACCGGGATCACCACCAGCGTGAGCAGCGTGGAGGTTATCAGCCCGCCGATCACGGCAATGGCCATGGGGGCACGGGTCTCCGCGCCCTCGCCCAGCTTCAGCGCCGTGGGAAGCATGCCGAAGACCATGGCTGCCGTGGTCATGATGATCGGCCGGAGCCTGACCGGGCCCGCCTTGAGCAGCGCTTCTTCGCGGCCCATGCCCCGATGCCGGAGGGTTATGGTATAGTCCACCAGCAGGATCGCGTTCTTGGTCACCAGCCCCATGAGCATGATAACACCGATGAGACTGAAGATACTGATGCGCTCACCGGTCAGCAGCAGCAGCCCCATGGCTCCGATGAGGCTCACGGGCAGCGAGAACATGATCGTAAAGGGGTGGACGAAGCTCTCGAACTGTGCAGCCAGGATCATGTAGACCATGATGACGGCGATGATCAATGCAAAAGAGATGTTTTTGAAAGAATCGAGCATCGCGTCCGCCATGCCGACGTAACGAGATGAAATATCCGGTGAACTGTTCTTTTCAACGATCTGGTTCAGCTCGTTTATCGCCTCGCCCATGGGTTTTGTTTTGTCGGTGCCGGCAAACAGGGTTGTCGCCCGCTGTCGATTATAATGCATGATGACCGTGGGCCCCTTGCCGGTCTGGATCGACGAGACATCACGAAGGCGCACCAGCTCGCCTGTTGAGGATCGGACCAGCAAGGCTTCGATGTCGGACGGCTTGTCGCGTTCGGCGCCGAAGAGCCGCGCCGTTATATCATATCGTTCGCCCTCTTTTTCGTCCTTGTACTTTCCCACGATCTCGCCGCCGATCATGGTGTTGACCGTGCCGCCGATGGACGCTGCGCTCACGCCGAGATTCGCGGCTTTCTCGCGGTCGATCCTGATGCGCACTTCCGGCTTGCCGACCTCGATCGAGGTGTCGGTATCCACAATTCCGGGAAGCTTCGAAAATTCATTTTTGATCGCCAGGGTCCTGTTGTTCAGGTCTTCCAGGTCCCTGCCCTGGATCATAAGCTGGATCGGCACGGAGCGCATGCCGCCTCCTACCATGGCGATCATCTCCACCGACGCCTTAAACTCGGGTTGTACGGACACACTGTCGCGGACCTCCTTCATGGAGTCGATCTGGATGATATTCCGTTCTTTCCGTTCCTTCAGGTTGACAAAGATCCTGCTTTTATTGACATCCGGTGTCAGGTCAGAACCGGTGACATAGAAGGTGCTCGCTATCTCCGGTCTTTGCCGGAGTCCTTCATCGACCTTTTTCATGACCGCATCGGAGCGATTCAGCGAATAGTCAATGGGAGTTTCAAGTCTCACCATATACCTGCCCTGGTCCTCGGCGGGCATGAATTCCTTGCCCAGAATGCCGAAAAAAACCAGCCCCATGACGACACTTGCCGCTGCAAGAGCGATGACCTTCCAGCGGTTCCGCAAGGCCAAAGCAAGGAGCGGATTGTACAGTTCGAAGATCTTATCAAATCCTCGTTCAAGGAACATGTAGATCTTGCCATGTTTTTTCCGATAGCTCAGAAACCGCGACGTCATCATGGGAGTTAGCGTCAGCGATACAAAAAGCGAAATGAGCACGGCGATCGTCACGGTTATCCCGAACTCGAAGAAGAACTTCCCTACGATGCCCTTCATGAAGGCAACGGGTATGAAGACCGCCACAATGGACAACGTGGTCGCCATGACCGCCAGCCCGATCTCCGAGGCGCCTTCCCGGGATGCCTCCAGGGGGGATTCCCCTTCTTCCATTCTGCGGTAGATGTTCTCGAGGACCACGATCGAGTCGTCGATGAGAATGCCGATCGATAGCGACAAGGCGAGCATGGTCATGATGTTCAGGGTGAACCCGAAGGCCTGAATGAACGCAAAGGTGGCGATGACCGACGTGGGCAGGGCAACGGCGCTGATCAGCGTGCTCCTGACGCTTCTGAGGAAGACAAAGATGATCAGCACGGCCAGGATGGCGCCGAGCCACAGAGATATCTCCACGTCCTCGATGGACCGGCGGATGAATCTGGACTGGTCGAAGGTAATGTCGAGCCGCATCCCCTGAGGGGGCTTTACCTTTGCAACGGCCGCTTTCACCCGTTCGGCAACAGCAACGGTATTCTCTCCGGACTGGCGCTTTACCGACAGGCCGACGGCGCTCGTGCCGTTGAAACGGGTAAGGGACCGTTCGTCTTCAAGCCCGTCCTCGGCCTTGCCGATATCGCGAAGCTTGATCAGCCTGCCGTGGCGATAGGCGATCACCATGTCGTTGAACGCTTCCGGCGTTTCGTACTCGCCCTTGGTCTTGACGATGTATTCGGTACGGGTGTTCTCGATCCGTCCTCCCGGGATCTCACGGTGCTCCCGTCCCAATGCCGACTTGATATCCTCGGCCGTCAGGGAAGCTGCGTTCATCTTGGCCGCATCGATCCAGATGCGGACCTGACGGTTCCTGCCGCCGCTGATCGTCACCGACCCGACCCCGGGGATCTTTTCGATGTCGCGTTTCAGGACCTTGTCTGCGTAATGGGTCAGTTCCTTGATCGTGCGGTCCCCGGAAACAGCGATCCATACGATCGGCTGGTCATCAGGGCTGATCTTTTCAATGATCGGCGCATCGGTGTCTTTCGGCAGCCTGTTCCTGATGGCGGCGACCTTGTCCCGGACATCCTGTGCGGCCTGCTCCAGGTCACGTTCGAGGAAGAACTCCACGGTGACGATGGAATACTCTTCCATGCTGCGCGAGGTGATGGCCTTGACGCCGCTGATGGTGTTCACCGCTTCTTCCAGAACATCGGTGACGTCGACCTCCATGATCTCGGGGCTTGCGCCCACCAGCTTTGTGGTGATATTCACCACCGGGAAGTCGATCTTGGGAAAAAGATCGAGCGCCAGGCGCGGGAAGGACACGATGCCGAACACGATCAATGCAACGCCGATCATGGTCATGAATACGGGACGTTTAATCGCTATTTCAGGAAGTCGCATGGCTAGCCTTTCATTGTTGAATGATGAGACGGTAGGATCACCTTCTCACCTTGCATCCTCTTACCTTCTTAACTCTTGCCTTGGTGTCTTCAGGCTTCTTTGCCGAGCGTACCAATGCTTTTCTTCAGCCGCAGGATGGCGAGCTGCCGGTCATAGGCGGCGTTCATCACCTCCAGCTCAGCCATGCTCAACCCCTGTTCTGCATCGATGAGCGACAGGCTTGACACCAGTCCTTCGGAATAGAGCCCTTCAACAGCGGTAAAATTGCTTTTGGCATATTCCATCTGCAGTTTCGCTGCTTCCAGAACGGAAGAGACCGTCTGGAGGCTCACATATGCCGCCAGCACCTCGGATTCAATGGACTTGCGAAGAAAGTCCGTGGAAAGCTCCGCCTGACGCACTTTGGACCGCGCTTCGGACACCTCGGCCTTCATCAGTCCGCCTTCGAAGAGCGGTATCGTCAACCGAAGGCCTCCGTAATAGGTTGTTGCATCCATGAGCGTGTCCGGGTGTGAACTGGTATACTGAAGGCCCGCTTCTGCATAGAGCTGCGGATAGTGAGCGCCCTTTATGATCGTAACATACTCAGCTGCAATGCCCTTGTTCTGGTTCGAAGCTGCGTAGTCGTCCCGGTTCTTCAGAGCAGAGGCCTTAAGCTCGTCAAGGCTTGCCGCGGGCTGGTCCGCAGGCAGGGGTTCCGCAACCACCGCATCGGGGGGCAGCTTGGTAAAAAGGTTCAGTTTATCCTTCGCCACCCTGATGCCGTCCTGGGCGCGGATAAGATTGATCCGCGCCTGGCTCACCAGCATATTCACGCGGAGGAGCGCCGAATTATTGGCTTTGGTGCTGCGCGTTGCTGCAACACGCTCGGTAACCGCTCTGCTGCGCTCCATGCGCTCAAGAGACTGCTGACTGATGATGACCGCCTTCTGGGCCTTGAGCACACCGTAATAGGCCTCGGAGACCTTCAGGAGGACGTCCTGTTTCGCCACGGACAGGCTGCTTGTGCTGGTGTCCTTCATAATTTGCGCGGTGCGCAGGGCCGCGAAGGTCCTGCCGCCCGTATACAGCGGCTGGGTCAGAATGAGCGCTGCTTTGAACTGCTCCGTAGGCTGAAAATAGGACCCTCCGCCGGCAGAAAGGGTCTTGGGAAGCGTATCGTTGTAGACCGTATAGTTAGACGTCGCTACAAGGCGTGGATAAAGGTAGGTCCAGGCCTGGTCGACACGGCTATCCGACTGCAGGAGACCTTCCTCGGCGATCTTTACCAGTTCGTTCGAGCCCAGGGCTGCCTGGTATGCGTCCTCGATCGTGTAGACCGTATCGGCGGCGTATGAGGTCACGGAATAGCTCAATAAGATCGCGATGATTATGGTGGTTCGTAACTTATTCATAGCAGGATATCCTTTTTTCGAGAGTATCTGAACCAGCAGTTACTTTTTATTCTGCCCCAACCCGTCAAAGAAGACACCGGTCACAAAAGCGCCGAAGTGAGCGGGAGAAAGGTCTAGTTTTTTTCCGATAACATGTTCCGCAATGGGTCGGGTGATAAAGCTGTGAATGACCATGCCCACCAGGGCAGAAATAGCCACAGACGGGTCGACCTTTTTCAACTCGCCTTTTTTTATGCCCTCTTTTATGATCGCTGCCAGTCTTTCGTGGCTGCGGTGGAAAAAGTTATCTGCAAGCCATTTGAGATTTTTGCCGCAGCAGGCGAATTCCATGGAGAGTATCCGGCGGATCTCTTCATTGTTGTGCTGGAAACCGATCAATTCTTCTACATACTGCTGTATCTTTTCGCGCGCCGAAGCCTGGCTTTTAAAGATGGCATGTTCCCAGATGTGGTCGAACTCGGCAAAGGAGTCCGCCAGGACCGCGCGATACATCTCGACCTTGTCCGTAAAATGATAATAGATCATGGCGTTGTTCACGTTGGCGGCTTCGGCAACTTCGCGGACCGAGGTTCCCTCGAGGCCGCGTTCGGCAAAGAGCGTGCGGGCCGCGGCGATGATCGATGAGCGTGTGCAGCACGCGGCCTGTTTTGATGCCGGGCGACGGCCTGCTGTTTTCTTCTTTAAGGGTGTTTTTTTCAACATGGCAATAATTAACTAACTGCTTAATTAAATGAAGCCGCATGATACTAGGGAGACGATTTGTTGTCAAGTTGAATTTGCGGGAGGAATGGTGGGAGGATTACCGGGTAATCAGGTTGAAGGTTGTTAGACTGAAGGCTGAAGGTGGAAAAATAAATATCTGGTTTTTAACGATCGATTACTGTTGTGACTGGACTCGATTATCGTTACCTTCAGTCTTCAACCTTCAGCCTATTCACCTGAATCTTAAGATGTTCAACCAGCTCGCCAAATGCCCGACTCCGATGCCCTATGGTTCCGATGATCGGCACGCCGGAAAGTTCCTCGATGACCGCAGGACTGGTGGCTTCGGCCAATCCCTGCTGCCCGCCCTGCCCGTCGTTGATGACGATGCCGGCGATCATCATTCTCCGGGAGCGAAGCGCATCGATCGTCAGGAGCGTGTGGTTGATCGTGCCGAGTCCCGGCCGGGCGACGATCAATACCGGCAGGCCCAAAGCTTCGGCAAGGTCGAGAAAGAGATAGCCCTGCGCAAGCGGCACCATGATCCCCCCTGCCCCTTCAACGATCATGAACCGATGCCTCTGCGACAGCGTTTTGAAGGACCGGAGTATCTTCCCGGGGTTGATCGTTTTCCGTTCAATCTGTGCAGCTACAGAGGGTGCGACAGGAGCCTGGAAACGATAGGGATTGACCAGTGACAGCGGATCGCGAACTGCGGCTGCCCGGATGAGTGCTTCGGCGTCGCGTGGTATGAGCTTGCCTGAACGTGGCCTGCAGCCCGTTTCCACAGGTTTCATGACGCCCACATCGATCTTTGCCGAGCGAAGGGCCTTTGCAATACCGGCGGCGACATAGGTCTTCCCTACGCCCGTGTCGGTTCCAGTAATAAATAAGCCTTTAATCATTAGCGTAATTTCCTGAGGATAATCAATCGAAATCATGATTCCGTGTTAGAACGTCGTCAGGTCCGGTCTTGCCACTTCTGCGGGTCACGCTTTAAATGCATTATCGCGGTAACAAGAATATGATCGGCTCGTATCTGGTATAAGACGCCGTAGGGGAACCTGTTAGTCATACAGCGTCTTGAGCGTTGGGAAAGGTGAGGCCAGGCTTCCGGGAAGGAGATAATGCGGGTAAGGGTACTCTTCACTTCTGCTGCAAATTCAAATCCGAGACCGGGGCATTGATTGTTATAGTAGTCAACGGCATCGGCAAGTTCCTGCTCAGCACACGATAGGATGCTGACGTTCATCGTTTATTGATCCGCTCAAAAACAGCCTTTGCGGAATCTGAGGTGATTTTTCCCGCATCATATGCGTCGATGCGCGACTCCGACTCGTCAGCCCAGAGGCTATCGATTTTATCGTCATGAGCCTTGTCAAAACTGTGAAAAAGTTCTTCGATCAATTCCGCCCGTTCCACCGGGTTTAGATTTAGAGCCAGTTTGAGAATCGATTGAGTAGCGGTCGTCATGATTAAATCTCACCTCATTTTCTCTATAGTTTTACCTATCAACACTATATCACTTGGCAATATTTGTGTCAATAATGCGACGGGCTTTCCCAATCCTTTCAGTGTTCACGATTCGATGCCGGGATAAATTTGCAACGATTAAACCTGTCGGGTTTCGCGCCGCTCTACCCGACCTGCGAACTGGTTAGAGTCATCGTTCCGATAAATGCACGTCAGGTATCAACGTCACCTATGTTGTTTTTACAGCGTAATCAAGCGTAGATTTTATCTCAACGATATCCTCCGCCCCCTTGTGAGACCTTCATTTTGTCCTAGGGAGGTGAGTCCATTGTCATGTCCTGTTTGCCAGATCTCCTGATAGATCATGGGTTGTTTGGATTTCCGTTCTTTACCAGTTTAGCAAGAATGATGATAGAATTCGAGGGTCAAATCTTTATTCGTTACATACTTGTCAACAATGAAGATTTGACCCCTTTGACTTTTCCTTTGAAGCCGGAGCGACGTAGGAGCGGAGGTTGTATGACGTCGGCTACAGCCCAATGTTAGGCCAGGATTTGGCCAGTAGGACTTAGGTTTATTCGAGTTCGACCCCGGTTTTCCTAACTGTTCACGGCGTTAAGGAGACGCTCATTTTTGAATCAGGGCTTCGACTTCCTTGGCCGTCTTGGGGAATTTTAAGATGTAGACCCATTCGCCATATTTATTCATTTGTCTTTCTGGCCGGAGGTACACTTTTCGTCCGCCCGAGAAATTAAGGCCAAAGATAACCACTTGAAGCTCATTCACTATAGATAAGAACTCGCGGTTTTCTGCCTCGTTCCGATAACCTCTAGGGCAGAAATACATGACGGCAGTTGCCCCAGCAAGGTCCGGAACAGACACGATTCTTCCGGTACTCCTTTGGGAAGGACCTGTCTTTGCATTCACTCCGTTCAGCGAGAATCTGTGCTTGCTAATATCAATACCGAGAAACACATCGTTCTTTTCTGTCTGGCCAGCTGACCGAGACAGTAAGAACACTAGGTCACCCGCCCCTTGCGAATGCCCTGCCACAGGAATGAATGTGTCCGCTTTAGCAGAGTCCGCAAATATTTCAAGACCGATACATACATGTGATAGAAAGGTGTATGCCACGCGTTCCGTTTCGAGGTCAGGAGACAAGGGGGACTTAGAAATAAATGGCATACTCATTGGACCCCATGTGGTTGGCTCTTGGGAGGGCAGACCTGAAGCCCACGAGTGAAGAATGGGTAAAACCCGTTTAGTGTACTTGGTTATACCGGAGTGAGCAGGGCGATCCATTGGCAGTAAGAATACAAACTCTATTCCAACATCCTCAATACGATGCAAGCCACGATTCAGCTCCAATCTTAGCGCGGCAATCTCTTCTCTTCTAGCAATGTCGTCGCCTACGGTGACCGCGAGACCAGCAACCAGGAAGAGGCCCGCGACACAGTAGAGCCAGACTCTGAGGCGCTTGAACCATCGCGTCCTCTTGTCGTACGCTACGTAGTCGAGCGTACTCGTCAGAAAAGCGAATCCAACCTCTTGTCGTACGCTACGTAGTCGAGCGTACTCGTCAGAAAAGCGAATCCAAC
>MHDY01000104.1 GCA_001803705.1 Nitrospirae bacterium GWC2_56_14 | reverse complement strand
CGCAACGGAAGATCTTGAAACCGGTCTGGTCGGAGGTCTTGTTGGTCCAGGTCAGGGTCACCTTGGCCTCGTTCTTCGCCACCGCATTGAGAGTGGTGGGAGGGACAGGGGCGGCCATCGCAACCGGCAGGGTGGTGCTGTAGAAGGTATCGTCACCCCAGCCGCCGCTGAAGGTGAGACAGCTTGATGATCCTGAAGCAGCGCCGACGGTCACCGAGGGAAGAACCGGTGCATAACGCATGGCGATATCAGCGGCAAGCAACTCACGGTTATAGATGCGGACATCGTCGATGAAACCGTTGAATGCAACACCATCCCTGTCAGCACCCACAAAAAACTCTTTTGAGACCAAGGCTGGGACAAGGCCACCTGACAGCGCTCCGGAGATCGGCTGGCCGTTCATATAGAGGGTAGCGGTGTTGCTGTTGTTCAGCACCACGGCGATGTGGTTCCAGGCATTGAAGCTGGCCTGCGGCCCAGTGCCCGGCACAAAGTCGTTATTGTATCCATAGGTGGCCGGTCGACCGTTATCCTGCAGGGACAGATATACCCGCTGCCTTTGTAGATTTTCTCCGAAGGAGACGATGCTGCCACGCGAGCTGGTCTGTGGGAATTTGGGATAGATCCAGGCCTCTATCGTGGCGGTTCCGCCTGATGGCAGATTCACTCCACTCCACCTGGAAGCCCATTTGGAGTTCACGCCATCATTACTGATCACATTGCCTGAATCCGGGCCAAGCTTGTAAGCACCCGGATCGGCGACTCCATAGCCGCCATTGAATTGCAGCAACAAATCATTGCCCAGGCCGCTCTTGTCATAGGTCGTGCCGCTGGATGCCGCATTTTCGCCGAATGGGAAAAAGCCCTTCACGCCGCTGCCGAAAACGGCAGCCAGATCGCCGGCAGCGGCTGCTGCGGCATTATCGTAATAGAGCTTGATGTTTTTGCTCGACCCAGCCTTGAACCAGACAAGCGCCCAGTTCCGGTCGGATTTGGACTCGATCCAGTAGGGAAGTTCCTTTTTGGCAGTTTCGTCGTAGATCCGGATGTCGGAGAAGTCGTCCTTCATGCCGGCATACCCGGCCAAATTGCCCGGAATCTTGACCCGGGTGATGAAATCCGCCTTGAAATTGCTGATATCCAGAGAGGTGGACTTGTTCCAGCAGCCGCTGGCCGACTGGATGCCGTTATTGACCGGTTTGACCCGGTACTGGTAGTCGGTTGAGGGGCAGACCGTGGTGTCGGACCAGGTTTGGGCCGTATCCTTGCCCAGGCCCAGGGGGCGCGCGGTCTCCACCAGGTTGTACCCGGCGTCAAAGGTGCAGCCGCTACCGGTGCAACGCTGCATCATGAAAGAAGATTCGGATGAGGTCGTATCGGTCCAGGACAGGTTGAGCTGGGTGGTGTTGGGTGTGGTTTTGCTCAGGACCGGATTGGTGTAGAGCGCCTGGGTCGGGCCGGCGCTATTGGAGAAAGAGCCGTACCAGCCATCCCCGCATGAGCCGGCCGCAGTTTTGTAGGGTCGGACCTTGAAACGGTACGAAGCGTTCGGCGTTAACCCGGTGCTGCCGTATGCAGTAATATTGGCGAAAACCGTGTCAACTTGAGCAAAATCCGTACAGCCCGTACTTTCACTGCAGCGCCAGATCTCGAAGCCGGTCTCGTCGTTTGTAGTGTCATTCCAACTCAGGTTGATCTGGGACTCCGAATAGGTTGTCGGCGTAACGGTGATGGCTGCCACAGGTATCGCGGCTGCGGTTGCCGATGCCGTGCTGTAGACGGAACTCCAACCGGGGCTGGCTGTGCCGACCGCCCGGATCCGGTACTTGTATGTGATGCCCGGGCATGCGCTGGTATCAACATGGGTGATCGTGCTCTCGCTGCCGGTGGCGGCTATCGTCTTGGGGTTATAGCCGGCATCCGGCGAACTGAAATCGCAACTGCCGCCGGTGCAGCGCTGGATCTCGAAGCTGGTCTGGCCGGTGGTTATAACCGTGCCTGTCAGGGTTATCTGGGTGGTGTTGTTGGCGGTGGCGCTGAACAGGCTGGGGGCGCCGGGGGTAGCCGTAGTTGCCGTTATGGATACCCAGCGCGAGTCACCAGACAAAGCGGTGGTCTTGAAGGCGTAGCAGTAGGTGGTGTTCTGGGGCAGACCGGTTTCAGTGAAGCTGTTTGAGGCAAACGCGGCGGATTCAGCGCCGAAGGCGCTGCTGTCGGAGCAGGCTCCGTCAGCCCGTTTCCACTTGTATTTTACATCCGAATCTGTGGATGTGCCCGGCCAGGTAAAGGTAAGGGTTGTATAGCCCGGGGTGATCGTAATCGGCGCGGGCGCCTGGACCTTCCAGACCGGCACCTTGTAGAGCAGATAGTCGATGCTGGCGGTTCTGGTGGTGCCGGCCACAAAGGCTTCGTTCAGGGCGTTGACGACGATCGAGGTTGCCTTGTCCTCTTGTGCCGGTGATGCGTGGTAAATGTTCGACTGGATAACCTTGCCATCCGAATCGAACTGGATGGTCATGCTGGCGGTGCCGCTGCCGTAGCTGGTGTTGCCGGTCACAAAGGCATTGCCCGAGGCGTCCGGCGCCATGCCGATCACATAGTCGTCATTATCCGGGCGGAGCAGAACCTTCTTCCATACCGGCGCTCCGTCTGCCTTGTACCTGAGCAGCGCGAAGTCATGGTTGCCCGGATCGGACAGGACCGTACCGGCCACCAGCAGGTCACCGTTCACCGGGTCGATCCTGGCTGCCAGCGCCTCGCCGGATTCGGAACCGTCCAGAGAGAGTTCCTTGCCTTCCCAGATTCTGACCGGCGTGGTGGCCGCGCCGTCGTACTTGATGCTGTAGAAGTCACGCTTGCCGGCGCTGTTTATGGCCGAGCCAACGGTATAAACATTATTGGCCGCGTCAATTGTCAGCGCTTTGGCGTAGTCATCTCCACGGCTGCTGTCATGGATATCCTGCCAGATGATCTGGCCCTGGGTTTTGCCGTTGCAGCTCGGCGTTCCGGTGCTGCCGCAGAACTTCATGGTAAAACAGTCGAAATCCGCGCCATTGTGGCGCTGACCGCTGACATAGATGTTGCCGTCCGCTCCGAAGGTGACCGCAGCCGGCCGGCCGTTGACCCCGGCGTCGAAGAGTTCGCCTGCCCATGCCCGGGTTTTGTCGGCGTTGTACTTGACGACATAAACATACTGGTGATTTCCTGCATCCTTCTTTCCATGGCCAGCCACAACGAAATTGCCGGCAGCGTCGACAGCCATCGTTGTGGCATGGTCGTCGAGTTTGCCGGGACCGTTATACTGATCGGACCAACTGTGGGTAGGATTGTTGAAACCGTCTACAGCCGGCGGGTTCAGGTATTGTGCCGTCATCAGCACGTTCATGTTTTCCCCGCCGCCCAGAGGAGGAAGCACCGAGTCGCCGGCTACGATGACCTTGTTGTCCTTGTCCACCGCCAGGCAGGTGGCCTGGTCGTTGTCATACTGTCCGCCATCGTATTGGGCCGACCACAGGATACCTGCCGGCAGGTTCAGCTTTGTCCGATCCAGCTTGATTGTGTAGTAGTCAAAACCATCTCCCGCTATAAAACTTCTGCCGGTGACCACCGGGTTGTTGTCGGGCCCGACCGCCACGGCGGGCGAGGTGTCTTCCTGATGATCCGTGCCGTCGTAGGTGTAGATGTTGCCTGCGGATGGGGCGGGATAATCAAGAAAAACCGTCAGTCCGCGTGCGCTGTTGCTGTAGTCGCTGTTCTCGTCCGGGGTGTCGGTATAGGCCTTGACCCGGTAGTAATAGTAGCTGTCAGGATCGAGTTTTGCTGTGCCGTTGGTTGTGTTGTTGGCGTCGTTGTCGTCGTAGCCGGTAATATCCGCGCCGAGTGTGATGGTGGCATCCAGCACCGAAAAGTCGCACCCCTTGCCCTTGCAGCGCTCCAGCTTGAAGCCGGTTTCCGTGGTGGAGTTATCTGCCCAGGCCAGCTGGATCGAGCTGTTCGAGAGGGTCGTCGCGATCAGGTCGGTCGGCCGGTCAAGGGTGCCCTTCTCGTATTTGAGGGCATAATAGTCAGTGTCCAGGGAGTAGATCTCATAGCTGTCGCCTGCACTGACTGCGGCCGGGAATCCGGGCGAGACCGTCAGGGTGTCGGCGGTGTTGTTGGTGATCGGACGGACCTGGCCGCTGTTGGCGTCGGCAGCCGTGATCTTGAGGTAGTAGTTGGCGTATTGGGAGGGGGTCCAGGTTTTGCCGCTGTGCTGTAGCGTGGCGAGGCTCCCGGCCGTGGCGTTGCCGGCGGCAATGTTGGGCGTACTCAACTTGGAGGCCCAGCCGGCCACCACCACACCGCCCGATGAGAGGCCGATGCCGGTGCCGCGTATGTCGAACAGTTCCGGGTTACCAGCCGGATTGTCGGCGTTATCGGGGTTTTTGAAGGTCTGCTGCCAGAGCAGACGGCCAGTGGTGGCATTTTTCCGGTACTTCATGGTCTGAATGGTGTCCACGCCGTTCTGTTTGGCGTAGCCGGTCACATAGACCTCGCCATTGACACCGTCATCAATCAGCATGGCGTTGGGCATGTCAATGCTGCTGCCGCCGTCTGTCTTGGCCTCCCAGGCCTGTGTCCCGTCAAGACCGCTATATTTGGCGGTGTAGAAGTTGGTGTCCGACGACATGGGCGAGGTGACACCGGTGATGTAGACATCCTTGTTGGCATCGATGGCCAGGTCTTTTACATCGTCTGCAAAACTGCCCTGGTAGCGTTTTTCCCAGGCCATGATCCCTTGCGCAACACCATTGCAGGTGACAGGCGTGGCGTTGTCGCAGTATTTTGCGGTGTAGATATCCTTGTCGCTGCTGCTGGAGATGTCAAAGCCGCTGGCAATGACGTTGCCGTCCGGGTCGACCTTGACGTATCTGCCCCAGGAGCCGTTGTTGCCGGCGGAGTTGCCGCCGGGGGAGGAGTGCTGCCAGGTCTTTCTGCTGGCGTCGGTGAGGCCCAGGTCGTATTTCAGGGTCAGCATGTCGAATTCCGCACCGTCCCAGGTGCGCCCGACAACCGCCACGCCGCCGGCTGCGGCGGAGATGCCGTCACCCACGTCCTGCGTGCCGGACCGGTCATAGACTACTGCTGCCAGCGGGGCATGGGAAAGACCGTCGGAGTAGCTGTTGTCGTATTTGAGAATCAGGATGTCGTCGTTGGTGCTGCCGGATATGCGTGCTACGCCGGTGACATAGACGCTGGTCCCATAGACCGCCAGCGAAGCGACCGTGTCGGAGGTATGGGCCGGAGCGCTTGGTTCGTAGGTGTGCTCCCAGAGAACTTCACCAGTGTCGGTGCCGCTGTATTTTACGATATGGACATGCTTGCTGCCGTCACCCATGGTGACATT
>MHDY01000103.1:22414-25183 GCA_001803705.1 Nitrospirae bacterium GWC2_56_14 | reverse complement strand
TTCAAGGTGGATATTCTGGCTTATTTCTAGCATGAGGTAAGTATAGCAGAACGGATGAAAATAGTAATTTACTATCCTTATCCATTGTTGCCAAAAATACAATCAATGAGTTGCAATAATAGATTTATGAAGTTAATTACGATGAAATACCATGAAGTGAACCTTCACAAACGCATTTACATTTGTCTACCGGGCTTTTTGAATGTGCGCAACTTGAAGTATGCCTTCGTTTTCTTTTGGGTTTGATTTTTGTTTTTTCAGCATCCTTTTTTGCCATTTTTCGCCACCTACTATGAAACAATATTAGAGGATCAATTTTGTTTTACACTTAGAGGGCAAGGAAGATGCTGTGGTTTTTTTCTTCAACCAATAATAACCCCCGCTATAATAATTCAATAATGATTTGTCTAAATTGACTATACAGCGAATTCTGCTGAAATTCAATCATGCGCATTAAATCATTAAATACTCAAGAGTCTTATAATTATTTTTAAATAGTTGGGAGTAGAGGAGACAATTATGAAAGTGTTATTTATCGGCGGCACCGGCATCATCAGCACGGCTTGCGCAACCAGGGCAATTAAAAAGGGGATTGACCTTACCCTGCTCAACCGCGGAAAATCCTCCCGACCAACCGCAGAAGGCGCCAAGATCATAAACGCGGATATTCACGACCCGACCTCCATACGATCGGTTTTGGCTGGAAAAGACTTCGATGTGGTTGTGGATTGGATCGCCTATACCCCGCAGGATGTGCAAAAAGACCTTGACTTCTTCATTGGTAAAACCGGACAGTATGTATTCATCAGTTCGGCTTCAGCTTACCAAACACCGGCTTCCAACCTGCCGATTCGAGAATCAACCCCGCTTCAGAACCCGTTTTGGGAATATTCACGTAACAAGATTGCCTGCGAAGAACTGTTGGTCGCGGAGTATCGGAAAAGCAAATTCCCATTCACCATTGTGCGCCCTTCTCACACATATGACCGCACCAGTTTGCCGATTGAGGGTGGATATACCGTAATTGACCGCATGCTTAAAGGCAAGCCGGTCATCGTCCACGGCGACGGCACTTCCATCTGGACCCTGACCCATAACACTGATTTTGCCAAGGGTTTTGTTGGGTTGTTGGGTAACTCACGCGCCACGGGTGAGATCTTCCACATCACATCAGATGAATGGCTCACCTGGAATCAGATTCATTTGATGTTAGCAGATGCAGCGGGGGTTACCCCGCAGTTGGTGCATGTGCCCTCTGAATTGATAGCCGCATACGATAAGAATATTGGAGCAAGTCTGTTGGGTGATAAAGCGCACAGTGCCATTTTTGACAACAGCAAGATCAAACAGGTAGTTCCAGAATTTATATGCACCATGCCTTTCTCTCGCGGTGCGGAAGAGATCATAACATGGCACAAGGCTGATCCAGCCCGACAAGTTGTGGATCCAAAATTTGATCAGATGTGTGATTTGTTACTGGCGAACTATCAAAAAGTCTGGCCTAACTAGTTCGATTAAAAAGTTCTGACAATCAGTCAGAACTTTTTTTCAGGATTTGGTTTTTATGTCTTTTTCCAATTCGTTGGTCATGTCTAGCATGGCTTTAGAAGCAGTGGTTACTCGTCCGCCCAGGTTCTTAATTTCACTGGCTAGAATGCCAAAGACAGCACCGATTTCCACCTGATATTTGGTGATGGTTTCAGCTTTGTATCCAACTTGCACGATACCAGGTTCATCTGTACGAGAAACACCAACAAATTTAAACATTTGCGAATCCAAATCACGTGATTTGATCGATTGAGTCACGATTCCATCTTTCGATCCAATAAGTTTTCGAAATGCAAAAGCTTGAGAATTGGGGTCATCCGGGAAACGCCAACCATAAGCTGCTCCCAAATTTGAACCAACAGTCACACCATCTGCATCAGTAATATATATTTCATCGATACCAACCCAGGTTGCAAATTCCTCCATTTTGTTTTGTTCCAAAGGAAAACTGCTTGAATCCAACAATCTGGTAATCATCCGACAAACTGTAGACATCATTCCGTCCAATACTTTTTCCATCATTGAGCGGATTCCGGCTGCAGCGTGGGCAGACTCTATTGCTGCGTTAATGGCGATCATGTTAATTTCACCAGCCGCTCCTTTTATATTAAAAGCAGCGGTTTTTTGCTTTTCCAGCAGGTTATTTAAATCATTAAGTTCGACCATGAGCAACTCACCTTCAGTTTATTTTCACCATTAATCAATTTTGTAGAAATGTAATTTCTAGATAATATATCCTGTTTGTCTTAAATGATAGTGACAGATTATCCGTTTTTTGTCACTATTAGTGCAATTTGAAGCGCTGCACAATTTCTTGAAGATCAGTGGCAAGATCTGCCAGGGATGCGGCCGAGGAACTTACATGTTCAACATGGTTTGCCATTTCTACAGCAGAGGCAGATACTTCTTCAACAGCAGCTGAGTTTTCTTGGGCTATCGATGCAATATTTTCTATGGATTGAGAGACTTCAGATGAGCTTGCTGACATTTGTTCAGTTGAGGCTGTGTTTTCTTCGACAACGGCTGATACTGAATCCACGGCAGTTACCAATTCATTGGCAGATGCAGTCATCAATTGTGCTGCCGTAGCGGATTCTTCTGCCTGCCGGTTAACTTCTTCTGTAGCTTTCAAAATGTCTTCAAGTGTCACACCGGCTTCATTTGCAATTTCAACACCTTTTTCAACCTCATGAACTTCCTTATCCATGGCAGCAACTGATT
>MHDY01000103.1:21276-22387 GCA_001803705.1 Nitrospirae bacterium GWC2_56_14 | reverse complement strand
GTTCAGCCAGTTTTCTTACTTCATCTGCTACAACCGCAAAACCTTTTCCGGCTTCTCCGGCACGGGCAGCTTCTATTGCTGCATTTAAAGCCAGTAAATTGGTTTGTGAGGCTATATCATCGATTGTGTCTACAATATCATTTATCTGATCTGATTGGGTGCCCATTATTTTTATTTTTTGAGCGGAATAATCAACGCTTTGTTTGATTTCTCGCATACCATTCAAAGTGTCTTGCACTTTGTTTGAACCCAAGCGGGCAGAAGAAGCAGCGATATTTGCCTGTTGCACCACTGTCTGGGCGTTTTTTGATACCTGTTCAATGGCATTATTCAACTGATTAGTAATGTCTGCCGCCCTATTGGTGGCACTTGCTTGATCGATTGCCCCGGAGGCAATCCCATCTATAGCACGAGTCATCTGTTCTACTGAAAACACGGTTTTATTGATGGAAGTGCTTTGTTCTGAGGTTCCCTGCGCCACTTGTTGAATTGTGGTCGCGATCTGAGACGTTGCCAAACCAGCCTCGTTTGCAGCATTTGCAAGTTGAATTGATGAGGAACTTACAATGGCTGCTTTTTCAGCAATAGTATTAACTGATGATCCCAGGTAGACTGTCATTTCTTTAAACGCTATTCCTAGTTCATCTTTTTCTGAAAAGGGCTTTACGTCGGTGGTTAAATCACCGGTCGAAATCTTATTGGCTACCTCTACCGCCCCAATCATATAATCGCTAATACCGCAAAAAGCACGTCCAATAGCTCCGATTTCGTCGTTTCTTCCTGTGATAGCTTCAGTGATACGTGAAGTGCTGTTTCTATTTTGATCACCGTAAGCCAGTTTTGCCATGCTGTTTGATATTTGACGCATAGGATTACCTATACTATTTGCTGTCATAGTCGAAATGGTTAATCCAATTCCTATGGCCAGAATATTAAAAATGAGAATAAGCATAAAAGGTTTATTTCTAATCAATTCTATAAATGTGAACTGGTCTGCAGAGGGCATTGATTGAATAATCAAGCTAATTGCCAACCCACTCACAATAAAAAGAAAAATCAAAGCCACAATAAACGGAATAAAAACCTTGAACGTAATTCTTATGTGATTAAA
>MHDY01000103.1:19571-21257 GCA_001803705.1 Nitrospirae bacterium GWC2_56_14 | reverse complement strand
GTTTTTACTGCGATGATTGATGCTGTTCAATTGAAATTTTGTTTTAGCGATCAGCGGTGTCTGTTGGAGATCCTCGATGTATGAAGATGTAATAACAATCATTTGATTTATAAATTAGTCAAATGACCGTGCAATACCAATAAACCTTAAATGGATTATTAGATAACCAATTCAATATTATTATCGCTTTTATTTGGATATATTGGAATTAAATTGTTGTGAATTTTAATAAAAAATTGATAACTAATGAGAATCCTGGCATTTCTCGCATAAACCAAACAATACCAGGTGGTTGGTTTTAATCTTATAGTGATAATTTTTTTCCAATTTTGAAATTAGAGGAGCAATTTGATCATCCTCGATCATGGTGATATATCCGCAACCCTGGCAGACCAAATGGTGATGCGGATTTTCGCCTGCCAATTCAAAAACGGCTGCGCCCAGCCCCATGTCTGAAACGGTGACTTTGCCTTGACTCACCAACCGGTCGAGCGCCCGGTAAACCGTGGATGGATTCAGGGCTGGTAATCGAAGATGAACCCCCTCGAAAATTTGATGCGAGGTGAGATGGGATTTTTGAGTTCCCAAGGTTTCCAGGATGAGTTGGTCGGCTGAAGAATTTCTCATATCTCAAATTATTGCAATTGCAAAGATTTGCATTATAATATCTCTGTCTCTAAGAAATTGTATCATCTTTCACTAATGGGAGGGAACATCGTGTTAACTGGTAAATTGTTCATGCATCTTCCTGATGGTTTTTTGAGTATTCCTGTTTCGATAGTGCTTTGGGTGGTTAGCGTCATTGTTATTGGCATCGCTTTGCGTAAAACCAGCAAACAGTTGGGTGAAAAAGAGATTCCACTGATGGGAATTTTAGCTGCTGCGATTTTTGCGGGTCAAATGTTGAACTTCAGTGTCGCTGGCGGAACCTCCGGTCACTTATTAGGGGCTGCGCTCGCCACCATCCTGCTTGGACCGTGGGCAGCGATTTTGGTTATGACTTCTGTTGTTTCCATCCAGGCTCTTGTTTTTCAAGACGGCGGACTAATTGCCCTTGGCGCCAATCTATTTAACATGGCAGTTGTTGGTGTGTTTGTTTCTTACGCTGTTATCACTTTAACAAATAAATTGATCAAAAATGAAAGAACCGCTCTTTTTTCTGGCTCGGTAGTTTCAGCATGGTTCTCAATTTTATTTGCTTCTTTAGCTTGTGCGCTCGAATTGGCATCATCAGGAACTTCCCCCGCTAACATTGCTGTTCCGGCAATGGCATTAATACATGCGTTAATAGGTGTTGGCGAGGCGTTAATTACATTAGGAGCCGTTAGTTTTATATACGCAACACGGAAAGATTTGTTGAAAATAAGTGGTGTCTTGAAGACCACAAATAAAGGAATCTTGATAGGTGGCGGAGTAATTACTTTGGTGCTTGCAATTTTATCTCCTCTGGCTTCAAGCCATCCTGACGGACTTGAATGGGTCGCCGAACAACAAGGATTTTTATCTGTGGCTCAAGATTCGATATATAATTTAATTCCTGATTATGTGATGCCCGGCTTTAATAACGAGGCAGTGGCAACAATTCTCGCAGGCATCATTGGCGCTGTCGTGGTTTTTATACTTGCAATTGGCGTTGCGCAGACCAGAAAAAAATCAATCTCATAATTGACGGTAAAAATTGCTAGA
>MHDY01000103.1:0-19453 GCA_001803705.1 Nitrospirae bacterium GWC2_56_14 | reverse complement strand
ATCATTCCGTAATATCGCGGCACGTGTTACCAAGGAGGATTTATGAGCAACGCTGATTTCGACTATGACGTCGTGGACCCGAATGCTTCCGAACAGATCGTTCCTGTGTATCCGGTCGCCCAGTGGCATAACGGGCAGCAGGCGCTCAAGGCCCTGGGGGGTGTGCAATTTACCGGCGGAGTGGTCTTGCCGGAAAAGTATCTGTCAAACGGCTCCGCACTTCCGGGCTGGACAAAGGAGCGGATAACGTTCCGCAGCGGAAAGGAAGAAGCCGCGCTGACAGCGCAGAGCGTCGGCATAGCCCCGATCCGCACGCGCTTTCGCTGGTTCGTCCGGCAAGGCGCGGAAACGGCGTACTATCCGCGCCAAGCTTATGCCATGGGCGCGAACATGCGAGGACACCTGCAGGTGCTTGCGGCGGTCCAAGGGGCTTCTGAGCCGATCGTTATTACGTTCAAGGGAAAAGCCTCGCAGTCATTTGAAGTAGTGCTGAAGGATTTTTCGACAAAAGTTGTGCAGACGGCCAACCGGCAGGCGCCGAAAGGCAAGCCGCTGCCGCGCTACGCTTTCTGGATGCCCATTGCCCCCGGTCCGCATACCAAAGCCGGAGGCGCCGGGCATGAATCGGTCGTGACCCTTCCGACCCTTGGCCTGCCCGCGGACATTACCCAGGAGTATCTGCGTTCGCTGTACGTGGGGCGCGACAATTTGATCCGCTTTCAGGAGTGGTACCAGGAAGCCGGCGCCTGGGTCGATGCCTGGGAGAAGAGCGGCGTGGAGCATGCTGAAACCGCTATGGATCGTGAAGAAGAGCCGGATGGCGGACATCCTTTGGCATAAAGCGGGACCAGGAATCTGCCGCGAAGACTCGAAGTCACGAACCGCCTGAACGGATATGAAAGAACGTGAATGACCTGCATGATCGGGCCCCTGAGGTGCCATGAAAAATATTCTGGTCGTTATCTTCGTTCTGATGCTTCTCTGCCGGGGTGCGGCAGCCGCCGACTTCCGTTTTTCGCCCAAACCGAACAAGGCGCATCTTATCCATTGGAGGGCCTGGGGCCCGGAAGCGCTGGACGAAGCGAAGAAGCAGGACCGTCTCGTCCTGCTGTCGCTCAGCGCGGTCTGGTGCCACTGGTGCCATGTCATGGACGAGACCACCTATTCGAACGAAGAGATCATCGCTTTCATCAATGATCATTTCCTTCCCATCAGGGTGGATTCGGACATGCGGCCCGACATCGACGCGCTGTACAACCAGGGCGGCTGGCCCAGCACGGTGATCATGACGCCGCAGGGAGAGGTCCTGACGGGAGGCACCTATATCCCGCCGGACGACCTGCTCGGGAGAATGAAGCAGATCACCGATATCTTCCAGCATGACCGCGGCACGATCACGGGCTGGCTCGAGGAAACAAGGGTCGCTCTGGCGAAGCGCGATCTTTCCGAGGGAGAGTCCGCCGGCGCACCCGCACCCGGGGAAAAAGACCTGGGCGCGATCGTCAAGTCCCTTGCAGACGTTTTTGATGAACAGCACGGCGGTTTCGGCACAGGCCAGAAATTCCCCAGTCCCGAGTCGCTCGATTTCCTTCTTGCCCGATATTCACAGAAGCAGGACCCTTTGGTCAAACGGATCGTGACAACGACCCTCGATCATATGGCCAAAGGCGGTCTCTTTGACGAGGTCGAAGGCGGTTTCTTTCGGTATGCCACGAAACCGGACTGGTCGGAACCGCACTATGAAAAGATGCTGGATCTGAATGCCGGCATGATAAGGAACTATGCCGAAGCCTCGCTGGTCTTCGGCAGCAAAGAATATGAAAAGATCGTGCGCACGTGTGTTCATTACGTCCGGCAGAATCTCTATGATGCGTCGACTGGGGCGTTCTTCGGAAGCCAGGATGCCGACGAAGCGTATTACACGAGCGAGAATCGCAAGGGATTGACGGCGCCTGCGGTGGACAGGACCGTCTATGCCGATTCGTCGGCGCTCATGATCAGCGCCCTGGTCTCGGCATACGGCGCTGTTGGAGAACAACAGTATCTTGATATGGCAAGGAAGGCTGCAGACTATCTACTGGCAGATCTCTTTGTCAGGGAAACGGGCTTTTATCACTTCTCCCGCAGCGGAACACGCAGCCTTGAGGGCCTCTTGTCCGACAATGTGCTCGTGGGCTCGGCACTGCTCGATCTCTATAACGCGACAGGGGAAAAGCGCTACTTGATCGCGGCAAAGGAGATTAACGCGCTTCTCAAGAGCAGGTTCTACGATGCCGCTGCGAAACGCTTCCGGCCGTCGCTCGCCGCACCGCTCGCCACGCCGATCGTCCCGGGAATTCTGTCCAGCGTGAACCACAACCTTGCCAATTATCGGGCACTCCGGTTCATGGGGAGGGTGCTCGCTGTCGAAGAGTCTCAGGATCAAAAAAAGATCCGTGATGAAGCGCTTGCCGCTTTTCGCGGAACGTATCAGGAGTATACGCCAAATGCCGCGGCCTATGGCAGCGCACTCCTGGGGGCAGTAGAGAACCCCATCGAGATCACGATAATCGGGAAGAGAAAAGCAGTGAGATCGTACCTGGCGGCGATCAGAGATGTCTATGTGCCGAACAAAGTCGTCAGGGTGCTTTCGGTCGCAGATGATGGGGCATTGATAAAAAAACTGGGGTATCCGAAGCGGGAAACAGTGTATCTCTGCGCCGGAAAGCGGTGCTCGAAACCAATCACGGACCAGCGGAAGTTGAAGGAGGAGTTGAGGAAATTTCTGGAGCGGAATGGCGGTACATGAGCGGGAGCCAATAACCGCTTTTCTTTTTTCCATAGAGGTGGTACAATTTTTCATACAGTACCGCACTGAACAACCGCTCCTCCCGTAAGGCGTTATGGCTGAACGACTGCTCATAGTTGAAGATGAGGATACTCTCTGCGAGTCGCTGCAGCGGGTGTTCATACGCGACGGCTATGACGTGGACATCGCTGACAGCGCGGAATCGGCATTCAAACTCCTCGAACATCGTTCCTACGATCTTATCATCACGGACATCATCCTTCCCGGCATCAGCGGCATCGAGCTCCTGACGAATTATCGCAAGACCAATCCCGCGCAAAAAGTCATTGTCATCACGGCCTATGCCTCCCTGACAACAGCGGTGGAGTCCCTCAAGGCAGGGGCCTGCGATTTCATCATCAAACCCCTCATGCATGAAGAGATGAAGAAAGCGGTCAGAAAGGCCCTCGATAAACCGGGCGGCTGACCCACTGCGGACCGTGCCATGATCACCAAAGAAACAGTCGCATTCCTCAAGCGAACGCCCCCCTTCGATCGCCTCGACAGCGGGATTCTCGACACTATTGTAAAAGACATGACGCTGGTGTTCCACCCCAAGGGGGAGACGATCGTAAGCCAGAGCGGGCCGGCGGCGGAGCACCTGAACATCATCCGGAGCGGAGCGGTCAAGGTCTTCGTGCGGACGAATGAAGAGGAAGAAGTGCTGGTAGACTCCCGGACCAGCGGCGAATTCTTCGGTTTGCGCTCCTTTCTGTTCAGCGACCTGTCGCAGGACACGATCGTGGCCCTGGAGGACACGTCGTGCTACCAGCTCGGGAAAGAGACGGTCCTGGGGCTGCTTAAAACGAACGCGGCATTCTCCGAATTCTGCCTGAAGACCCTCATGAAGCGGCTCATGGACATGGCCTACAAGGAGATCCGCGACAGGACGCTCTTGTACGGCGGCGGGGACAAGCTCCTGTTCACGAACATCCTGGGAGACCTCGCGACCAGGAACGTGATAACCGCCTCGGAGGACATCTCCATCCGGGAGGCAACGGAGATCATGGCAAGCCGCAATATCAGCTGCCTGGTCCTGCTCGACGCCCTGGGGCTTCCTTCCGGCATGATCACGGACAAGGACCTCCGGAACAAGGTGGTCTCCAAAGGGAGGGACAGCGCGGGGCGGGTGGGCGATATCATGAGCGTCACCCTGATCAAGGCGGAGGAGCAAGACCGCTGCTTCGAGGCCCTCCTCAAAATGATGCGGTACAATATCCACCATCTGCTTGTGGTCGGCAAGGGAGAGCTGACCGGCATACTTACCAGCCATGACCTCATGATTCTGCAGGGGACCTCCCCCCTCTCCGTCGCCCGGGAGATCGAAAGCCAGGACACGATCGACGGGCTGGCTCCCGCGGCCGCGAAGATCAACAGGATCATAACCATACTCATCAGGGAAGGGGCGACTGCAAGCAACATAACCAGGATCATCTCCGAGGTCAACGACCGGCTGCTCAAAAAGGTCCTTGAGATCACGGAGTCCCGGATGGGCCGCCCGCCCGCGTCCTATTGCTGGATCATCTTCGGCAGCGAGGGAAGGAAAGAGCAGACCTTCAAGACGGACCAGGACAACGCCATCATCTATGAGGACCTGCCGGAGGGAAGCGACGAGGCCACCCGGTATTTTTCAGAATTCAGCGAGCGCATGAAGGACTCCCTCGCACGCTGCGGCTTCCCGCCGTGCAGCGCGAATTACATGGCGAGCAACCCACAATGGCGCCAGCCGCTCGGCGTCTGGAAAAAATACTTCTCGAACTGGATCCAGAAACCCACGCCGGAATCGATCCTCCAGTCCCTCATCTTTTTCGACTTCAGACCCGTTCACGGCGACCTGCTGCTGGCGGAAAAGCTCAGGGCGTTCCTGGGACACGCCGTCAGGGACAATAAGCTCTTTCATGCCCACATGGCGGCGGTGATGCTCAACAACAGGCCGCCGCTCGGTTTTTTCGGGGGGATCACCGGTGAAAAGAAAGGCATCCACCAGGGGAGGTTCAACATCAAGCTCAACGGCCTCGGCCCGATCATCGATGCGGCCAGGCTTTCCGCGCTGGAACAGAAGGTGTATCATACCTCCACCCTGGACCGGCTTACGGAGGTGAAGGACCGCTGCCGCGACCTGGGACCGTTGTCGAATGACCTGCAACAGGCGTTCGAATTTCTGATGTCGCTCAGGATCCGCCACCAGTACCAGCAGCTTCAGGCCGGGGGCGAGCCGGACAATTTCATCGATCCGCAGCGTCTCGGCACGCTGGAGAGGACCATGCTGAAGGAGTCTTTCAAGCTTGTGGCCCGCATGCAGGAGATGCTGAAGCAGAAATACGGTCCCCTGATGGTTATGTAATTGCGCGGGGGTTCGCAGGGCGCAATACGAGTTTTTTCGCTCTCTTGAAATAAAAAAGGCGGCCAAATGGCCGCCTTTCGTGTCTAGATCTCTGTTACGATATGACCTTGTTCAGGGGATACTCAACGATCCCCGAAGCTCCGCGGCGCTTCAGCCGGGGGATCAGGTCGCGGGCAACTTTTTCGTCGAGGATGACCTCGAGGCTCACCCACTCGGGGTCGGTCTGGTGCGAAATCGTGGGCGCGTGCATCGACGGAAGGAGGCCGCAAATCTCCTTCAGGCTCGCTTTGGGCGCGTTCATCTTCAATCCGACCTTTTCCTCGGCAGCCAGCGCACCCTGGAGCAGCATGGCCATGCTTTCGATCTTTTTCCGTTTCCAGGGGTCGTTCCAGGCCTTTTTGTTCGCGATGAGCCGGGTTGTGGACTCAAGCATGACCTCGACGATGCGGAGGTTGTTCGCGCGGAGTGAGCTGCCGGTCTCGGTAAGCTCCACGATGGCGTCGGCCAGGCGCGGCGGCTTTACTTCAGTAGCCCCCCAGGAGAACTCGATGTCGGCGGTGACTCCCTTGGATTTGAGATACCGCTTGGTGTAGCCTACGAGCTCTGTTGCGATGCGCTTGCCTTTCAGGTCCTTGACAGACTTGATGGGCGAATCTTCCGGCACGGCCACGACCCAGCGTACGGGGTTCAGGCCGCCCTTTGCGTAGCGGAGTTCGGCGACCTCGACCACGTCGGCGTTCTGTTCAAGGATCCAGTCTTTGCCGGTGAGCCCCACGTCGAAGATCCCGATATCAACATAGCGCGCCATTTCCTGGGCGCGGACGAGCGTGCAGTCGATGTGCTGGTCGTCGATGGTCGGGTAGTAGCTCCGTGAGCTGACCTGTACCCGGTATCCTGCCTTGCCAAAGAGCTTGAAGGTCGACTCCTGGAGACTGCCTTTCGGCAGGCCGAGCTTGAGTTTGGGTGTCTCAGTCGAGGGTTTTTTCTTTGTCGCTTTTTTTGTTTTTGCAGGCATGATATCTCCTTGTATGTTTCAAGAAGTCAGGAGCCAGTAGCCAGAAGCCAGAATAAAAGCATGATAACAAGCCCTTCTTCTGACTCCTGACTCCTGACTTCTGGCTCCTTTTTTATTACTTCTTCGCCATCCTGATCCGGATAGTATTCCCGTGCGCTTCCAGGCCTTCCACATCGGCGATCTGCATTACGGCCTCGGCAACCTTGTGCAGGCCTTCTTTGGTATAGAAGATCAGGCTTGATTTCTTCATAAAACTGTCCGTGGACAGGGGGGAGAAGAAACGAGCGGTGCCTCCGGTCGGGAGCACATGGTTCGGTCCGGCAATATAGTCTCCCACGGACTCGGGCGTGTAATGGCCGAGGAAAATGGCGCCTGCGTTCTTGATCAGCGCCAGAAGGTCAAAGGGTTTTTCCACGGCAAGCTCGAGGTGTTCCGGGGCAATGGAGTTCGACGCGTCGGCAGCCTCCTGCAGGGTCTTGACCAGCACGATGGCTCCAAAGCGGTCAATGGCTTTGCGGGCGATCTCTTTTCGCGAAAGGTTCGCGAGCTGGCGCTCCACTTCAGCATTGACCTTCTCTGCAAGCACCGGCGAGGTGGTGACCAGGATCGACGACGCGAGCTCATCGTGTTCAGCCTGCGAGAGCAGGTCTGCGGCTACGAAGGCCGGATCAGCGCTGTCGTCGGCAATGACCAGGATCTCGCTCGGTCCGGCGATCATGTCGATGTCCACCTGGCCGAAGACGTATCTTTTAGCAGTTGCTACATAAATGTTGCCCGGGCCTACGATCTTGTCGACCTTCGGGATCGTTGCCGTGCCGTAGGCCATGGCTGCGATGGCCTGGGCTCCGCCGATCTTGTAGATCTCGCTGACGCCGGCGATGTCCGCTGCAACCAGGATGTAGGGGTTCAGGTTTCCTCCCGGAACAGGAGAGCACATGATGAGCTGTTCCACACCCGCGACCTTGGCAGGGATGACGTTCATAAGCACTGATGACGGGTAGCAGGCCTTGCCGCCGGGCACATAGACCCCGGCGCTGCGGATCGGTCGCGCGAGCTGGCCCAGAATGACGCCGTCAGCTTCCTGGTTGACCCAGGAGCTGATCTTCTGCTTCTCGTGAAAGGAACGGATGTTCGTTGCAGCAAGCTTCAGGGCGTCCACCTTTTTCTGGTCAACGTGGCTGTAGGCGTCCTTGATCTCCTGCGGCGTTACTTTAATGTCCTTAAGCGTAAGGGCCACCCGGTCGAACTTCTCCGTGTATTCAAGCAGGGCCGGATCGCCTTCCTTGCGCACGCGCTCCACAACCTCTTTTACCACGACGGCAACTTCGTCGGTCGCAGTTTCACCGCGGTTGATGATCCGTTTAAGCTCTGATGCGATGTCCTGGTGCTGTGAATCGAAGATCTTCATATGTTTTTTCTCTTTGGTAAGAATTATGAACCGGAGAGTCGGGGAGTGATTTGGTCTTCACCGGTTCACCCGCTCGCCCCCTCTCCGTTTCTTTGTTTCCTATGCTCTTCTGATGTCCGCTCCGAGCGCCGACAGCTTCTGCTCGATATTGTCATATCCGCGGTCGAGATGGTAGATGCGCGAAATGACGGTCTGCCCTTCGGCAGCGAGGCCTGCCAGGATGAGCGACGCGCTCGCCCGGAGGTCCGTTGCCATGACCGGCGCTGCCGACAGCTTCGGCACGCCTTTGATAATGGCCGTGCGTCCGTCTGTCTGGATATCAGCGCCCATTCTGCGGAGCTCGGCAACATGGGTGAAGCGGTTCTCGAAAATGGTCTCGTTGATCATGCTTGCGCCGTCTGCCAGCGCCATAAGGCTCATGATCTGGGCCTGCATGTCCGTGGGGAATCCCGGGTATTCGAGCGTTTTTACGTTTACGGGCCGGATTACGCGCTGGCCCTGTACATGGATCGTATGGTCCGTTGCGGTCACGATGGCGCCTGCCTCGGTCACTTTCGAGATGACCGCGTCAAGGTGGCCTGCGAAGCAATTCTTGATCAAAATATCACCGTTCGTAATAGCAGCAGCGATCACAAAGGTGCCGGTCTCGATCCGATCGGGCATGACCGTATAGTCCATGGGCCGGAGGTTCTCGACGCCCTGGATCCTGATAACGTCGGTTCCCGCTCCTTCGATCTTCGCACCCATCTGTATGAGCGCATGAGCGAGGTCGACGATCTCGGGCTCTCTCGCCGCATTCTCCAGCGTGGTCTCTCCCTCGGCAAGGGCGGCTGCCATCATGAGGTTCTCGGTGCCGGTGACCGTCACGGTATCGAAGCAGATATGGGCGCCGCGCAGCTTTTTCGCGCTTGCCACGACATAGCCGTGCTCGATCTCGACGGTTGCTCCCAGTTTTTCAAGTCCCATGAGATGCAGGTTGATGGGCCGGGCGCCGATGGCGCACCCGCCCGGCAGCGAGACCCGCGCCTTGCCCATGCGAGCTACCAACGGCCCCAGCACGAGCACCGAAGCGCGCATGGTGCGCACGAGATCATAAGGCGCTTCGGGGTTCGTAAGGCCCGTGGAGTCGATGGTGATCTCGTGGCCCTGTCGCTCGAAGGCGATCCCCATGTTCTGGAGGATCCTGCCGAAGGTGGTTACGTCGGCCAGCTGCGGCACGTTCGTTATGCGATGTTTTCCGCCGCACAAAAGGCCTGCCGCAAGGATCGGGAGCGCAGCGTTCTTTGCGCCGCTGATCGATACTTCGCCGCTCAGTTTTTTTCCGCCGTTGATGTAGATTGATTTCATGATGAAAACAGTAGCCAGGAGACAGGAGCCAGTAGTCAGAATCCTGTATGCTTACGGCTACGCCTTTCTTGCTACAAGGACCCGCTCAATTCCTGCAAGGTCCTTGATGATCTCGATCGTTTTGTAGTCCCCGGTATCTTTGATGATGGAGCTGAACCCGGCAGTCTGGCCCATGCCCATTTCCATGATGAGCGCGCCGCCCTTTTTCAGGAATGCCGGCGCCTGCTCTATGATCGCTGTCCCGATCTCGGTCCCTTGAGGCCCGGCTATAAGCGCCATCTCCGGCTCGAAATCCCTGACCTCGGGCTGAAGCGCAGCCAGGTCGCCCATGGGAATATAGGGCGGGTTCGCTGCTATTACATCAACTTTCCCGCGAAGGTCCAGTTCCTTGACCGGCGCAAACAGGTCTCCGAAAAGGAACCGGATGCGGTCAGCGACCTGGTTCATGCGGGCGTTCTCCCGTGCAATTCCCAGCGCCTGCTCCGATCGATCCGTAGCAAAGACCTGCGCGTTCAGGAGCTCCTTTGCCAGGCTGATGGCAATGCAGCCGGAACCGGTGCAGACGTCGATGATGACCGGCGCAATGGTCATGCTCACTGCCTTGAGCGCTGCTTCAACAACGAACTCGGTCTCCGGCCTTGGGATCAGTACATCAGGCGTGACCTTAAAAGGCAGGCCCCAGAACTCCTGTTTGCCCGTGATGTACTGGAGGGGCTCGCGCACGGCCCGACGGTCGATTACCCGCTCATAAAGCCTGAGCGACTGCTCGTCGATCCGGTCCTGCATGTGTGCCAGGAGCCAGGCCGGGTCGCGGCCCAGTACATGGCAGAGGAGCAGCTCCGCATCCCAGCGAGCGTTGTCCACCTTGTGTGCCGACAGCCGCGCGGCTGCCCTGTTGATCGTTTCAATGATGGTCAAGTTTTTAAATTGCGGATTGTGAAATCATGGGTCGAGGTTCTAATCCGAAATCCGCAATCCGAAATGGTTCAGAGGTTTTTCAGCCGTTCCGCATTCGTTGCCGAAGTCAGTCCGTCGATGAACTCATCGAGATCGCCGTCCATGACCGCATCAAGCCGGTAGAGCGACAAACCGATGCGATGGTCGGTCACGCGGCTCTGCGGAAAATTGTAGGTCCTGATCTTTTCGCTGCGTTCGCCTGATCCGACCTGGGACTTGCGATCCTGGGCGGTCTCGGCATCCTGCCGGGCCCGTTCTTTTTCGAGCAAACGGGATTTAAGGATCTTCATGGCCTTCTCGCGGTTTTTCAGCTGCGAGCGTTCGTCCTGGACCGCGACGACCTCGTTGGTCGGGATGTGCGTGATGCGAACCGCCGAGTAGGTGGTGTTCACGCACTGGCCGCCGGGGCCTGAGGAGCAGTAGGTGTCTATGCGAAGGTCCTTTTGCTCGATATTCACTTCAACATCGTCCACCTCGGGCAGCACCGCCACGGTCACCGTCGAAGTATGGATCCTGCCGGCGGATTCCGTTGCCGGCACGCGCTGTACCCGGTGCACGCCGCTCTCGTATTTGAGCCTGCTGAACACGCCCTTGCCCTGGATCTGGGCGATCACTTCTTTTGCCCCGCCCACGCCGGTGGTGCTCATGTCGAGGAGGGTGAGCTTCCAGCGCTTCTTTTCGGAATAGCGGGAGTACATGCGGAAAAGCTCCGCGGCAAAGAGGCCGGCCTCGTCTCCGCCTGCGCCCGCGCGGATCTCAAGAAAGACGTTCCGGTCGTCACGCGGGTCCTTGGGCACCAGCATGAGCCGCAGCTCCTGCTCCATCTGCGCGATCTTCGGCGAAAGCTCCTTGAGCTCTGCTTCGGCCATGGCGCGCAGTTCGGGGTCGGACTGCTTGTCGTTGGTGATCTCGCCTGCTTCACTGATCTGCTTTTCCAGGTCCTTGTAGGCGCGGTAGTGGTTCACCACGTCTTCAATATCCGACCGCTCCCGGGAGTACTTCTGGTATTGCTGATGGTTGGCAGCAACGCCCGGGTCGGACAGGAGCCTGGTCAGCTCGTCGTATTTTTCTGCAACAGCTTCCAGTTTTCTTAGCATAGTCAGTTGTAAATCAATTTCTGCTCAAAAGGGCAAGAATATTTCTCGCAAAGCTCGCAAAGAGAACCTTGAATCAAAATCTTTTCTGTTTTAAAACCAAAAGCAAGTCGTGGTTTAGGATTTTCTTGGCGTCCTTTGCGCGCTTTGCGAGAGACGCCTTTTTGCTCCAACAAAAAACCCCGCCTTAGCGGGGTTCCATGGCGAGGGCTTCACGCATCGCCGTGATGGCCACTTCGATCTGGTCATCCGACGGTTCCCGCGTCGTGAGGCGCTGCAGCCAGAGGCCCGGCTGCATCAGTTTCCGGATCAGCGGGTTGTCGCACTGTTTGGCGCTGTATTTGATGAACTCATACCCCAGGCCGGCGATCACGGGAAGCAGCACGATCCGGGAAGCTGCTTTTGCCCAGAAGGGCCAGGATCCCGGAACGAGCGAGAACAGGGCAATGGAGATGACGACCACGGTCAGCAAAAAACTGGTGCCGCAGCGCGGGTGAATGCGGGAGTAAGGCCTGGCGTTCTCCACCGTAAGCTCCACCCCGGCCTCGTAAGCTGCGATGGCCTTGTGTTCGGCGCCGTGATACTCGAAGACCCGGCGGATGTCCTTCATATAGGAGATGCCCGACACGTATCCCAGGAACAGGACCACGCGGAAGGCGCCGTCGGTGAGGTTGAAGAGGATGCTGTGCCGGTTGACCGCCGCATACTGGGAGCCGAGCAGGCTGGTGAGCAGGAGCGGGAGCGCCAGGAACAGCCCGAGAGAAAAGGCGAGCGCCACGATCATGGTGCCGGCCATGGCAAGCGGCCCGATCTCCTCTTTCTTCCCGTCTTCGCTTTCGAGGGCTTCGTTGGCCGAAAAGTTCAGCGCCCGGATGCCGAGCCACATGGCCTCAAAGAGCGCAGCCGATCCCCGGACGATCCTGGTCTTCAGGAACGGAAAGCGTTCTCCGATGGGCCGGATGGTCTGGCGAAAGATGGCGATCCCGGCGTCGGGCTTTCCACCCTTGCGCACCGCAACGGTAAAGGCATGGGGCGACCGCATCATGACGCCTTCGAGAACCGCCTGGCCGCCTATTTGCACTTTTTCGGACAAAGGAGAAACCTCACGGGGCTTGTTCTTCCAGAAGAAAGGCGGCCCAAAAGGCCGCCGAAGGAGAAGCTATTTGGCGTATTTTTTCCGGAACTTGTCGACGCGGCCTTCGGTGTCGATCAGCTTCTGTTTGCCGGTGAAGAACGGATGGCAGACCGAGCAGATGTCAAGCCGGAGCGTTTCTTTCGTCGACTTGGTGGTGAACTTTTCCCCGCAGGCGCAGCTTACTGTTGCCACCTTGTAGTCGGGATGAATGCCTTCTTTCATGACCTGATCCTCCTAAAGAATTACTGCGAAAGCCTGAAACCACGGCCCTCGTTGATTGAGAACGGGAATATTATACTAATCAGCACGGAATTTCAAGTAAAATCTACTTGTTCATGGAATCCAGGAAATCCCGGTTCGTTTTGTTCTGTTTCAGCTTTTCCAGCAGGAACTCCATACTTTCCACGGTGGACAGGGGGTTCAGGACCTTCCGGAGGACCCACATGCGGTTCAGGTCATCTTTGTCGACGAGCAGCTCTTCCTTGCGGGTGCCCGAAGCGTTAATGTCGATGGCCGGGAACACGCGCTTGTCCACGAGCTTCCGGTCGAGGTGCAGCTCCATGTTGCCCGTGCCCTTGAACTCTTCGAAGATCACGTCGTCCATGCGGCTGCCGGTGTCCACGAGCGCTGTTGCGAGGATCGTGAGGCTGCCGCCGTTCTCGATGCTGCGGGCTGCGCCGAAGAACCGTTTTGGACGCTGGAGCGCATTTGCGTCGAGACCGCCGGAGAGGACCTTGCCTGAGGCCGGGATGATGGCATTATGCGCCCGGGCGAGGCGGGTGATGCTGTCCAGCAGGATAACGACATCCTTCTTGTGCTCCACCAACCGCTTGGCGCGCTCGCTCACCATGTCGGCGACCTGCACATGCCGCTGCGGCGGTTCGTCAAAGGTGGAGCTGATGATCTCGGCTTTGACCTGACGCGCCCAGTCGGTGACCTCTTCGGGCCGCTCGTCGATGAGGAGCACGATCAGCTTGATGTCAGGATGGTTCTTGATGATCGCCTTGGCAATGGCCTGGAGCAACATGGTCTTGCCGGTCCGGGGCTGCGCCACGATCATGCCGCGCTGGCCCATGCCGATAGGGGTGACCAGGTCCATGGCGCGGGTCGTATAGTCCGTCGGTGAATGTTCGAGCTTGATTTTCTTTTCGGGATAGTAGGGGGTCAGGTTATCGAAGAGGATTTTGGACCGTGAAATTTCGGGGTCCTCGTAGTTGATGGCGTCAACTTTGAGCAGGGCGAAGTAGCGTTCGCCTTCCTTGGGCGGCCGGATCTGGCCGGAGACGGTGTCGCCGGTGCGAATGCTGAACCGGCGTATCTGGGAGGGCGATACATAGATATCGTCCGGGCCGGGCAGATAGTTATAATCAGGCGCCCGCAGGAAGCCAAAGCCGTCGGGCAGTATCTCAAGCACGCCTTCGCCGAAGATCATTCCGTTCTTTTCGGTCTGGGCCTGCAGGATAGCGAAGATCAGCTCCTGTTTGCGCAGACCGCTGATGCCCTCGATCTTCAATTCGTCCGCCATGGCGGTAAGCTCGGAGATCTCCTTGCTTTTCAGTTCTACTAAATTCATGTGGTTGCTCCTTGGCCCGTGGTTTGTTGGGCAGATGAGGCATAAGAGATGGTGGGATGATCCGGTTTTTTCATTGCGGTAGTTGTGATGTCAGAGGGCGAGCATATTCCATCAGAGTGCGAGATAAGGATGAGAGGTTTGCAACAACGACCCAGTCTGCTCGTGAGTTATGTTAAAGAAGGATGCAGGACCTTTCTATTTTGGAACGGTATGCGATGTATGCTACCTGGCTATGGTGCTCGGGTTAGGTAATAACTGGGGTTTTTGATCAGGAAACAAAGCTCTGTTGGTTTTCAGTGCTTAGAATATACCGCAGAAAAAAAGGCTTGTCAATATATTATTTTCAGGCCGGTCGTTTTACGATGTCATCTCCGAGCCCCTGGTTGCAAAGTCCTGTTTTTTGTGATAGGGTGGCCGCTCATTTCCGGGCCGGAGGCCGGGGACTCTCTTTATTGACAGGGATGGCAAGCAGAAAAATGGAAATCGTTCTAGCCACGCGAAACAAAAAAAAGATCGAGGAGATCAGGCGGATCACCGCCGACCTTCCGGTCACGATCCTCTCGCTCGATAATTTCCCTGATTGTCCGGAAACCGTGGAAGATAAGGAAACCTTTGAAGGGAATGCGGTCAAAAAGGCTGCCGAGGTCTGCGCCTGTACGGGCAAACCGTCTCTGGCCGATGATTCGGGCCTCGAGGTGGATGCTCTGGGCGGCGCACCGGGCGTCTATTCTGCACGGTATGCAGGCGGTTCCGGCAGTGGGAACGATATAAAAAATTACGAAAAGCTGCTGCGTGAGCTGAAAAATGTCCCGGAGGAAAAACGAGGAGCTCAATTTGTCTGTTGCATGGCGCTGGCCTTCCCCGACGGGCAGGTGAAGACCTTTTTTGGCTACGCAAAAGGCCGTATTGGTCTGGAACCTAAAGGAAATACCGGATTCGGGTATGATCCTGTATTTATTCCCCAAGGGTTTCTAAACACCTTTGCAGAAATGACGGGAAATGAGAAGGATAGCCTCAGTCATAGGGGTAAAGCGATTGAAAAACTGGCGAAATTTCTTCATGGGCATATCCATTTATAAACAAAACTAATATTCAAATTATAATTTTTAACTTGAATATTAACTCGATTTCAACGATTATAGGCCGGTTAAAACGTCGCAAAGGGTTTATTGCGCCTTTACACCTTCTCTCTCTGTAAATTAAATAATGTTGACGGAGGATCCTCCACGATGGCAAAAAGGATTGTGCTGCTCGGTGCTCCTGGTGCTGGTAAAGGCACGCAGGCAAAGATGCTGATTGACAAGTACAAGATCCCGCAGATTTCCACGGGTGATATTCTCCGCAAGGCTGTGGCCGACGGCACGCCGCTCGGCAAAGAGGCCAAAGTGATCATGGATTCGGGCGGCCTTGTTTCCGACAAGATCGTGCTCGGCCTTGTTGAAGAACGGATCAAGCAGCCCGACTGCAAGACCGGCTTTATCCTCGACGGGTTCCCGCGCAACACAGCCCAGGCCGAGGCCCTCGACAAGATCCTCTCCGGCATGGACATGCCTCTTACTATTGCCCTCAATATCGACGTTGATATGAACGACCTTCTGAAGCGGCTCACCGGCCGCCGTACCTGCAAAAGCTGCCAGCAGATGTACAATATCTACTTCTCGGCCCCCAAAAAAGAAGGGACCTGCGACAAGTGCGGCGGTGTCCTGTTCCAGCGCGACGACGACAAGGAAGCAACCATCAAAAAGCGGCTCGAAGTGTACACGCAGCAGACCGCGCCGCTCATCGATTACTACTCAAAGAAGAACATCATGAAGACCGTCATGGGCGTGGGCAGCATCAACGACATATTCAACAAGGTGACGGCCGTCCTCGGGTAAAGTGATTTCAATAGGTCCTCTACGACCTATGGACCTATACGACTTATAAAATTCATTAAGGAGGAAACACAATGGCACTGGTAAAGCCTCACGGCAAAAAGAAGAAGCTCATGCCGCTTCTTCTGGAAGGCGCGGCTCTTGCAAAAGAGCTCAAGAAGGCAAAGACCCTGAAGCAGCTCAAGATCTCCTCGCGTGAGACCGCAGACCTCGTGATGATGGGCATCGGCGCATTCACCCCGCTCACGGGCTTCATGGGCAAGAAGGATTGGAAGGGCGTTTGCAGCGACAAGTTCAAGCTTGCCGACGGCACGTTCTGGCCGGTCCCGGTGACGCTCTCCTGTTCCAAGGAGTTCGCCGCCTCGCTCAAGAAGAACGAAGAAATATGCCTTGTTGACGAGGAAGCTGGTACGATCATGGCAACCATGAAGGTCGCCGAGAAGTACGAGATGACCAAGGCCGACAAGGAACACGAGTGTAAGATGATCTTCCGCACCAACGACGTTGCCGGCCACCCGGGCGTGCAGAAGGTCATGGGACAGCCTGACATCAACCTCGGCGGTCCGGTAAAGGTCCTCTCCGAGGCCCATTTCCCCGAGACCTTCAAGGGCATCTACATGAAGCCTGTCGAGACGCGCAAGATGTTCGAGGAGAAGGGCTGGAGCACGATCGCAGCATTCCAGACCAGAAACCCCATGCACCGCTCGCACGAGTACCTTGCCAAGATCGCCATCGAGACCATGGACGGCGTCCTGATCCACCAGATCCTGGGCAAGCTCAAAGAAGGCGATATCCCGGCCGATGTCCGCGCCGACGCCATCAACACCCTCATGGACAAGTACTTCGTGAAGGACTCTTCCATTCAGTGCGGCTACCCCATGGAAATGCGCTATGCCGGTCCTCGTGAAGCGCTGCTCCACGCGCTTTTCCGTCAGAACTTCGGCTGCAGCCACCTGATCGTCGGCCGCGATCATGCCGGTGTGGGCGACTACTACGGTCCCTTTGACGCTCAGAAGATCTTCGACGATATCCCAAAGGGCGCGCTTGAGACCCAGCCGCTCAAGATCGACCACACGTTCTACTGCTTCAAGTGCGACGGCATGGCCTCCATGCGGACCTGCCCCCACAGCAAAGAAGACCGGCTCATGCTCTCCGGCACCAAGCTTCGGAAGATGCTCTCCGAGGGCGAGAACGTTCCCGATCATTTCAGCCGCCCCGAAGTGCTCGAGATCCTCAAGAAGTACTATGCCGGCCTCACCGAGAAGGTGGAGATCAAGCTCCACAGCCACGCTGAAGGCACGCATACGGAAAAGAAGTAGGGGCGAACGGCTGTTCGCCCGTACCAAGCGGGTTTAACGACTGCAGATGCAGTTAACTACATTCCATAGATAGGAGGAAGTAATAACATGCCGAGTTATGTAATTACCGAGAAGTGCGACGGCTGCAAGGCGCAAGATAAGACTGCTTGCCAGTATATCTGCCCGAACGACCTCATGACCCTGAACAGGGACCTCATGAAGGCCTACAACCAGGAGACAGAGCAGTGCTGGGAGTGCTACAACTGCGTAAAGATCTGCCCGCAGCAGGCGATCGAGATCCGGGCGTATCAGGATTTCGCTCCTCTGGGCGCGAACGTGATCCCGATGCGGGGCACGGATTCAATCATGTGGACCATTAAGTTCCGGAACGGGAAGCTGTTGCGCTTTAAATTCCCGATCAGGACCACTGCTGAAGGTTCGGTCGATCCCTACAAGGGAAAACCAGAAGCAGATTTGGCAAAACTCAAACAGCCGGGCTTCTTCACCACCACGAAGCCGATGCCGGTCATTAAGAAATAAGGAGGATAAAATAAATGGAAAAGGAAACCTGTAACTTTTCATTCTGCAAGAAGCCTGAGATCGAGACGGTCGAGACCGACCTCCTCCTCATCGGCGGTGGTATGGCTTGCTGCGGCGCGGCTTTCGAAGGCGCACGTTTCGCAAATCCCAAGAAAATAAAGATCACCATGGTGGACAAGGCCGCGACCGACCGGTCCGGCGCCGTTGCCATGGGTCTGTCGGCAATCAACACCTACATGGGTGACAATGATCCGGTGGACTATGTAAAGATGGTTCGGAACGACCTCATGGGCATCGTCCGCGAGGATCTGATCTACGACCTCGGCCGTCACGTTGATGATTCCGTGCAGCTCTTCGAGGAGTGGGGCCTTCCGATCTGGAAGATGGGCGACGACGGCTTCTCTCTCGACGGTTTCCAGGCAAAGGAAGCCGGCAAGGGCATGCTGAAGGACGGCGGCAAGCCGGTCCGTTCCGGCAAGTGGCAGATCATGATCAACGGCGAGTCCTACAAGGTCATCGTGGCGGAAGCCGCGAAGAAGGCCCTGCAGACGAACCGCGAAGCAACGGGTGTCAAGCAGAACCACTATGAGCGCGTGTTCATCGTGAAGCTTTACAACGATGCCAAGGAGCCGAACCGCGTTGCAGCAGCGGCAGGTTTCAGCGTCCGTGAGAACAAGATCTACGTCTTCAAGGCAAAAGCCATGGTTCTGGCAGCCGGCGGCGCGGTGAACGTGTTCCGTCCCCGCTCCACCCAGGAAGGCCAGGGCCGCGCCTGGTACCCGGTATGGAACTCCGGTTCCGGTTACGCTCTCGGCCTCCAGGCCGGCGCTGAGCTGACCATGATGGAGAACCGCTTCGTGCCCGCCCGCTTCAAGGACGGCTACGGACCGGTGGGAGCATGGTTCCTGTTCTTCAAGGCCAAGGCAACCAACTCCCTCGGCGAAGACTATTGCGTTAATCCTGAAGCACTTGCAGAAGCCAAGGCCAAGTACGGCAAGTATGTCGACAACCTCGGCACCGCAATCCGCAACCACCTCATGATGCGCGACATGAAGCTCGGCAAAGGCCCGATCCTCATGAACACGCACCACGCTATGGACGCGATCAACAAGACCTTCATCGAGAAGCTGGGCGAGAAGGAAGGCGCCAAGAAGGTGAAGCACCTGGTCGCCGAAGCATGGGAAGACTTCCTCGATATGGCCATCGGTCAGGCCGGCCTCTGGGCGTCGAACAACGTCGAGCCGGATAAAGTTCCTTCCGAGATCATGCCGACCGAGCCCTATCTCCTCGGTTCGCACGCAGGCTGCGCAGGCTTCTGGTGTGCCGGTCCCGATGACCTCGGTGCTCCGGAAGAGTGGAACAAGAAGTTCATCGCGGGCAACTACAACCGCTCGTCGACCGTGAAGGGCCTCTTTATGTGCGGCGACATCTGCGGCGCATCAGGCCACAAGTTCTCGTCCGGTTCGCACGCGGAAGGCCGCATCGCCGCAAAGAGCGCACTGGCGTTCATGCTCGACAACCCGAACTATACCCCGACGATCAACGAGACGGAGGAGCATCTGGCCGCCGAGCTCTATCTGCCCTTCGAGGTGTATGAGAAGTACAAGAATCACACCACGGATCCGAGTACCAACCCGAACTACATCAAGCCGAAGATGCTCCAGACCCGTCTGCAGAAGATCTCTGACGAGTACTTTGGCGGCATCTCGACCTGGTACATGACCTCCAAGACCATGCTCGACGAGGGTCTGCGACGTCTCCAGCTGCTGAAGGAAGACACCTCCAAGATGGCTGCCAAGGACTTGCACGAGCTGATGCGCTGCTGGGAGAACTATCACCGCATCCTTTCCGTGGAAGCCCATGCACGCCACATCCTGTTCCGTGAAGAGTCCCGGTACCCGGGCTACTACTATCGCGGCGACTTCGATCTTGTCGATGACAAGAACTGGAAGTGCTTCGTGAACTCGAAGTACGACATCAAGACCGACACCTGGGAAGTCAAGAAGGTTCCCTATGTACAGCTTGTTGAGGACGCAGCTCC
>MHDY01000102.1 GCA_001803705.1 Nitrospirae bacterium GWC2_56_14 | reverse complement strand
CATTCAGTATAAAGTCCACATGCACGGCGTCAAAGGGAAAAGCGGTTTTGCCTTCCTCTGTTTTTCGCAAGAGCCCTGCCTTGAGAAGCGCCTGAACATCGCCATGTACCCCTTTCACATCTCTTCCCGTTCTACATCATATTAACTGTCGCTAAAGATAACTGTAAATGCACTGTGGTCTTGAGGCACTCTATCCCGTATTCCGCAACCCGGCGGAAATCCCGTTGATGGTCGCCGCTACCACGTAGTCCAGGTCTTCGCCTGTCTCTCCTCGGCGCTTGCGACGCAGCAGCTCGATCTGAATGATGCTCAGGGGGTCGACGTACGGGTTTCTCAGGCGCAGCGAGCGGGCCAGGGCTGGGTTGTTCTCCAGGAGCCGCGACTGGCCGGTGATGGCAAGAATCATCCTGCGCGTTCTTTCGTACTCCTCCACTACCATGGAAAATACCCGCTCCCGCAGCGACTCGTCGCTCACGAGGGAGGAATAGAGCCTGGCGAGAGGAAGATCGACCTTGACGAGCGCCAGTTCAACGTTGCGGATCAGGTCGAAAAAGAAGGGGAACCGGTGCATCATGGCGGCCAGGAGTTCCGTTCCTCCCTTTCCCTGTTGCGCAAACCGCTCGAAAGCAAAACCGACGCCGAACCAGCCGGGAATCATGTGCCGGCTCTGTATCCAGCCGAATCCCCATGGAATTGCCCGAAGTTCCGATATGTCACGGTTTTCGGCCCGCCGTGCCGGACGGGAGCCGATTTTGGCCAGATCGAATTCCAGGACCGGCGTGGCCTGCTCGAAATAGGGGAGGATGTCCGGGTTTTCGATGATGTGCCGGCGGTAAAAGTCGAATGCCATCGCCGACATTTCTTCAAGCGCTTCCTCCCAGGCCGGCTCGGGCTTCGGTTCCACAAGGCCCGGCCGGGCCAGCGCCTCCAGGGAGGCCGCTACCATTAGTTCCAGGTTCCGTTTGGCAAGAGTTTTGTTTGAATACTTCCAGTTGATTACCTCTCCCTGCTCGGTAATCTTGATCGAGCCATGAAACCCATCTGCCGGCTGGGCAACTATCGCCCGATGTGTCGGACCTCCGCCTCTCCCCACCGTGCCGCCTCGCCCATGAAAGAGCCGCAGCCTGACGCCGCATTCTCCGGCGACCCGGTGCAGTGCCTGGTGGGCTTTATAGATCTCCCAGGTGCTCGTCAGCATACCTCCGTCCTTGTTTGAATCGGAGTAGCCGAGCATCACCTCCTGGCGGCGCCCCCAGGAATCGAGCAGTGGAGTGTACTCTGGCGAACTCCAGAGGGTCCGGCATATTTCCGGAGCGTTGCGCAGGTCCTGAATCGACTCGAAGAGCGGCACGGGCATCACCCCCGGGTCCTTCCCATCGGCGGACCCGGCCACAGTTACGCCTCCCAGGTTCAGGAGCCACACCAGGGACATGATGTCCTGCACGGAGCTGGCGCCGCTGATGATGTAACTGCGGATCGCCTCCGGGGCGAAGCGTTGCTTCAATGTGGCGATGGAGCGAAGGGTATCGAGCAGTTCCGCCGTTGCCGACGAAGGCGGCGTCGCATACCCCGAGGTGCTTTCCGGGCTCAGTGCCGCTCCTGCTGCCAGTTCGGCCACGGCGCGGGCATGAACTTTGGCATGCTGCCTGATGTCGAGCGTGTGGAGGTGAAAGCCGAAGGTTTCCACCTGCCTCAGGAGCGGATCGAGCAAAAAGCGGGCAAGCCGCTCGCTGCCGTGGTCCGCGAGGCTGTTTCGCACCAGGCCGAGGTCTGCGGCGAAGGCGGCGGCGTCGGTATAGGCATCACGATGTGCATCGCCGAAACCGGTATGCCGCAGCCGGTGCTGTATAAATCCGATAAACCGGCGATACGGTTCCCAAGGGGGGAGCACATCCAGACCGGGCTCCTCTGCCAGCGTGTGGGCATATCGGTCGAGTGCCTCCTTCAACTGTGGCGAAACTTCGATCCTGCTGGTGGATGGGGTAAGAAGTTCCCGGAGACTCCTGAGCGATTCGCTGTACCTGGCAATGATCAGGTTGCGGGCAGACTGCAGCGCGTTGCCCGTGGATGTTGCCGTGACAAAGGGGTTGCCGTCACGATCCCCGCCGATCCAGGAGCCGAAGCGGAGTACTGTTGGAAACTCGGCGGTGTCGAAAGGCTCGCCGTACACGCGGCGGAAGTCGTCGGCAAATGCTTCGTACAGCTCGGGAAGGGGGGTAACCAGGGACCTGGCATAATGATCGAGGCCAATTCTGATTTCGTCGTCCACCTTCAGCTTGCGGCGGCGAACTTCATCGGTCTGCCACAGGTTGGTTATCTCCGTCAGGATGCTGTCCTGTCTCCGGGTCGCTTCCTCATCGGTCAGCGGCAGCCGGTCAAGCCCTGCCAGCTCCCGCGCGATACGGCGTCGCTTGAAGAGGACCACCCGCCGTGCCACTTCCGTCGGATGGGCGGTGAATACCGGGACCGCCTCCACCTGCCTGAGCCATTCCAGCGCTCTCTCTTTGGAGATGCCGGTGGCCTTCATGCGTTGCAGGGTGCCGAGCATCGAGCCCGGTTTCACCGGAGTGTCCGTGGAAAGCTGTGCCGCCTGCAGCCGCCGCATGCGGTGGTTCGTTTCCGCCAGGTTCGTCAACTCGAAGTAGGTACCGAAGGCCTTGGCGATCTGGTACATTTCCGCCACCGTCATCTTCTTCACAATCCCGACCGCCCGATCCTGAAGATCGTGTTCCGCCTCCAGGTCCAGGCAGGTCGGGTCCTGCCCGTCGGTCAGTTCCCGATGCCTGATGGCCAGGCGGCGGATCTCTTCTTCCGCCTCGTATACCCCGACCCCCGCCTGTTCCTTGATCACGTCCCCAAGTAGCATTCCGAGGGAGCGCACGTCCCGGCGAAGCGGCGCTTCCTTCAGTTCCGGGTCGCAGGTAGTCAGTTCACGAAGTCGTGCCGCCTGATTCTCGGCCCGCCACAGCAGTTCGCGTTCCGGCATCGATACCCCCTTCGGTGGTGGTTGCCAGCAGTCACTTTATTTCTAGCGCTTTAGGGGGGATAGTCAAGGAAGGGGACCTGCAGTACCGGGTTCAATGTTCAAGGTTCAACGTTCAGGGTTTAATTCTTTAACCTAGAATTTAGACCCTTGAACATAGAACCCCCTTTAGGGACGGACGGCGGCGAGATGACTGTTTTCCCACAGCCTGCTATGGCTTGCGGGCGTAATCGGCGTCCGACTCCAGGACATGGGTCGAAAACCATTCGGCAAGAAAAAAGAAGAGTGCCGCCGAGGTCGCCTGGCCTGCGAGGCATTCTTTTTCAAGGACTGCGACGGCTTCCGTAAAGGTGTCATGTTCCTTCCGGTGCCTGTCGAGGCGCGGGTAACCCTTTTCCTCCATCCAGCGCTCTTCCGCCTGAAAGTGGTAGGTAGCATAATCCGCCAGTTTCAGAAGGACGGTTTCCAGGGCTCCGCCGGCAGGGTTGATGGTGTACTGTTCGTGGGTCTTGTTCAGCAGTTCAGCGAGGTGCCGGTGGTGGTCGTCGAACTCCGGCATTCCCAACAGGAACGAATCTTTCCAGGCAAGTATCGGCATTGTGCCTCCGATCGTTGATATTCTGCTCCCCTGCAGGATTACGTACAGACGCGGGTCACTCAACTGTTTTCGGCACTGCCCGCCAAAAGTTTAGCCATGAATCAATGATGTGCTCTTTCTTGAATTGACACAGACTGAGGACAGCAAAGCGGGGCAGAAGGCAGGCACCTCAGACGATGAGACGGGCAAATCCGGAGATGGCTTCGATGGTCGCCGGGGACTCGCCCCAGGCATCGCCGTCGATCTGAACCGGCTTGAAGCCCGACACCGTGAGGCTTCCGGCGGCAAAGCGGCGGACGCCGCCGGCGAGGGAAGGCATGCCAAGAACTGTTGCGGTGGCAAGGGCTGCAACAGTCGCCCTGGTCGGTCTCGTGACGCAGACCACCTGGAAACCGGGGGTAGAGATATCCGCTTCCGGGGCCAGCCGGAAGGTGCCCCCATACCGTGCTGCGTTGCACACCACGAGCGAGTGGCATAAAACGGTTTCACCGCTGTCCGTCGTTACCTGCAGCAGTTCCCGCTCCCATGACCAGAGGCAGCGCATCCCCGCCAGGAGGTACGCCCCCTGCTTCAGCTTTTTCTTTTCGGCGCTCCGCGTCTCCTGCACCACTCGCGCATCGAAACCGATGCCCGCCATCAGCAGGAAACGGCGCTCCCTCTCCCCTGCCTTCACCAGTCCGGCAGCCAGTTGCCGGGTCGCTCCGCGGATGATCCTCTCTACCGCATCAGCCACGTTTCGAATCCCCACTTCCTTGGCCAGCACGTTCGCCGTACCCAACGGAAGTATCCCGAGGGTCGCCCTGCCGGGAATCAGTCCGTTGGCGACGCCGTTGATGGTTCCATCCCCGCCGCCAGCAATTATCAACGGATTTTGTTGCCGTTCACAGAGCTGCCGGGCAATGTTCTGCCCGTCTTTGGCCGTTCGTGTGATGAACAGCTCCGGTGTGTAACCGTGCGCCGAGAGGGCCTGTACGATACGGTCGACCTCCGGTTCCGAATACCTTCCGGAGGTGGGGTTAAGTATGAGGAAACATGGCTTGGGCATGGGGCTTCCGTGGCAGGTTGTTGAAAACCAGCCATCTCGCCGCCGTCCGTCCTGAAGACAGTTCTAGGTTCAAGGTTCAAAGTTCGAGGTTTTAGGCTCGAAAAGACAAATCCTTTGAACCCTGAACATTGTACATTGAACATTGAACCGATTTACGTGCGACAATCTGACTATTTTTGAACAACCTGTGGCTTTCCGGTGTGGTACACCATCAGTTTACCCAATCGTGACGGCGAATCCGCCATCCTCCGCCAGTTCCAGGGCCAGCGCCGCCGGTTGGTCGGCATCCCCCATGCGAGCGAGCAGTTCGCGGGAGAGCAGCGGCATGATGGTGCCGCGCATGATGTGGTCGATGTTTCGGGCGCCGCTTTCCACTTCGACGCAGCGGGCGGCGATGGTGCTGACCACCTCCGGCGACCAGGAGAGGGGGGTCCGGCTGTTGTCGGCCATCTGCTGTGCAAGTTTCCCCAGTTTGAGCGTCACGATATCCGCCATGCACGAGGGATCGAGCGCATAGAAGGGAACGATGGTCATCCGTGCCAGGAGCGCCGGCTTGAAATGGCGGCTGAGAATCGGCCTGATTGCCTGGGTGACTTCGTCAATGCCCGGACGGTTGCCGCCGGCGCAGAGCCGGGTGATGACGTCCGAGGCCAGGTTGCTGGTGAGGAAGAGGACTGTGTTGCGGAAATCGATGTCGCGCCCTTCGCCGTCGGCCAGCACCCCTTTGTCGAACACCTGGTAGAACAGGTTTACCACGTCCAGGTGCGCCTTTTCAACCTCGTCGAGCAGCACCACAGAGTAGGGCTGGCGACCGCTTCTGTCAGGACGCCACCTTCGCCGAAGCCGACGTAGCCGGGAGGGGAGCCGATCAGCCGGCTGACGGTATGGGCTTCCTGGAACTCACTCATGTTGACGGTGGTGAGGAAACGTTCGCCATGAACTAAATAATGCTAATAAACGGGTTTCTAATTCAATTCGTCTGTGTTATTAACCTTTGAAATAAGAACATCTACGGATAGAGATGAAGCAAAAGTTAAGCGCAAGCCAAGGCAGAATGCACGAAGAAATTTGCAGCTGAGTACGGGGACAACCAGGTCTGGTGTCCGATGTCATCTATAAACACGGCTCTAACCGGTGATTTACGAGTTGGTCGAGTAAAACATAAGAGGTCAGAATAGTTTGAACACTGAGACCGGTATATCAATAGAAGAGGCAACACACGGTTTGCGATCTCTTCAGAGATCACTGCAGGAGGCCGACCGACGGGATATGAAACCAACCCCGGCAGAATTGTATGAATTCAAAAAAATTTTCGTCCTGCTTCAGATTGCAGGTCACCAACTTTCTACAGTAACGTGGGATGAGGGAGACCCGACTCTGGCATCCTATCCCTGGGCGTTTCAAG
>MHDY01000101.1:6472-7975 GCA_001803705.1 Nitrospirae bacterium GWC2_56_14 | reverse complement strand
TGGAAAACAGCGGCATCATCACCGCACCGGAAGGGGCTGTCATGCTGGCGGCCGGCCGGTCGGTACAACTTGTGGATTCAACCGATCCCGATATTGCTGTCGTGATCAGCGCGCCTGAGGACAAGGCGCTGAACCTGGGGCGTATCGTCGCGGACAGCGGCAAGGTTGGCATTTATGGCGGGCTTGTTTCCCAGAAAGGTATGGTCAGCGCCGACAGCGCCGTCGTCGGAAAGGACGGGAGAATATTCTTCAAATCCACACACGGCACGGCGCTGGACACGGGAAGCGTCACCACGGCCAGCGGCGCCAGGGGAGGCGACATCACCATTTCCGCCACCGAAGGGAATACGGTCGTTTCCGGCACTGTGGCGGCGGCCGGCACCGACTCCATGGGGGGGAGCGTAAAGGTCCTCGGTACGGGCGTTTCGCTGCTTGATGGGGCAAAGCTGGACGTCTCCGGCGCTTCCGGCGGTGGTTCGCTGCTGGTCGGCGGCGATTATCAGGGGAAGAATCCGGCGGTGCAGAATGCGCAGACGGCCTACGTGGCGAAGGATGCACTGCTTCGGGCCGATGCGGTTACCACAGGCGACGGCGGCAGGATCATCGTCTGGTCCGACGGCTCCACCCTGGCATACGGAACGCTGAGCGCCCGTGGGGGCCTTCTGGATGGCGATGGCGGACTCATTGAGACCTCCGGCCATTTTCTGGACGTTGCCGGCAGTACGGTCGATGCGGCGGCACCTCGGGGGATGGCGGGCACCTGGCTTCTTGACCCACTGGATATCGAAATAGCTGGAACCAGTACAAATGTTGACACATTGCCCGATACTCCGGCACCAGGTACTTTAACCATTCAGCCGAATGCCCTTGGAACTCCGTCCCAGATCTTTGCCAGTTCCATTTCGAGCAGCCTGGATGCGGGCACGAATGTTATTATTACGACTTCAGTTGCTGGCGGCGGAGCGGGAAATATAACGGTAAGCTCACCCATAACCAAAAGTGGTGCAGGCCCTGCAGCTACTTTGACCCTTAATGCCGATGGAGGTATCTTCCTTAATGAAGCGATTTCCAGTACTGCATCGACTCCACTCGATGTGACTTTGACGGCTGCAGGTGGAATCACAGCATCCGGTAGCGGGACCGTCAGTCTTGCCTACGGCGCACTTACCGCCAACGCCGGCAGCGGTATTTCTCTGAGCGGCAATGTGCCGACCTTCAACGCCACCAACGGTGCTTCCGGCGGCATTACCTTCACCAACGGTGGCGCCCTTACCGTGAACAACATTACCCAGAACTCCTCAACTCCGGTGGTGATAAGCAGCAACGGCAATATGCTTCTCGGTTCCATCAACGCGGCGGGCGGCGGGGTGGTGACGCTGCATGCCAACAATGGCTCCATTACCGACTACAACAGTTCCGCCGCCAATGTCTCGGGCGCATACCGCGTTGATTTCAACAACGGCTCGACAACGACTCCCGGAGGGATCGGCGACGCACTGGACG
>MHDY01000101.1:0-6390 GCA_001803705.1 Nitrospirae bacterium GWC2_56_14 | reverse complement strand
GAGCCTGAAGCTGGGGGGCATCTCCTACAACGGCACCAGTGGTGACATCCTGATCACCAGTTCCACCGATACCACCATTACCGGCGGCCTCGGTAGCCTCTCTGGGCATACGGGGACCATTGCCGTCGAGGTGACCAATGCCCCGCTGACGGTCAATGCCCCGGTGAACAAGGGGGGCACCGGCTCACTCCTGCTAAGGGCCACGGGAGCAACGGGCGACGTCATCGTCAGCTCCAACATCCTCGGTAACGCCAACGGGGTGAGCATCGAGGCAGGCAGGGATTTGACCTTCACCGGCAGCACATTCCTGAACGGCGGTTCCCTCGACCTTGCTTCGGTTGCCGGGAATATCCTGGCATCCCTTGCCGAGCTGTCCACCCCCGGGAACACAACACTATCCGCACCCGTCAGCAGCACGATTTCCCTTGCCAACACCAACAACAGCCTTTCGGGACCCGTCGCGGTATCTGGGGGGAATAACGCTTCAATCTCCAACAGCGGCAATCTGACTATCGGACCCACCACGCAGGCCGGTGTGCTCACCCTGCAATCGGCCTACGGTTTTATTTTCGGTTCTTCTCCCATCGGCGGGACCCAGCTGAATGCCACCGCCGACAAGGGGATCAATCTTACGGGAGCCAATACGCCCGTCACCGTGAACCTGTCGAACATTTCTTCCGGGGATGTCTTCTATAGTAGCAGTGTGGGGAACCCCATGACGCTGGCGGTTACCGGAAGCAACACCGCGCCCGGCGCAGCCTTCACGGTGACGGAAGCAACGGGCGACCTGAAGGTTAATGCTGGGGGCGTATCCACTGCTGGTGGCGGAATAAACCTGATGACACAGAAGCCTTCCGGGACCTTGACCGTCATGGGTCCGGTCAATGCTGGAACGGGGAATGTCGACCTTGGTGGTTTCAACGTGTCGCTGCAGGGTGACATTTTCGGCTCTACGGTACGATTGAAGGCCCATGGCGCGGGATCGGGACTGCTGTCAGTGGCTGGAACCCCGATGGTCGCCGCCGGTTCCGTCATCGATGTCCTTGCCGACAACATGTCTCTTGCTGGTGGCCAGTTCATCTTTTCCAACGCCACACCGACCAACACCATCTCAATTCGCAGCGTTTCCGACAACCGGCCCATTACCATCGGCGCCGCCTGTACCATGCCCGGCTGCCTGCTCCTGTCGAACCTGTCCGACGCGCTGTTCAGTACGCCTCGACTTCGCATCGGCAATGATGTAACGGCGGACCCGAACAGTGCCGGCAATATAGACATTTCCTCCCCATTCAACAGATCAGCGACGCTGTCCCTGCTGTCGGGAGGTTCCATCACCCAGAGCCCCGGCGCCACCATCGGTGTACAGTCGCTCGCTCTCTCCGGTTCGTCCGTAGATCTGCGCGAAGCGAACCCGGTAGGTGTCGTTGCCGGTAGGTCCACATCCGGTGATTTCCTGTACCGGTCCCTCAACCTGCTCACGCTTTCTTTTGTGGATGGTTTTTCAGGAATCTCTGCTGCCGGGTCCGCCTGGCTCGAATCGGATTCCATTTCCGGCATCAACCAGAACGGGGGATCAGCCATTGTCACCCCCGGTACCCTCGTTCTCAGCGCCATCGGCCCCGTCGATCTTCTGGACGGCGGCAACAACGTCGGGACCATTGCCGCAGATCTGTTCAGGAGCGGCACCGGCGGCAGCGGACTTCGTTTCAGCAACGGGCCCAATCCGTTGATCATCGATGCGGGACTTGGCATTTCCGGGATCAGGACCAACAACCAGACTATCTCGGTAATGGCTGGCGGTTCACCCGGTGCCGGTTTGGTCGTACGAAATGCCGTCAACGGCGGCACTTCGTTCGTTGGTCTCTTCGGCCCTAGTATCTTTCTCGAGTCCGGCTCTTCCGTCGCTGGCGGCACCGTCAGGCTGGCTGCAACAGATCCGGCCGGATCCGGAATGATCAGTTCGACCGGTGCGACCGCTCCCATCGTGCAAGCGCTGAAGAGCATCGAACTGGAGGCAGACAGTCTTGCCTTTTCGACCAACCCTTCCTTTACCGTGCCGAATACCGACATTCGAAATGAAATCGTCATAATGTCCCATACGGGCGGGCGTCCGATCACCATCGGCGCGGCCTGCGCTGGAGGCGGCCCGTGCCTGCTGTTGAGCAACGTTTCCACGTCACTGTTCAATGCACCGACGCTGGTGATAGGCTCTGAGGACATGTTGCCGACAACAGAGACCACTCCTCTCCCACCAGCAGGGAACATTTCCATAGCCAGTGCCATTACGAGACCCGGGCGCCTGGCGCTGCTCACCGGAGGGACGATCAGCCAGGCGGCACCAATCACCGTCGATGCTCTGGGTGTCGTCGCAACGGGTGCGGTCAATCTCACCGCGTCCAACTCTATTAACAAACTTGCCGCGCTCACCGATGGCCCCTTCTCATTTGCTACGACCGGCGCACTGGATATCGTCAATGTCGTCGGCGGCGTCGACAATCCCGCGACCATCGAGGGAGTCGATTCGCTGGGGAACATAACCCTGACCAGCGGCGGCAACCTGACACTGAATGCGCCGATCGATGCCGGTAACCAGGTGGTTACGCTGAATGCAGGGGGAGCGATAATTGATGCCGTGGATGACAGCCTGTATTCAGCGAGCATCTATGCAGGCGACCTGGATTTGATCGCCAGCGATGGCATCGGTTCCACGACGGCTCCGCTGGTTACAGCGGTTTCCCTCCTGTCTGCCACATCGGAGGCAGGGGATGTCGTAATCGACAACACCGGCGCAGTGACCATAGGGTCCCTTTCCACCGGAGGCACAGGCAGCATTACCTTTGACAACCAAGGAGAGGTTACTACCGGCACTTCCGCCATCCAGGCACCGGGCGGAAGCGTTACCATGATTGCCCACAGCCCGTTAAATATAGGGACCGGCGGGGTCAGCGCCAGCGGCAACATACTGATTGAGGCTGCTGCCAGCGGCGGTGGCGATAACATGGTAGTGGCCGGAAATATCCTTTCCAGCAACGGCTCCATTGCATTACGCGCAGGCAATACAGTCACTATTACTGGGGCGGTGAGCGCACCGAACGGCACTGCGAAGAAGACAGAGGAACTGAACACGCCACCAGGTATCGAAACGGATCTGCAGTCACCACCGCCACCGCCGCCACCGCCACCGCCACCGCCACTACCAACACCAGAACCTATTCCAGCTCCGAGTCCTGCGCCTAAACCAGATCCATTGCCGCCACCGCCACCGCCACCGCAGCCGCAACCGGAACCGGAACCGGAACCGGAACCGCAGCCGCAGCCGCAACCAGAACCAGAACCAGAACCAGAACCAGAACCAGAACCAGACGGACCATCACCTGAAGAAGAACCTGAAGAAGATGATGACGAAAATGCCGGCAAGAAACAGGGCAAAGGAAACAACGATGGCGATAAGAAAGATACCGCTCCCAAGAAGAAGCAGTACTGCAATTAGCCTGCTCCTGACGTTCCTGCTGCTCTCAATTGTTCCTGCCATGGCGGGAGAGATTGCCGGAACCGTTACCCACCTGAGCGGCCCTTTGTTTGCGTTGAAGACCGACGGGACCCGTAAAGCGCTGTCCCAGAAGTCAAAGGTGGAGGCGGGGGATACGCTGATCACCGAGAAGCGGACATATGCCCGCATAAAGTTCATCGACAACAGCGAAGTCACGCTCCGTCCTGGTTCCCAGCTTGTGGTGGAGAAATTCTCCTATGACAAGAAAAAGCCGGAGCAGGACAGCGCCGTGTTCAATCTGGTGAAGGGGGGACTGCGGGCGGTGTCCGGCAACGTCGGGAAGCGGGGGGACAAGGACAGCTACAAGATGAATACTCTTTCCGCGACCATCGGCATCCGTGGCACCCATTACGGGGCGTCACACTGCACGACCGACTGCGGCAAACTGCCGAGCGGTCTGTATGTGGACGTGGCCGACGGCTCGATCATTGTCAGCAATCAGGGGGGCGAGAAGGTGTTCGACGCCGGGCAGTTCGGTTACGTGCCTGATAGCGGCTCCCCCCCCGTCAGCCTGCCGAAGGACCCGGGCGTCGGTTTCAATCCACCCCCGGCGATACCGCCCCCCGCATCGAGAGCCGCACCGGCGGCACCGGCAAAGGTTGATTGCGAGGTCAGGTGATAAAAAGGGAGCCAAATTTCTTGACGAACACGCGTGGCTGTGTTTTTCTCCGTATACTTCAACAAAGTTATTGAAAAACCCAGGTTGTTCAAAAACAGTCAGATTCGTTGCACCCGCAGCAAGCCTCGCGGAGGCGTAGCAGCGCTACGCCGCACAAGACGGCTTGCGAGGACGGCAGCGAGATGGCTGTTTTTCAACAACCTGTAAAGGAAAGAGAACACAGCCAATGCTCGAACGCCTTCAAAAAATCCTGTCCCAAGCGGGTATTGCCTCCCGCCGGGAAGCCGAAACTATCATCACCGCCGGCCGGGTTGCCGTCAACGGGACGGTCGTCACCGAACTCGGTACCAAGGCCGACCCCGATACCGACCGGATCACCTGCGACGGCAAGCCGATCAAGCCGGTCTCCCGCAAAGTGTACATCCTGCTGTACAAGCCCGCCGGTTACATGACTACCCTCAAGGACCCCGAAGGGCGCCCCCTGGTCACCGACCTTCTCAAAAAAGTCGGGGCGCGGGTTTTCCCGGTGGGTCGGCTCGATTACAATACCGAGGGATTGCTGTTGCTCACCAATGACGGTGCCTGGGCGAACAACCTGGCACATCCGCGCCACGAGGTGGACAAGGAATACATGGTCAAGGTGCAGGGAGCGGTAAGCGATGAACAGCTGAAACGGCTCGTATCGGGGGTGGAACTGGAGGACGGTCTTACCGCTCCGGCTGCCGCGAGGGTAGTTCACGAAGGGGACAAGACCAGCTGGATTTCAATAACGATTCACGAGGGACGATTCCGCCAGGTGCGGCGTATGTGCAGCGCGGTAGGGCTTTCGGTGGTGCGTCTCAAGCGGGTAGGGTACGGTCCGCTGGAACTGGGGACCATGAAGCCGGGGGAGTATCGCCTGCTGACCCCACGGGAGGCGGAAAAGCTGCTTGCCACTAAGAAGTGACTGTCCAGATCAGTCCAGTCGTCCCGTCTGGCGTAGCGCTTCGTACAGGACGATTCCCGCAGCCGTCGAAAGATTGAGGCTGCGCACTTTGCCGAAGATCGGAATCCGGACCGTCCATTCCCGGTTGGCCGCCAGCAGCTCCTCGGGAAGTCCTTCCGTCTCCTTGCCGAACACCAGAAAATCGCCTTCTGCGTAGGTCATTGCCGTGTGGCTCGAATTCCCCTTTTTGCTCGTATAGATGAATCGCCCTCCCGGGTACGCCGACTGCAGTTCCGCCAGGCTGTCCCAGTAACGGATATCCACTTCATCCCAGTAATCCAGTCCCGCTCGCTTCAGATAGCGGTCGTCGGTGGAGAAGCCGAGTTTGCCCACCAGGTGGAGGACCGTTCCGGTCGCTCCGCAGAGACGGGCTATGTTGCCGGTATTGGGAGGTATTTCCGGTTCGATGAGAACGATGTGAAAGGGAGTGAAATTGATCATGTCGTTCTATCCCTCTGGAGAGTGGAGCTGGAATTCGGCGTTGCGCCGTTTGGAGGGATTCTGTATACCATGAAAATCTTCCGGCGGTCTTGAATTTTTTCCCCTCAGGGTCTATTATTCGTTTTTTACTATCATGAACCTATTTTCCCGGCAGAAGGAGCCCCCCATGAAGGTTATCGTTACCGACGAGGTTGCCAGCGAAGGTCTGGCATTGCTGGCGCAGGACCCGCGTGTTCAGATGGATGTACGTCTCGGCCTGACCAAGGCGCAATTGCTGGAGGCGATTGCAGAATACGATGTCATTATCACCCGGAGCGGCACTACCGTCGACAAGGACGTGCTGGATGCGGGAAAGCGCCTGAAAATGGTGGCTCGTGCCGGGGTCGGCATCGATAACGTCGACGTGGAATATGCCAGCTCTAAAGGGGTGATAGTCGTCAACGCACCCTTCGGGAATACCAACAGCGCGGCTGAACACACCATGTCGCTGCTCCTCTCCTTCTGCCGCAACGTGACGAAGGCGAACTCCAGCCTCAAGGGGGGCGAGTGGAAGCGGGCGCCGTTTACCGGCTACGAACTCAAGGGAAAAGTGGCCGGCGTCATCGGCCTCGGCAAGGTCGGCGGACGGGTTGCTACCCGCCTGAAGGCTTTCGAGTGCGAGGTGCTGGCGTGCGATCCGTACATCGCCGTCAAGCGGGCTCATGACCTGGGTGTTAAGCTGGTTTCCCACGAGGAAATATATAAGAACTGCGACATCGTCACCGTCCACACCCCATTGAACGACGAAACGAAGAA
>MHDY01000100.1 GCA_001803705.1 Nitrospirae bacterium GWC2_56_14 | reverse complement strand
TGTCATTATCGCCTCAGCCAGGAACATGGGGGTGCTCATCGACGACCTGCTCTCTTTCTCCCGCATGGGACGGGCCGGGATGACGTCTACCTTGGTCGATCTGAACCGGCTTGTGGACGACTCCTGCCGGAATCTTGCTGCAGATTTGGCCGGAAGGGAGATTACATGGACAATTGCCTCCTTGCCCACCATACGGGGCGATGCAGCTATGCTCCGACTCGTACTCGACAACCTGTTGGGTAATGCTGTCAAATTTACCCGGACAACCCCCCATGCGCTGATAGAAGTCGGATGGTCTGTCGATGAGGAGCGTCTTGAGACGGTCATTTTCGTCCGTGACAACGGCGTCGGCTTTAACATGAAATACGTCGACAAGCTATTTGGCCTGTTTCAGCGCCTGCACCGCACTGAAGATTTCGAAGGGACCGGGGTCGGACTTGCAAACGTGCGGCGAATCATCGGGCGCCACGGTGGCCGTACCTGGGGAGAAGGAAAGGTTGGCGAAGGGGCGACGTTCTATTTTTCATTACCGTTAACGAGGAGAATTCACGATGATGCGCCGGATCAGGAATATTTTACTGGTTGAAGATAATCCCGTTGATGCCGAACTCACCATGGAGGCGCTTGGCGAACACAACCTTGCCAACAAGGTGGAATGGGTAAGAGACGGCGAGGAAGCCCTGGATTATCTCTACCACCGCGGAGCTTTCAAAGACCGCCAGGGGAACGACCCGGTGGTGATACTGCTCGACCTCAAGCTGCCCAAAGTGGATGGCCTGCAAGTGCTTCGAGCCATCAAGGAAGACGATCTGCTGAGAAACATCCCGGTGGTGATTCTTACATCCTCCCGCGAGGAAAAAGATCTTATCGAGGGATATCGCCTCGGAGTAAACGCTTACGTGGTGAAGCCGGTTGAGTTCGGAGCGTTCATGGACGCCGTGAAGGAGCTTGGTGCATTCTGGGCGCTTATCAACGAACCTCCGCCGGTTACTGCCCGCCAGGAGAACTGAATGTCCGAAGAGCTACATTTTCTTCATCTGGAGGATAATCCTACGGATGCTGCACTTATCGCTGCCACGCTCGAGGAAGAGTGGCCGGATTGCACCGTTGAAAGGGTTGATTCGGAGTCCGCCTTCGTGAGCGCCCTGGAGCGGGGCGGTATCGACCTGATTCTGGCAGATTTTTCGCTCCCCCTGTACGACGGCATGAGCGCGCTCGCAATTGCGCGTCGGCGCTTCCCCGACCTTCCGCTTATTTTCGTTTCGGGTACGCTTGGAGAGGAGAAGGCCATCGAATCGATGAAAAGCGGTGCGGTCGACTACGTGCTGAAAAACAGCATAGTCCGCCTCGTTCCGGCCATACGTCGGGCTTTGAAAGATAAAGAAGCCCTGGGCCAGCGCAGAAAGGCAGAGGAGAGCTTACGGGAGAGCAATGAGCGTTTCCGGATGATTTTCGAGCACAGCATAGACGCCATCATGCTGACCTCGCCCGATGGGAGAATACTCGCCGCAAATCCGGAGTCGTGCCATATCTTCGGCATGAGCGAGGAGGAACTCTGCCGTTCCGTGCGCAGCGACCTGGTGGACATGGAAGACGATAGAATTCTCAGCTTTCTGGAGGAGCGGGAACGGACCGGCCGGTCCCGGGGTGAAATTACGATGAAACGAGGGGACGGGAGCCGATTCCCTGCGGAAATCTCGTCATCGGTATTCTTCGATGAAAAAGGGAATCAGAAAACGAGCCTTATCATCCGCGACGTGACGGAGCGGAAAAGCCTGGAAAACCAGCTGCTGCATTCACAGAAAATGGAGGCTGTGGGCACTCTCGCAGGCGGCATCGCTCACGACTTCAACAACATCCTGACATCCATTATCGGGTACTGCACGCTTCTTCAGATGGAGTTGCAACTGGAGAAGGATGCACGGGATTACATCGACAACCTGATGATGCTGTCGGAACGGGCGGCCAATCTTACGAAGGGGTTACTGGCTTTCAGCCGCAACCAGGTTATGCGGCCGCGGCTGGTCAACCTGAACGACATTGTCAGCGTGATCACCAGGCTCACCAGTCGCCTTATCGGCGAAAACATCGAGATCGAAACCCATCTGTCGCGGGTACCGCTTACCATACGAGCCGATTGCGGGCAGATCGAACAGATGCTGATGAACCTGTCGACCAACGCCCGGGATGCGATGCCAGAAGGCGGCAGGCTGATACTTTCGACGGATATGGTCAAGCTGGAAGAGGGCGATCAACTTCTGATCGGTTCCAACCCGCCGGGAACCTATGCGCTACTCTCGGTATCCGACACCGGGATCGGCATGGATGAAGCGACTATCGAACGGATTTTCGAGCCCTTCTTTTCCACCAAGGAGCAGGGGAAGGGTACCGGGCTGGGACTCTCGATTCTTTACGGGATACTCAAGCAGCATGGTGGCATGGTATCCGTTTCGAGCAAGCCCCGGTTCGGGACCACGTTCAACATCTATCTGCCACTTGCGGAATCAGGAGATGAGGCTTCGAATGAGATAGGTCTGTCGCCACCCCCGGGAGGATCGGAGACGATTCTGATCGCCGAGGACGATGCCGCCATCCGCACAGTAGTCGGCCACATTCTCCGACAGTTCGGGTACAAAGTGATCGAGGCGGCCGATGGCGAAGAGGCGGTGGAAGCTTTCCGGAAAGATGCCCCCGAGATTTCACTTGCCGTAATCGATGCCATCATGCCCAGGAAGAACAGCAGGGAGATCTTCGATGAGGTTGTCAGGATCAATCCCGACATCAAGACCGTATTCACCAGCGGGTATCCTGTGGATCTGGTACTGCAGAGAGGTCTCTTGCCCGAAGGGGCGCTGTTCCTGCCAAAACCGGTTTCTCCCATGGACCTTCTGAGATACATCAGGCAAGTTCTTGACGAGCAACTGGAGGGATAACGCAAATGACAGCCACCAACACACGGCAAAGTCGCCGGATAATAGTCGTGGACGATGAATTTCATGTTCGGAGCACCATAACCTCGTACCTCGGGAAAAACGACTGCAAGGTTGCTGTTTTCGACAACAGCCATGATGCTCTAGCCGCGTTTCAACGGGATGGATGCGACCTGGTTCTATCCGACGTCAAAATGCCGGGGATGGACGGGGTCGAACTTCTGGAGCGTATCCGCGAGCTTGACCGCGATGTCCCGGTTGTTCTCATGACGGCTTATGCCGACCTTGACATGGCAGTCAACGCAATAAAGAAACACGCCTTCGATTTCATCATCAAGCCAGTCGAATTCGAATGCCTGCTGGTCGCCGTGGAGAAGGGGCTCAGGTACCGATATCTTTCAATTCTGGAAAAGGACCATTCGGCTCGCCTGGAGAAGGCTATCGAGGAGAAGACAAGGGAATTGCAGGGTATGCACAGGCAGATGGTTCACTCCGAGAAGATGGCGGCAGTAGGTCTGCTTTCGGCAGGTGTCGCCCATGAGATTAACAATCCTCTCTCGTTTGTATCCAGTAATCTGAGTACCCTGAGAAGGTACTACAGCAGAATGAATGACCTTCTTGTCTGGCAGACGGACGCAATCAATGCTTCCGGCAACCCTGACATCGTCATGGAACAGGAAGAGCTGAAAAAGACCCTGAAGATAGATCGCTTCGTGGGGGATGTCCAGGTTCTGCTGGATGAATGTCTTGACGGCGTGGATCGCATTAAGAGGATAGTTGCCGGTCTCAAGAACTTTGCACATAGAGACGAAGATACGGCCACTGAAGCCAATCTGAACGATCTGATACAGAGCACCCTGACAATAGTCTGGAACGAGATCAAATATGTAGCCGAGCTGAAGAAGGAACTGGGCGAAATCCCCCGGATCAGATGTTATCCCTCCCAAATCAATCAAGTCATTATGAACCTTCTCGTCAATGCTGCCCATGCCATCGACAAAAGTGGCGTCATTACCGTGCGGACATGGCAAGACGAAAATTCGGTCTGTATGTCGGTTGCAGATACCGGGTGCGGGATGTCTGAGGAAACAATCAACCGGATATTCGAGCCGTTTTTCACCACGAAGGAAGTCGGAAAGGGGACTGGGCTCGGCCTTCCCATAAGCTATGAAATAGTAATGAAACATGGCGGAACGATCGATGTAGAGAGTTGTGTCGGCAATGGTACAACCTTTACGGTACGACTGCCGCTTGCACACCCTGAATATGCAGAGGGGGAGTAGATATGCTGGAAATCCAAGAATGTGTATTTCAAATCTTCTGGGTCAACGGGCTTCCGACTGCTTTACCAGGTTACACCGTATAATAACAAGCCGCGCCCCTGCCGACTTCCCCTTCGGCCCATACCATCCCGCCGTGGCGCCTGATGTTCTCTCCACGGTTGCCAGCCCGATGCCATGCCCTGCAACCCAGCCTTTTCCTCAAGGCGCTGGAAAGGAACGAACAGCCTTTCCCGCATCAGCCATGTCAGCCATTATCGCTAATGTGGCATTCCAGTCAGTTGCGCCATGATTCAAACAAGGATACTATAAGGTAGGCTTTGCGGTACCTGATCAGACGGCTGCCTGTGAAGGAGGCTCTGTGTCCCTGGAACTGTGTGAAATGTCGCTGCAGCAGATACAGTCGCTGCTGCGTCTGACGGACGATACGCTGCAGAATATCTGTTGCCGGCGTTTTACAACGGACGAACTTTTTGTGGAGGCGTTGCGCAAGGTTCTCGGCGGGCTCGGGCGACGCGGACCCGCTGGTATTTTCACCGTCTTTCGCCGGGAGGACGGCGCCACCTGTTGTGGAAGGGTTTTTCAGCTGCGACAGGGAGAGGTCGTAGAGCGGTCTGACGAGATCGTGATGGACCCGTCATCCAGCTACGCGGTAAATCTGGCCGAAACCCAGAATCAGGCTGAAACGGTACTATCCAACTGGGCTGACAGCGGCGAAAGCATCGACGATTACCAGGCGAATTTTTCTCCGGCGGTAACGGCTGCAGTCGGCGCTCCCATCAAGAACTTCATCACTTGCCGGATAAGCGGCGAACGTCCCGGATCTCTTATTGCGTTCAATTACCCGGGCAGGGCAACCAGTTACGATGGAGATGTCCTTCATGGGCTGGCAGTTCTGATCGGCTCCGTCGTCGCTCTTTCGGAAAAGATGCGGGAAACGGAGAATGCCTTCCAATACACGATCGAGGCGCTGGCTC
>MHDY01000099.1:327-5860 GCA_001803705.1 Nitrospirae bacterium GWC2_56_14 | reverse complement strand
AAAGCCAGCCATCTCGCCGCCGTCCTCGCAAGCCGCCTTGTGCGGCGTAGCGCTGCTACGCCTCCGCGGGGCTTGCTGCGGGTGCGACGATCTGACTACCTTTGAACAACCTGAAGTTCAGCAGGCATTTCGTCGCTGTCTTTTAAAGAGCGACGATAAGCTGCTAATCCTGCAGGTACTCGGCGAGCACCCCGCTCGTCAACCGCAGCCGCTTGCTGAGGATTCGAGAGAGGCGGAGGATCAGCTTCCCCCAGAGGCGGGGGTGTGTATCGGCAAGCTCGTCGAAACGCTCCTGGGTCAGGATCAGGATAAGAAGCGAGGAATGGGCCACCACAACGGCCGACCGCGGTTCTCCGTCGATGAGCGCCATTTCCCCGATGGTGTTGCCGGGACCGAGGGAGGCAATCACCTTCTCGGCATAGCTGTAATCCCTCTTGATGATGTCCACACGTCCCTGGCAGATAACCCCCATGAAATGACCCGGGTCGTCCTGGTTGAAGATGACCGTCCCGCTGCCCACCCGGTATCCGGCGAAGTACCCCGCCAGCGTCTGCAGTTCCCGCCAGTCCATCTCCTTGGCGACAGGAGTCTTCTCTAAAAGCTCCGCCTTCTGCTCGCGTGTCAGCAGTTCCTCGCTAAAAGAACGGGGAAACTCATTAGTGTGCACGGGGACCTCACGGGGAAATTGTAACGCAACCGTGCCGGCTGCGCGTGTTCCTCCTTATTAACATTTTGTGCGGATTATACAAGTGATATTTCCTCTCCATGTTTAGGCTCAGCTGGCTGAAGGGAAGGCTGCTGGATAACTTCAAACCGTTCAATTCTCACTAAAACAAGTTCTCCTGACTTGTCTGTTGATATCCGCATGGTATGGGGGGGGTAGCGGGACTGATGATTCTGGCGCTGGTTTGGTATGTTGCTAATGTTGTGGATGCTTACAGGCCAAGTGTGCGAGGGCGCAAACCTGGCTAACTGGCCTGTCTTTCTGTGATCTACGAGCCATGTGCTTCCTTCTGCTCAGAAGCTAGACTGAAGGGGGGCTGGTGACGTTGTTACCCGACGTTTTGCAAAGGCTGCATGTACATTTTACATTTCTGCCACTGTTTAGTAACGAATGCTCATTGCCGAGTGCCTGGCGGTATACCCTCAACGGGACTCACATGAGTGACTACAAATCACCCATCAACACGTTTTCTGCATAACTGCCTTCCCCTGGTAAAGAACGTTCCCGACCTCGCTTTCCAGCCTCTTGCATCGCTCACACACGTACAGTTCCGTTTTCGACAGGTACTTCATCTCATTCTGACACATGGGACACTTTTTTCGCTCTTTGCGCATTAATATACTCCTGATGATACAGCTGAGCGTGTACTTGCTTTTTTCGCAAGAAGGTAGCTACTGTACAGAAATTACAACATTAGTCAAGAATTATTAATTATGGTTAACCAAAAAACATGAAGTGTATGATGTGCCCGTCGGGAAAAGGATCAACTAGGGGACTTATTCAATGTGCAGCGCGATTTGTTATTGGAAGAGAGTATGTGAGAGGGGCTTACCCGGTCTGATTTGCAACAGAGGTAACTGCAGCCACAGGCTTCGTTTACAGAAGCCCTTCCTTGAGCAGCGCAGTATTGATGGCAAACGCGGCTTCCGCCCCTTCGGCGGCCGCGACGATGGCGAGCTGGACGGAACGGGCCGCGTCGCCGGCGACGAACAGCCGGGAATGGACCTGCTGGAACTTTGCCGTCTTGACGACGCCTCCCGCTATGGAGCAGCCGAGCTTTTCGGCGAGCGGCGAGGCCTGCCCCTGGTCGGGGGAGAAGAACAGCGCCTGCCGGGGGATTGCCGTGCCGTCGTGGAACTCGATCCTCTCCAGTCGGCCGTCAGTTCCTGCGAGACGGGCGATCTTCCCGTTCACTACCTTCACCCCGTTCCGCTGCAGTTTTTCCTGCTGATTCCTGTCGAGGCTTGCTTCTCCATCAGAGCAAAGGACGACGTCGCTGCTCCAGCCGAGCAGTTCCAGAGCGAAATCGCACCCTGCTGACCCTCCTCCGTACACTGCCAGCGCCTTGTCGCTGTTTTCCCACCCGTCGCAATAGGGGCAGTGAAAGACGCTGCGACCGTAGAAATTCTCGATCCCCGGCACCGGCGGCAGCGCATCGACTATTCCGGTGGCAAGCAGCAGATACCGTGCCTGGAGCGTGTCACCGTCTTCGAGGCGCACCTCGTAACCGTCTGCCGCTTCTTCCGCATCGACCACTTCCGTCATGCGGCAGGTGACGGACGGGTAGTTTTTTAGTTGCTCGTATGCTATCTGACGCAACTCAAGGGGTGGGATGCCGTCCCGGGAAAGGAATCCGTGGAGTGCCTGTGAGGCCATGTTCCGTGGCCTGCCGGTATCGCACAGGATCACCTGCCGGCGGCACCGCCCGAGAATCAGGGCGGCGCTGAGACCGGCTATGCCGCCTCCGGCAATAATGACATCGAGCATTGGCTCTCCTCCGTTCATAAGGGTTGTTGAAAACCAGCCATCTCGCCGCCGTTGTCCCTGACGGGGGTTCTATGTTCAATGTTCTAGGTTCGAGGTTAAAGATTTAAACCTTAAACTTTGAACCTTGAACCTTGAACTGATTCTCAGGGTGCGACGATCTAACTGCTTTTGAACAACCTGAGGTTTCAATTAGATGCAAACAAAAACAGAGGCCGTTCATGCCGGCCTCCTTCTTTGTAATGAACTCTGAAGCTGCTTGCTACAGCCGGTTCTTCAGCAGGTTCCTCCCCCGCTGGACGAGGTTCGAGTTCATCTCTGCTACCTCATTGAAGAACTGCTTCACTTCCGGGTCCTTCTCCTTTTCCGCATCCTTCATGTACAGCGTGCATGTTTCAGCCGCCTGGGATGCGTTGTAGATGACGCTGATGAGATCATAGTCCTTGTTCTTGAGCTTTTCCGCCATGTTCACCTCCGTGTGGTCGGGTAAGACTGGTACGGCTATAGTAAGAGGATAAGTGAGGGAGGCGGTTTGTCAACAGCCGGGGAGGGGGAGGGTTGTGTGCAGGTCGCCGGGATGTTCGATGCCGGACAGGAGTGCTGACTTTAGCGGGTCGTGGACCTCGCCACGGCGGAAGGCGGCGTCGCAGGAGGCGTAGCAGTACAGGCAGCGATGGGGGCAGGTGCCGTAGATGCCGATATCGGCACTCCGGGCGCAGAGGCAGTCGGACCTCTGCCCTTGGGCTTTGCCGGCGCGGAACTCCACACCGAACAGCTCCCGGATCTGGTCGGGATCGATGCACTTGCCGGGCGCGATACCGAACGGCGCAAGTGGATGGGACTCGGCGCACGACTGGATTGCCATGCGGTGCCGTGCCGCCTCCTCGGCGAGGCCGGCGGCGATCCGTTCTTTAAGATGCGGGTCCGGTGCGAGGAACGTAACTTCGTTACCCATTCCGCGCAGCCGGCTCTTGACAGTGGCATACTCCCGGGCGAAGCTGATGATCACCCTGCCCACCGATCCCTCAAGCTGCTTTGCGATAGCGCGGAACGCGGAGAGCGGAGCGTCAGACGTATCGCTGCCGGCAAGGAGGATCGGGTCGAAGCGCCACGTCACCCGACCGGGGCCGATCCTTGCGGCGAGCCGGCGCACGGCCTCAATTACCACCTCCGCCTCCGGCACCCCCGGTTCGAGAAAGCGGGGCAGCCCCGTCACCGTCACCTGGAACAGGAAGCGGTACCCTCGACCTTCCAGTTCGTCCAGGTGCGGGAGCAGGGGGCGCGGATCCTTGGTTACCAGCACCAGGCATGCAACCTGTTCAGGGCGAAGATTAACCCGGCTCACCTGCCGGGGGTTGAACGGGTTCGGAACAAGGGCATATCCGTCCCGGAGACGGTTCATGAGCCATGGGGAATAGAAGGCGGGAATATCGGTGCGACGGCTGGCGGAAATGATGTGCATGCAAGGATGATACACCGGCAGAGGGAAAGAGGGAAAGAGGGAAAGGGTGGACGAACGCAGGGGGAACGGGCATAATTCAGTAGTCAGCCATATCCTGGCTGTAACGCCATGAAACGCCGGAGGAGCTGTGCGACACCCTGTTCTTTCCCCCATACTGTCCCGCCGCCACTGGATATTCGACCTGGACGGGACCCTCACGCTGCCGGTGCATGATTTCGCCTTCATCCGCGCCAGCCTTGGCGTACCCGACGGCAGCGATATCCTCGACTTCCTGGCGAGCCTGTCGGTCGCTGAGGCGGCTCCGCTGCATGCGCGCCTGCAGGAAATCGAAGAATCGCTCGTGGAAAAGACGGAGGCTGCTCCGGGCGCCGACGAACTGCTGGGGAGGCTCCATGCCGGGGGGGCGAGGCTGGGCGTACTGACGCGCAACACTCGGGAAAACACCCTTCGTACCCTTTCAGCCATCGGCGTCGGCAGCTTGTTCCGTGAGGAATGGATCATCGGCAGGGATGAAGCGCCTCCTAAACCGGCGCCGGACGGTATCCGGCAGCTGGCGTCCCGGTGGGGGGCGGAGCCTGTCGATGTGCTGATGGTGGGTGACTACCTGTATGACCTGCAGACCGGTCGCGCAGCCGGGGTCGGGACGGTGCACGTCGACCCGGCGGGGCTGTTCCGCTGGCCGGCGCTGGCGGATGTTCTCGTTACCAGCCTTGCGGAGCTGGCTGCCGTGCTGCCGGCAGCCGAGGAGTGCCCTGTATTCACCGTGCCTGTTCCGGCCTGACCTCCCGAACGTTTCCCAGAGCCGTTAACGGCTCGTCGAATTTTTCCTGTTCTCCCACCACCACCCTGATCAGCCGGTCCGGGTGCAGGTACTGCTGTGCAACCCGCAGGACGTCTCCCTTCGTCACTCCACTGATCCGTTCACGGTATTTTTCCAGGTACTCCGGCGGGTACCCGTAATATTCCAGCCGCGCCTGCTGGCTGACGACGCTGGCGGGGTTGGTGAAGCCGAAAATGAAGGAGTTGACGATCGAATCCTTCGCCAGCTGCAGTTCCTCGTCGGTAACCTGCTCTTTCCTCATGCCGGCGATGATATCCTCCATCAGCCTGATGGTCTTCACTGTCGCCCCCGCCTTCGTTTCCGTCTGCGCTTCGAAGGTGCCGATAAAGCACCGGCCGATGTCGAAGTAGCTCCCCACACTGTAGGCAAGCCCTCGATTTGTTCGTATTTCAGCCATGAGTCGTGAGTTGAAGCCGTTGCTTCCCAGTATCGAGTCCATCACACGGATCGGATAGAGGTCAGGGTTGCTCTTGTCGATGCCCAGGTGTCCCATCCGGATGACCGACTGGCTGATCTGCTTCGGCGAAAACAGGATTTCGGGATTGGCAGCCGGGGTGGGTGGCTGCACGGAAGGAAGCTTAACCTCTGCCTGCTGCCATCCGGCGAAGGCTTGCTCCAGTTTGGCCAGCAGTTCTTCCTGCTGGAAATCTCCGGCTATGGCGAGGATCATGTTGTTCGGACGATAGTACCTGCGGTGAAAATCGATCAGGTCCTGGCGCGTGATGGCGCTGACCGTCGCCAC
>MHDY01000099.1:0-282 GCA_001803705.1 Nitrospirae bacterium GWC2_56_14 | reverse complement strand
CGTATCTGCTCGATGGTCTGCTTGCGGGCCACCTCGAACCGGTCCTGGCGAAAGAGCGGCTTCATCAATACCTGTGCATAGATTGCAAGGGTCCGGTCGAAGTTCTTGGTGAGGGAATTCATCATGGTCGTTCCCGCATCCTGGCCGATGGAGGATTCGACGGACGAGGCCATGAATTCCAGCTCATCGTCAATCTGCTCCGGCGGGATCGATTCGGCGCCGCCGCTGCGCAGAATGTGTCCCGTGAGCGCCGCCAGCCCGACCTTGTCCTCCGGCTCGTAG
>MHDY01000098.1 GCA_001803705.1 Nitrospirae bacterium GWC2_56_14 | reverse complement strand
TTAGCGCACCCTGCACCATGCACGTTGGCATTGGGCACGGTCGACTGAAAGGAGATCTACCTCATGCCGGAACAGACGATCAAAGACGTTAAAAAAGAAATCTTCCTGATCATGCATAAAGCTCAGGAAATGCTGGAGCTTACGGAGGACGGTTTTACAAAAAGCAAACTGGCATCCCTAGACCAGGCGGAAGATCTCGCCAATGAGATCCATGTGAGGGAAGATGCGCTGACCGCGACACTCGCCAAACTGGCAGCATCAAACACCGAGGCGCGAACTATCCTCGGCGTACCCGCGCAGATCGAGAAGATCGCCACGGCCATCAGGCGGATCATTGACAACAGCAGGACCCGGATCAAGGAAGGGCAGCTGTTCAGCGACCGGGCGATCATGGAGACCGGAAAGCTCTTTACGAAGTCCAAGGAAGTTTTGAAAAAGGCCGGTGAGACAGCGGTTACCGGCGCAAAAGCTGCTGTGGAAACGGTCATTGCCGACAGCAACACCATCGAGCGCATGACCAGCGAATACGCCACCGCCCATGAGGACCGGCTCGCATCGGGAGAATGCATCCCAAAATCATCATCGACCTATCTCTGCCTGCTGTATGCCTTCGAGGATATGGCTGCGCACGTCAAGGATGCCACATCAAAAATGGCGACGAAGTAAACGCCCGTCGGAACCAGGCACCCCGAGTATAAACGTTAACCGCCATGGCCTGCAGCCCATGGCGGTTATTTTTTTTGGGCTCCTCATCTCTGTGTCCAAATGCTCTTGTTACGATCAGTGTTTAAACACCCTCTGTCCAGTGAATACCATGGTCACCTTCGGGTTTGCTTCATTGCAGGCGGTGATTGCGTCGAAATCCCTGTCCGAGCCGCCGGGCTGCACAATCGCGGAGACCCCCTCTTTGAGCCCCACATCCACGCCGTCGCGGAACGGGAAGAACGCGTCCGAGACCATGGTGGAGCCGATGAGGCCGCCCTTGTCCTTCTTCGTCTGCTCGTCGATCTCTTTGAGCGCACCCTTATCACGCTTCCCCTGCTGCGCCTCAAGCTCGTAGGTCTTATAGGGCATCCCGTATTTTTTGAAGCAAAGCCCATCGGCATACTTTGTATAAGCTTTGTAAATGGCGATCTCGGCAACGCCAACCCGGTCCTGTTCTCCGGTGCCGATGCCCACGGTGACACCGTCCTTCACATAGATGACCGAATTTGACGTGATCCCCTGCTCCACGTTCCAGCCGAAGAGCATATCATCATATTCCTTGTCCGTTGGCTTCCGTTCTATCTTGTATTCAGTCCCTTTATAGGTGGTCTTCGCTTCCTGGAAATCGGCCTTGGTGCGGATAGCGTTCTTCTGGGACTGTTGGACAATGAGGCCACCATCCGTTAATGCTTTGAATTCCACGAAGCTCATGTCCCGATACTTTGCCAGATCCGCGATCTTTTCAAGCTTGATAATGCGCAGGTTTTTGCGTTTCGCAAGGATAGCGACCGCTCCATCTTCGAAATCCGGGGCAGCGACGACCTCGAGATAGTTCGAGTTCGCGAGCTCCGCGGTCTGTTTGTCCATGGCCCGGTTGACCACGAGACATCCGCCGAAAGCGGCGATGCGGTCAGCCATGTTCGCGCGGTCATAAGCATCGAACACGGTCTTTCCATATGCAACGCCGCAGGGGTTGTTGTGCTTCATGATCATGGCTGCGGGACGGTCCATAAGATATTTCATGATATTGAGCGCATTGTCCAGGTCCGTGAAGTTCGTCTTGCCCGGGTGCTTTCCTGCCTGGAGCATCTGCTCCTCGGTAATGGAGCTCACCAGACCGTTCCCCGGCTCGATGAATTTGACCCCGGCAAGCGCGAGGTTCCCGCTCACCAACTGGAACATGGCTGCCTGCTGGTCCGGGTTCTCGCCGTAGCGAAGTCCCTTCTCGATTATTTCTCCGTTGTCCTCAAGTTTCCAGGAGCGTTTCCGGTATACCAGTTTTTGATCGCCGAAGCTGATGGTCATTTCCGGCGGGAAATTGTCCGCCATGATAGTCTTGTACATCTTTTTAATATCAGACATAAACACCTCCAAGTAAATTGATGATAGTAAGTAAACTTTATGTAACTGCTCAGGTCAACATATTATCCGCAGATTTCGCAGATGAAAACAAAACCGAATTATTTTTTTAAATCTGCGTCCATCTGCGAAATCTGCGGACAAAAGGTTTTCCATGATGTAACGTCCTTCTGCGTTCAGATGGGAATAGTTACACTTTATCCATGGCCTTCTGACCAAACAATCCCGAAGGACGGAGAATGAGCGTTATGATCAGCACGAGAAAGGCAAAGGCGTCCTTATAGGCGCTTGATAGGTAGCTTGCGCCGAAGTTCTCGATCAGCCCGAGCATGAAGCCTCCGAGCATGGCTCCGGGGATGCTCCCGATGCCTCCCAGCACGGCCGCGGTGAACGCTTTGAGCCCGGCGCTATAGCCCATGGAAAAATGCACCACGCCGTAATAGAGCGTGACCATGACCCCTGCCACGGCCGCAAGGGACGATCCGATCATGAAGGTCGTGGAAATGACCTGGTTGATATTGATCCCCACCAGGCCTGCCATGACCCGGTCCTGGGAGGTGGCGCGCATGGCCTTGCCCAGCCTGGTCTTCGCAACAAAGAGCTGGAGCGCGACCATCATAAGGATGGACGCGGTCAGGATGAAGATCTGCACCGGGGACACATTTGCGCCCAGGAGGTTGAAGCCCTCCGTGGGAAGCTTAGGAGGCATATTTTTGTACTCTTTGCCCTGGGCCAGCATCACGAAGTTCTGAAGAACGATGGACATCCCCACTGCGCTGATCAGGGGCGTGAGCGTGGCAGCATTGCGGAGCGGCCGGTAAGCAACCCGTTCGATGACCGCGCCATAGGCCGCGCAGAAGGCCATGGACACAATAACCGTGACCAGGAGAGACAACACCAGGCTGTACGCAGTAAGTCCCCAGTAGGTGAGCACACCAAGGACAATGATGCCCAGATAGGCCCCGAGCATGTACACTTCACCATGGGCAAAGTTGATAAGCTGGAGGATGCCGTACACCATGGTATACCCCAGCGCGATAAGCGCGTACACCGCGCCCAGCGCAAGACCGTTTATGAGCTGTTGGGTGAACATACCTAGAATTCTTCCCTACTTCATTTCAACGAATTTTCCGTCCGTGACCTTCCACACCACATAGGGCGCCTTGGTCACATCCCCGTTCTTGTCAAAAGAGATATCGCCGAATGCACCAGGAAACGAATTCTTCGTTATATATGCCGCGACCGCCGTTCCTTCCGTTGTCCCCGTTTTCTGCATAGCCGTAAGAATGATGTTCGCCGCATCGTAGGCATAGACGGAGTAAGGCCCCGGCGCGCCGAATTTTGCCGTGTATTTTTCATTGAACGCTTTGGACGTGGGCAGCCCCGAGGGGTCCTTGCCGAACGTCACATAGGTCCCTTCGGCTGCGTTGCCGGCGATGCTGATAAAGGTCGGGTCATACACCCCGTCCCCGGTCACCATGGGGATGGCCATACCGACCTCTTTGGCCTGACGCACCAGCCTCCCTGCTTCAGGATAGACGCCGCCGAAGAAATAGACGTCAGGCTTCTTTTCCTTGATCAGGGTCAGGACCGCCTTGTAATCCGGGTCTTTGGTCTGGATCCCGTCATAATAGACCACCTGAACCTTGTTCTCGATGACCTGCTTGAAAAAGTCGGCAAGGCCTTTTCCATAGGTCGTATTATCATGGACAATTGCCAAGCGCTTCGGTTTCAGCGTCTTCAGAACGAATTCTGCTGCAACGCCTCCCTGCTGATCGTCCGTACCGCATACCCGGAAAATGGTCTTATACCCTTGCTGGGTCAGCCGGGGATTGGTGGAAGCGGGGCTTATCGCTACGATGTTCGCCGTATGATAGTAAGTCGAAGCGTTGATGGAGCAGTTGGAGTTCCAGTGCCCGACGACGGCGGCAACCTTCTGGTTGATGAACTTGTTTGCGATCGATACGGCTTGTTTGGGATCTGCCTGATCGTCGCCCGGAACCAGCTGGATCTTTTTCCCCAGGACGCCTCCCTTTTCATTCCATTCAGAAACGGCGAGTTCCACCCCGTTCCTGAGGTCGATACCCATCTTGCTCTGGTCGCCGGTCATGGGGCCGGCGGCCCCGATCCTGATCACGCTCTCATCCTGCCGGACGCACCCGACCACTACTAATGCCATCAAAACAACGGTACTCAGAATTTTATTCATCCGCCGCCTCCCTGATTTTTCGATCCTGCTGCTCTCATGATCCTGATCAATTCCGCAGTTGCCAAAGAAATATCCGGTTCCGCACAGATCGCTCCGATCACTGCTGCCCCACGCGCTCCCGTTCTCATGACGTCGCCGATGGTGTCCCGGGTGATCCCGCCGATCGCAATGACCGGGATCGAGACCGCCCCCGCAACCGCTGCCAGATTCTGAAGCCCCTGGACCGCTCCCGCATCCTTCGTGGTGGTCCGATAAATGGGGCCGAACCCGATATAGTCCGCGCCCGCCACTTGCGCTGCTCTGGCCTGTTCAAGGCTGTGCGTCGAAATGCCCACCAGCGCTTCAGGGCCAAGGATGCGCCGGGCGGCCTCGATGGGAAGGTCGTCCTGTCCCAGGTGAACGCCATCAGCCCCGACCGCGGCCGCGATATCCGCGTGGTCGTTCAAAATAAACAGCGCTCCGCTGGTGCGGATGACCCGCGCCAGTCGAAGCGCTGTTTCATAGATCTCACGCCGCGTGCCGTTCTTATTGCGGTACTGAAAGAACGTCACGCCCCCGTTTTGCGCCTGGGCCGCCGCCGTCACCGGGTCGATCCGCAACGTGTCCTGATCAAGGATCAGACACAGGCCGCCAAGATCACTTTTGCGGGTTATTGTACCGCTCCATGAACTTCGTCGAGATATTGCCCGACTGGAAATCCGGGTCATCGAGTATCTTTTTGTGCATGGGGATAGTGGTCTTCACCCCTTCAATAATGAATTCGTTCAGGGCACGCTTCATTCGCATGATCGCATCATCCCGGTTGTCCGCATACACGACCAGTTTCGCGATCATGGAATCGTAATACTGCGGGATCACATACTGGGTATAGGCGGCGGTTTCCACGCGGATGCCCGGTCCGCCCGGCGGGTTGAAAGCCGTGATGGTGCCGGGTGACGGCGTGAACTTGACCGGGTCCTCGGCATTGATGCGGCATTCCATGCTGTGTCCCCGTATGCATATCTGGTCCTGGGTGAACGAGAGCGGCAGGCCAGCCGCAACCCGGATCTGTTCCTTTACCAGATCGATGCCGGTCACCATCTCGGTCACCGGGTGCTCGACCTGGATCCTGGTGTTCATCTCCATGAAATAATATTTTCGGTCCACATCCATGAGGAATTCGATCGTGCCGGCATTGCGGTATTTCACGTTTTTGGCAATTGCCACGGCCATCTCCCCCATCTCCTTGCGAAGGGCCGCATCGACGGTGACCGAGGGGGCCTCTTCGATGAGCTTTTGATGCCGTCGCTGAATGGAGCATTCGCGTTCGCCGAGATAGACCACATTTCCTTTTTCATCGGCCATGAGCTGGATCTCGATATGGCGGGGCTGCAGCAAATATTTTTCTATATAGACATCGGCATTGCCGAAGGCCGCCAAGGCCTCGGTCTGGGCCATGACGAAGGCGTTGGCAAATTCCGCCTCTTCCAGCACGACCCGCATACCCTTCCCTCCGCCGCCGGCCGCCGCCTTGACGATCACCGGGAATCCGATCTCGCGGGCGATCTCGATGGCGCTGTTCTCTTCGGTCACCACGCCGTCGCTGCCCGGCAGCACGGGTACGCCGGCCTTAATGGCGGTGGCGCGGGCGCGGGCTTTGTCGCCCATTTGCTTGATGCTCTCCGGACTGGGGCCGATGAACCGCATTCCCGTGGAGTTGCAGATCTCGGCAAAACTGGCATTCTCCGCCAGGAAACCGTACCCCGGATGGATAGCCTCAGCGTCCGTGATCTCGGCAGCACTAATGATGCTCGGCACATGCAGATAGCTGTCCGTGCTCTTGGGCGGGCCGATGCAGACGCTCTCGTCGGCAAAACGGACGTGAAGGGAATTGGCATCCGCCGTGGAATGGACGGCCACGGTCTTGATCCCCATTTCCTTGCAGGCCCGGATGATACGGAGCGCTATCTCGCCGCGATTGGCGATCAGTATTTTTTTAAACACGCACTCACCTCAACACCGTTATTTTTCATGGCATTGCATCTCTGTCGGGACCACCGGTCAGGCGGGCTCGATCACGAACAGCGGCTGGCCGTATTCTACCGGCTGACCGCTCTCCACAAGGATCTGCACGATCTTTCCGGCGGTCTCCGATTCGATCTCGTTCATGAGCTTCATCGCTTCGATGATGCAGAGGACCTGCCCGTTCTTGACCATGTCGCCTGTTTCCACATAGGGTGGTTTGTCCGGCGAACTCGCCCGGTAGAATGTGCCGACGATCGGAGAGGTCACTTTGATCTGGCTCGTCTTGACCGGCTCTACGTGCTTTTCCGCAGCAAGGGCCGGAGCGAGCGGTGTTGCCGGCGCGACAATCGCTGCCGGCGGATGCTCCATGCGCGGCATGGCGTGATGGTAGGTCACATCCCCGCCTTTTCTGAGCCTTACTTTCACGCCCGAACGCTCGATCTCCACCTCCGAGATGTCGGTATCCTTCAGCATCTCTATCAGTTCTTTCAATTCTTTAAGGTTCATGATGACTCCTCTTTGGATTCGCAGAATGAATGCGGCGGACTACTTCTTTACACGCTCTATGAAGGTGCCCGTACGCGTATCGACCTTGACCACATCTCCTTCGTTGAGGTAGAACGGCACCTTGATCACCGCACCGCTCTCCAGGGTTGCCGGCTTGGAACCGCCTGATGCGGTGTCGCCGCGCACCCCCGGATCGGTCTTGGCGATCGCAAGTTCCACGAACATGGGCACTTCTATGTTGATCGGCTGTTCCTTGTGATAGAGGACCTTGATCTCCATATTTTCCTTGAGATAATTGATGCTGTCGCCGAGCTGCTTCTCGCTCATGGATACCTGTTCATAGCTGCTGGTGTCCATGAAGACGCGGTCCTTGTCCGCGGCATACAGATACTGCATGGTCTTTTCCTCAAGGTTGGGAACATCGACTTTCTCGCCCGCCCTGAATGTTTTATCGGTAACGTTCCCCGATTTGAGGCTCTTGAATTTGGTCCTCACGAATGCCCCGCCTTTACCGGGCTTCACATGCTGAAACTCCACGATCACATAGGGCTCACCATCGATCTCTATTTTCAATCCGTTCCTGAACTCTGTTGTCGATACCGGCACTTCTACACCCTCCCTTTCGTCTTTGACTCCGTAGTCTATTTTTTATTTGTTACGATGCTACCGCTTTCCGGGGCCTTCCAGCCCCCGCGGCAGCGTGGTCAGTACTTTTGCGCCGCTCTCGGTCACCAAAACCATGTCCTCGATCCTGACACCGCCCCATCCCGGAATATAGATGCCCGGTTCGACGGTGAACACCATCCGGGGCTGCACCTGGTCCCCGGAGAGCGGCGAGATCGACGGCCCTTCATGCACCATGAGGCCGACGCCATGGCCGGTTCCATGGCCGAACTGTTTTGCATGACCAGCCCCCCCGATCAGGTCCCGCGCCGCTCCGTCCACGACCGTGCATGCAACCCCGGGGCGGACGGCGGCAACAGCAGCCTGCTGTGCCTGCAGGACCAACAAATGGATTTCACGCTGGCGGGCGGAAGGCCGTCCGACGCAGACCGTTCGCGTGATATCGGAAAAATATCCATCCGCTTCAGCGCCAAAATCGATCGTCACGAGGTCGCCCTCTTTGATGCGCCGGTCGGTCACCGAAGCATGCGGCATGGCCCCGTTCCTGCCCGACGCCACGATGGTGTCAAAAGCGGCCTTGCGAGCGCCTTTTTCCCGCATCATAAATTCAAGCATGAGCGCCAGTGCGCTTTCGCGGACCCCCGGCCGGATATAGCGGTTCAATTCCCGAAACGATTCCTCAGCCCGGCGGATCGCCTTACGGAGTGACGCAAGTTCACGAGGGTCTTTCTGTTGCCGCAAATCCCCCACAAGGTCCCGGTGCCCTTTGAGTGTCAGCCCCTGTTTCCGGAGTTTATTCAGGTTCTCGATCGTGAAGGACGTCTCATCGAACCAGAGGGTGTCCACGTTCGCGTGTTCAGCAGCTTCACGCAATGCGGCATAATGATCCGTCTTCTGGATCAGGACGGTGACCCCTGCCGCCTCCCTGCGAGCCTGGATCGCATATCTGAAATCCGTAATAAGGCACGGTGTACCCGATGCGACCAGCACCGATCCCGCCGAACCCGAGAAACCCGTGAGATAGCGCACATTCTCCCGCTTCGAGATCAGCAGCGCGCCAACGCCTGCCTTCGCCATGAGCCGCTTTAATCCGGCGATCCGCTTCAATTCAGGACGTTTCGTAGTCATTATTTGTTGAGGCCGGCGGCAGCCCGGAGCGCAAGGAGGTAGCTGTCCGGACCAAAACCGGCAATCTGCCCGGCTGCCACGCCCGAGATGTAGGAATGGTGCCTGAACTCTTCGCGCTTGTAGATGTTCGAGATATGGGTCTCGATCGTTGGAATTCCGGTCGATGAAATGGCATCACGCAGTGCGACGCTCGTATGCGTATAGGCTCCGGGGTTGATCACGATCGCCTGATACGTTCCCATGGCGTCCTGGATCTTTTGCACCAGTTCGCCTTCGTGGTTCGATTGAAAGAACGAGACCTCCACGCCAAGTTCGACGGCAAGCGCGGCAATGCGGCGGTTGATGTCCTCGAGGGTTTCAGCGCCATAGATCTGCGGCTCGCGTTTTCCCAGCAGGTTCAGGTTCGGCCCGTTGATCACCAGGATCTTCATACTTTCCTCATAAAAAAATAAAAACTGCCTGAGGCAGTTTGAGCATCACCGGAAGAGACGAATGCGGCATTCCCTTTCGGCTGGTCAGAACTCTTTCAGCAGCTTCGGCACGGACATCCGCAGCAGGAACCGTCCTTTTCCGAAGTTCCCTTCGGGCTTGATGATAAGAACGATGAAATACTCATCGTTGAGCCGCCGCAACATGACCATGGCCTTTTCCGCCATGACCGTGACTTCCTTCGTCGACCCCAACTGTACGGCCTGGGAACCCTTTTCGATCTCCTTGATGAGCGAGGAATATTCAACGGTCATGGACTGAATATCAAGCTCGCTGCCTACAGAATACTCGTCCACCGGGATGCCATCAAGACCGACGACCAACGCACCAAGAGCTCCCTCGGTGCCGTCTACCACGTTCTTTAAGATCTCGCCAAAGGACATTTATTTCTCCTTCATGATGTTCTTTAGCCAGTTATCGAGTTTCGCTATCGTCTGCTCTTTTACCAAAGCAGCTGTTTTCGACGAAGCTGGCGGCGGCTCCTCGTCCTGAACCGGCAACTCCCGGTCTATCGTGGACGGCGGCACGGTCCCCCGTACCTCGGGCTGCACATATTCCACCGGCGCAAAATCGGGATCAGAAGCCGTCGATTCGAAATCGTCGGCAGGCGGTGGAATATATTCCTTCGCCTCCGCCTCCACTCCCGGAGCGCTCCGGTACTTTGTGCCCTGGGCAGACAAAGGCTGCGAAGACGGAGCGGGCGGAGAATCTGGCGCCTCAAACAGTGCCGGTGTTCCCTGCTCCTCGTCAGCACCGGATATACTGCCCATGGCACGCACATTGGCCAGTTTGTCCTTCAGCAACTTGCTGTTCGGCTTGTCCGCAAGCATCCGTTCATAGATCTCAATGGCCTTTTCATAAAAACCCTGAGCGATGTAAAGCTCTGCCAGCGTATCCGTCGTGAAATCATCCGCCTCGGGAACTGTCTCACCAAAGGAAGCGGGCGCATTATCAGCCGCTCCATCCAGGCCGCTTGACGGCTCGACATCAAAAAGGACCCCGTCCGGCGAAGCTTCTTCAGGAACGAAGCTATCCTGACCAGGGACAGGAACATCCAGCGTGACCGGGGTCAACTCCTCTTCAAGTTCACGTGTTATAGAGGTTTGCGGTTCGTCTTCAGTTTCAACCGGCTCTACATCAAAGAACAGCGCCTCAGAAGGACTGGCATCGGCAAAAGAAGGCTCCGCCAACCCTCCGGCAGGGACCTCAGTCTCGCGGTTTTCAGCAGCTGCAGTTTCAGCCGGCAGCGGTTCAGAATCAAAGAAACTGTCATGCTGACCGGCATCCAGACCGCCCGAATCGCTCTCCGGCGTCGATAAAAAAATATCAGGGGCTGCGGCTGCATCAACCTCGCCATGGTCAGCAGCGGGAATATCGATCGGTGCAGGTTCGCTATCGAAAAAGCTGTTGCCCAACCCGGCATCGGTGAAGCCTGACTCATGCTCCATGGCCGCTGCAGCAGGACGATCAGGAGACACCCTGTCCGCGTCACTGCCGGAAACCGGCTGCGGCTCCGCCGGTCGGCTGCTTTCTCCGTCCGTTAAACCGTCATCCATCCGGACCGCTTCTTCATTACCCGATTCCAGGGCCAGATCAGCAAACATGTCATGCGTGGATTCCGGCTGCTTCAATGCAACGACAGGAGCTGCTTCGTCCAGCGATTCAAAAACCAGCACTTCTTCGGGCTCTTCTGCATCAACGACCGGCGGTTTGTTTACAACAGCTTTAGGGACAAATGATGATGATTTGATTGGCGGGGGCGGGGACGGAGGAGGTGGTCCCGGCGTAGGCACAGCCGCTGCCACGTGAGCGGCTGCAGGTTTATATTTCGGACCAACGATCTTTCCCCGGACATCACGGCCTGCCTCAATATCTGCGACCAGCGCCTTGAGCTCAGGGTCCTTGGGGTTTACGGCGAGCACGGCCTTGAAAAAAAGCAACGCCTCCTGGGCCCTGCCCTGCAATACATGAATATCCGCCAGTTTGCGCTGTGCCAGCACGTTGTCCGGGATCGCCTTGATTACTTCCTCGAACTCTTTCTGTGCTTCCGACAGCTTGCCCTGGTCCAGCAAAAGCCTTCCGAGAAAAGACTTCGCAGTTACATAGCCGGGGTTGTTCTTGAGACCCTCCGTAAGCACAGCTATCGCCATCTCGATATCCCCGGCCTTCTTATACTCTTCTGCCAGCGGCACGAAGAGCTTCGATTTGGGGTCTTTCGAGATACGCTCCGTCAACTTCGCTATTTCGGAGGATCCCTTATCCATAAGAATTATCTTTTCATATCAAACTGATAGGCGAAAGTGTATCAAATACCGGGGTATAAAGTCAAGGCAAATTCCCCTGTTTTGCTTTAAGTTCCAGGACTTTGTCCAGCACGCGGGCTGCCACTTCTGTTTTGTCCATCAAGGGAAGGTGTGTTGTCAAGCCGTTCCGGTCAATGATCGTTACGACATTGGTATCTGAGCCGAAGCCTGCGCCGTTGGTCAAAAGGTCATTGACGACGATCATATCCAGTTGCTTTGCACGCAGCTTCCTGGATGCGTTGTCGAGGACATCGTCCGTTTCCGCTGCAAAACCAACCAGCAGGCGGTTCCCCGGCAGAGCACCCAGTTCCTGCAGGATATCGGCTGTGCGCTCGAGCGCCAGTGTGGCAGGTGCTGCTTCCTTTTTGATCTTGCGGTCCGTAGCGGCAACGGGCCTGAAATCGGAGACCGCAGCCGCCATGACCACAACTTGTGCCGCTCCGATCTGCTCCATGACCGCCCGGTGCAGGTCGGCCGCACTTACGACCGGAATGAATGTTACTCCTCCCGGCGGGGTCAGCGCAACCGGTCCGGAAATAAGGATCACCTTTGCCCCCCGGTCCCGGGCAACGCGGGCCAGAGCATATCCCATTTTCCCGGTAGAGGGATTACTGATGAACCTCACGGCATCGATCGGTTCCCGAGTCGGCCCTGCGGTTACCAGAACGGTCACCCCTGCAAGATCACGGGGTAAAAAGGAAGCGGAGACTGCATCGACGATCGTGCTCGTCTCTGCAAGACGGCCCTGTCCTTCTGTGCCGCAGGCAAGCTTGCCGACCTCGGGCTCTATGAACCGTACGCTAAGCTCACGAAGCGAAGCCATGTTTCTCCGGAGAACGGCATTCCGATACATCCGGTCGTTCATTGCCGGTGCGATCATGAGCGGGCAATCTATCGCCATAAGCGCCGATGTCAAGGCGTCGTCTGCAATGCCGCTGGCGATCTTTCCGATGCTATTCGCCGTCGCCGGGGCAATAAGCGCAAGGTCGAGGCCGCTGGTCACGTCGATATGCCCGATGCCCTCACGCTCATGAGGGTCATATTCATCAGACAGCACGGGGAAGCCGCTCAGGGCCTCAAAGGTCAGCTTGGAGACAAAACGGCAGGCATTTCGCGTCATGACAACGCGAACCTCGGCCCCCTGTTCCTGCAGCCTGCGCAGGATGTCGACGGCCTTATAGGCTGCGATGCTGCCGGTGACCCCGAGCAGAATCCGCTTACCAGACATCATCTCGCGTTGCCTCCCCGGCGTTATGCTACGCTTCGGATTCCTCGGCATCTCCCGGGTCTTCTGCCGCTATGTCCTCGTCCAGATCCGAGATGACCGCATCCTCTTCTGCAACCCCTTCGCTCTGCGTTTCCGACAGATATGCGGAAAGTTCCTTGCGGATCTCTTCTTCCTTGGCCGACAACTGCTCTTCCATCCGCGCACGTTCTTCGCGCTTCCGGTATTCTTCCTTTGCCTTTTTGGCTTCTTCGCCGACGATCACCTTGAACTTTCCAGCCAGGGCCTCTTCCAGCGAAATGGTGGTGTCCTTGATGGACCTGGTTGAAACATACATCGGCGCGCCGGCGGACAACTGGCGAACGCGCTGCGCCGCGATATGGACAAGGCGGAACTTTGTGTCCGAGATCTTATCGGTCAATTCGATCGGCATGGAAATAATATCTTCTGCAACCTGTTGCATTTTTGCACCTCCTGGGGTGTTTTTCTATTCTGACGTCAGCAGCATACCCTCTATCCACGATTGATCGACCAGATGCGTCCGGCAGCGTTCTGCAACAATGACCGATCGGAGCTCCGACAACGCCCGGTCGAAATCGCGGTTCTCAATAATATAATCGTACATCGCATAGTCGCGGATCTCATCAAGCGCCCGCTGCATCCGCTTCCGGATCTCCGCTTCGTCGTCGGACTTGCGGTTCCGTAGACGCTCTTCAAGGATCTCGATGGATGGCGGCATAATGAAGAGGAACACCGCCTTCTCGACCCGTGTTTTTATCTGTTTGGCCCCCTGGGTGTCGATGTCGAGGATCACATCGATCCCCCGTGTCACCATATCATCGAGCACGCGCCGTGATGTGCCGTAGAGGTTGGAGTGCACCTGTGCCCATTCTGCAAAATCGCCTGCATCGATCATGCTGCGGAAACGCTCTTCCGACACGAAGTAATAATCCCTCCCGTCGATCTCTCCCGGACGCGGGTTCCTCGTGGTGTAGGAGATCGAATGGGTCAGGTTCTCCAAAGAATCCGTGATGGCGCGGCACAGCGTCGTTTTTCCGGCACCTGACGGCGCAGACACCACAAAGACCAACCCTACGGTTCTCTTCATTCGTCCTCCCGGCTGGAGAACCTCTGCATCAGGGTCTCCACCTGGACCGCGGAAAGGATGATATGGTCGCTGTCGGTGATGATAATGGCCCGGGTCTTTCTTCCCTGAGTGGCATCGATCAGCATCTTCCGCTCCTTTGCCTCGTCCTTGAGCCTGCGCATGGGAGCGGAGTCCGGCGACAGCACGGCAACGACCTTCGCTGCCATGACCATGTTGCCGTAACCGATATTGACGATATTGTTCAGCATGACCGCGCTCACCGTATGCTGTCAGGCACTTCCCGTTCCAACCCGCAGACGTCCTACTCGATATTCTGGACCTGCTCCCGTATCTTTTCCAGTTCCGCCTTGCTCTGCACCACGTCAAGCGAGATGGCGGCATCCTGGCATTTTGAAGCGATGGTATTCACTTCCCGGCCCATCTCCTGCAGAAGAAAATCGAGCTTCCTTCCCACCGCCTCCTGTGCCGTGTCTGTCAGCATTGCCCGAAACTGGGCCAGATGGCTGTCCAGACGCGTAAGCTCTTCGGTGACATCGGTCCGTTCGGCCAGAATGGCGATCTCCTGGGCAAGTCTGACCGGGTCAAGCTGTTCCTGGAGAAGCTTCGCCAGTGCATCGGCCATCCGCTTCCGTGCTTTCTCCACTGTAATCGGCGACTGGGCGGCGATGGCACGGACCATCGCTTCGATCGCGTTGATCCGTCCGTTGATATCGCGCACCAGTGCCGCGCCTTCGTCCAGCCGCATACGGTCAAGCTCATCCAGTGCTGCATCGAGCCCGCTGGTCAGCAAGGCCCATATGGCGTCCAGGTCCTCCGTGACCTCGGTCATGGTGATGATGTTCTGCATGCCCGCCACGAGCGACAGATCAACATCTCCGGACAGCCCGTACCGCGTTTTGAGGTCCCTGAGGAGCCCCACATACTGGCCGGCCAGAACATCATCGACAACAAGCCGCGTGGCCTTCTCGCGGTCGCTGTTCCGGGTGATCAGAACATCGAAGCGGCCCCGGGAACACCGTTCCTGGACGGTTTTTTTTACGCGCAATTCCAACAGGGACAGTCCGCGAGGGATTTTTACCTGAACGTCAATATAGCGGTTATTTACCGAGCGGATCTCGATGGTGAAATGGCCCGCATCGCCGCCTGTTTCCTTCCGCCCATATCCTGTCATACTGCGAATCACTGCATGTCACCCCGTTCGCCCGTTCATAGTACGCGAGAGCGCTCCCTTTGTCAAACAACCGGCTGGAAGCCGTCCTTATTTCGTTACCGGTTCAAAATGGAACGTCCTGATATAAGCGCCCCATAAGAAGTGCACCTCGACATCCCAGCCGCCATTGGTGCTGATGCCTGTTACTTTGTTTGAGTTCGGATCCCTTTCGATGATAAAATTATCCTGCGTCAGCGGAAGATCCAGTTCCTTTGCCGTTTTTTCGAGCGAATTTTTAATTTCCACGTCGTTGCTTGCCACCTGTGACAGGTTCGCCTTGCCCTGCATGGCATCTTCCATCCGGGTATAATCCATCCACATGGGCACGACCTTGATAAGAACGTGAATAACAACGAACAAAAGCGCCAGCCAGAACATTGCCTTCAAACTGATCATGCCTTTTTCCTGAGCAAGCATAGCCATACAAGGTCCCCTCTTTCTTTACCGGATCAAGTTCCCGAGACGCTCCCAGCGCAGCCAGCGACCATGATCTCCGTCCCATGACCAATAGATGATGAGCGCCCTGCCGAGGATCTTGTTCTGTTTTACAAAGCCCCACACGCGGCTGTCCTGACTGTTGTCGCGGTTGTCGCCCATGACGAACACCGAATCTTCCGGGACCAGGACCGGCCCGTAACTGGTCTCTGTCTGGTCACGCAAATACAGGATATGGTGCTTGACGGCGCCCAGTTGTTCATCGAAAAGCAGGGGTTTATCGTAATAGGGAGGCCCCGATCGCTGATCAGCTCCGTCATAGGCTCCGAGCGCGGTGAGCGTGACCTGTTCATCATTTATGAACAGCTTTCCCTTTTTGATCTCGATCTTGTCGCCCGGCAGGCCGACGACCCGCTTGATATAATTTTTATCCTCATCCTTCGGGTACTTGAATACGATGATCTCTCCCCGTTTCGGATCTTTCCCGGCAAATATCCTGATATCCGTGAACGGGATGCGGGGTCCATAGACGAACTTGTTCACCAGCAGGTGGTCGCCGACCGTAAGCGTCGGGATCATGGACCCCGACGGGATCTTAAAGGCTTCGGCTGCAAATTGCCTGATGAACAGGGCGACGACCGCTGCGATAAGGAACGGCTCGACCCACTCTTTATAAAAGGACTTATTCTTGATCTTGTCCTGCTGTGCTTCTGCCATGCAGCCTCCACAATAACGTAAGGTAGTATGTTACCACCGGCCGTACCGGGATATCCGCGGCCGGGGATTTCATCCTGCTGTCGATCAATGCGCTACTCTCCCACCTTGAGAACGGCAAGGAAGGCTTCCTGGGGAAGCTCCACACTGCCGACCTGCTTCATGCGCTTCTTGCCTTCTTTCTGCTTCTCAAGCAGCTTGCGTTTCCGCGTGATGTCTCCGCCATAGCACTTGGCGGTCACGTCCTTGCGGAGCGCCCGGACCGTTTCGCGCGCAATGATCTTCGCCCCGATCGTGGCCTGGATGATCACCTCATAGAGCTGGCGCGGGATCACTTCCTTGAGTTTCTCCGCCAATTGCCTGCCGCGGACCGCAGCCTTATCGCGGTGCGTAATGAGCGACAGGGCGTCTACCGGCTCTCCGTTCATCAGCATATCGAGTTTGACGAGGTCGGATTCGACATAGCCCGTCAGTTCGTAATCCATCGATGCATATCCCTTGGTCAGGGATTTGAGCCGGTCGTAAAAATCCATAACGATCTCGTTCAGCGGAAGGTCGTAGCTGATGCGCACGCGGTCCTTGGTAATATAGGTGATATCCCGCTGGACACCCCGCCGCTCCTGGCACAGCGCGATGAGCGACCCCACATACTGCTCCGGCGTGATCAGCGAGGCGATGATCATCGGCTCCTCGATCCGCTGGATATCCTGGACGTGAGGGAACTTTGCCGGGTTATCCACCATCACGACCTGGCCGTCGTTCTTCGTCACCCGGTAGACCACGGTCGGCGCCGTGGGAATCAGGTCGAGCTTGAATTCGCGTTCGAGCCGTTCCCTGATGATGTCCATATGCAGCAGGCCCAGGAAACCGCACCGGAAACCGAACCCCAGGGCAAGCGACGTTTCAGGTTCATAGGTGAACGACGAGTCGTTCAGCCTGAGTTTTTCCAGGGCGTCCCGCAGGTCTGCGTAGCTGTCGCTGTCCACGGGATAGATGCCTGAGAAGACCATGGGCTTCACATCCTTGTACCCGGGAAGCGGCGCGTCGGCCGGCCGGTCGGCATCCATGACCGTATCGCCGATCTTGGCATCGGAGACCCGTTTGATGCCCGCGATAATGCACCCGACCTCGCCCTGCGACAGCTCCGCGATCGGCTGCATCTTGGGCGTGTACACGCCTACGGACTGCACTTCGTAGACGGCGGAGTTCGAATAGAGTTTGATCTTCTGTTTTGGCCGCACGGTCCCGTCCACCACCCGGACGAGGATCACCACTCCCTGGTAGGTGTCATACCAGGAATCGAACAGGAGCGCGCGGAGCGGTGCGTCAGCATTTCCCGCAGGTGCAGGAACATTTTTCACCACTGATTCGAGGATCTCATGGATGCCGATCCCCGCTTTGGCGCTTGCCGGGATGGCGCCTGACGCGTCGAGCCCGATCACGTCCTCGATCTGGTGTTTCACCTCTTCGACATTGGCGCTGGGCAGATCGATCTTGTTGATCACCGGGATCATTTCAAGATTGTGGTCGATGGCAAGATAGGCATTGGCCAGCGTCTGCGCCTCCACGCCCTGCGACGCGTCAACCACGAGCAGGGCGCCCTCGCAGGCGGCCATGCTCCGCGACACCTCATAGGTAAAATCCACGTGGCCAGGCGTGTCGATCAGGTTCAGGATATAATCCTTCCCGTCAGATGCCTTGTATTGCAGGCGCACCGCGTGGGCCTTGATGGTAATGCCCCGTTCGCGTTCCAGGTCCATATCGTCAAGGACCTGATTGCTGCCCGCGGCTGACATTTCCCTGTCTGAAAGTGCTCCGGTAAATTCAAGGATGCGGTCGGCAAGGGTCGATTTGCCGTGGTCGATATGTGCAATGATGCAGAAATTGCGGATATGCGTGCTTATCATGATAGTCTGACAGTGCTTGCTGCCTCAGTTTCCCCCAAAAAAAACTCTATTCCCGTTTCGCAGCGCCAGCCCTAACTGACGAGAATGTTTAACAATATTTAGAGAACGTGGATAATAACATACTGTCTTTTAAATGTAAACAAATTATTAATTGACCCGGGAAGACCGGAACTGTCCATTCGGGGTATGGTGAAACACCGGGGAACGACAAATTTTGCTCTGTTGCGAGTAACATTTGACACGGCGTTTTTCAGCTTTTTTCAGATCTTCCCGGGGCCGGTCACAGGGAATCGGCAAGAAAGGACCAGTTCAGCAGCACGAGTACGACGGCCCCGACCCGCGCGACCATATGCTCCCGTGCCGACAGTTCCACGGCGGGACGCGGCAGATGCAGGAGAAAAGCAAGGAGGCTGTAAGGGAAAACGAGGCAGGCACTTATAAAGCAAAACGATACCAGCGGATTCATGCTCAGCGAGGCGGCAATTTCGCCGTGAGCCAGGAACAGCGCCGCCCGCGTTGCTCCGCAGGTCGGACAGGGAAAGGAGGTCAGGCCCTTGAACATGCAGCCGGGCAACAACTGCAGAACAGGCGTGAACCGCAGGGCCAGGAGGATCAGAACAGCGATCCCTCCGTAGATGATCCCGAATTCGATATCATGAGGCTGCCGTTCCAGGAGTTTTATACGCACGGTTCGTCCTCCCTCAGCCGCCGTTCATGGATTCATTATCGAACCAAAGGAGGCCATCAGGGCGCCCATGAATACCGCAGCAATTGCAATAACAAGCCCGCAGCAGATAAAGAGCGGCAGAAACACCGCGAACGCCGCCTTGCCGCCCGTGGTCTCGTGGGCATGCTGCAGGCCGATGAGAATGATCACCAACGACCAGATCCATGCCAGAAATCCGCCGCAGAACGGGAGGACCAGGAAAAGATAGGGTGACTCGCTGTAGGCCACGACCCGGAAGGTCGCCTCAAAACCTGCCTTGGCGCCCTGCACCATCAGGAGGAATACATGAAGCATGCCTGCCAGGATGAACAACCACAGGATGATGAGAAAGGGGGTGAACACCGCAAGCACCGCCAGGCTTGCGCCTTGAAACGGGGAATACTCCGTTGCTGCCAGCATCTCCGGCGTCATGAAATTCTGCATGGCGCCGTGGAGAGTGATCTGCCAGAAATACGAGAACATGGCGCCGATCATGCCCAGGATGAGGCCATAGAGCAAGGGATCGGTGAGGCCGCCGGTCACGGGCATTTTTTTAAAAAAATCACTGGGTGAGAACAGGACCTGTTTCAGCGTTTTGAACAATCCGCCGAAGAACCCCTGCTGTTCACGGTCTTCCCAGGGCGTCTTCTCACGCATCCCTGCAACAGGCGCGACAGGCTCCGCCTGGGCAGCCTCGGAAATCCGCAATCCGCAGTGCTGACAGAACGTCTGGCCTTCAGATACCTCTTTGCCGCAATGGGGACAGAACATACCACCTCCGGAGAACTTTCGTATAACTGGAACGGTTTGAAGTGTATCACAGCGGAAAGAGAGAGACAACTGATTTTCGCTCGGCAAATGAACGTTTACGATAGCGTAAAGGCATCAAGAGCATGCTTCGACGCCTGGTCCCCGTCGATCACCTGCCGCCGCAATCGGAGGGGTCGCCCTTGATCTTTTCTATGGCATGGGGAAGTGCCGGCAGGATGACGGCCAGGTTCTCGCGCGCTGCTTTGGGGCTGCCCGGGAGGTTCACGATCAACGTCTGTTTCCGGATGCCCGCAATTGCCCGTGAGATCATGGCGTGGGGTGTTTTTTTGAGGCTCTCAGCGCGCATGGCCTCCGCCATGCCGGGAAGCTCCCGGTCGATCACGGCACGAGTGGCTTCGGGAGTGACATCGCGCGGCGCGACCCCTGTCCCGCCGGTGGTAAGGATGAGATCGATCGTTCCGGAATCGGCAAGGCGGGTCAGCACACCGGTGATCCTTGCCGTATCGTCGGGAAGGACCTCATATTGTTCGATAACAGCGCCTATGCCGGCAAGCAGCTCCCGAATAACAGGACCGCTCTCATCAACACGCTCTCCGATGGAACCTTTATCGCTCAAGGTGATAATGGCAGTGCGTATCATGGATTTCCCTTTCAATACAACCGCAACGGTTCAGGCTTCGGGCACGTCCGCCAGCGGAAGGGCCTCCGGAGCGCCGACGATCACCCTGTTCCTGCCGGCCCGCTTTGCCTGATACAATGCCCGGTCTGCTACCCCTATGACGTCGTCTGCCGAACCGGACAAAAATGCCGCGACCCCGATGCTGATGGTAATATGCAACGGGCCGTCATGTCCAGGAAAATCTTTCCGCTCCACCATTTCCCTGAGCGTTTCTGCACGATACGCGGCGCCATCCAGATGCGTATCGGGCATGACGATGATAAATTCCTCTCCACCGTACCGGGCAACCGTGTCCGTTTCCCGCACACCCTCTTTCAGGACCTGGGCCATCTCGCGAAGCACGCCGTCGCCTGCGAGATGACCATAGGCATCGTTCAGTTTTTTAAAGTGGTCGATATCGACCATCATGACCGAGAGATGCGAATATTTCCGCCGCGTAAACCGTTTTATCTCTTTATGCAGAAGTTCATCGACGTGGCGCCGGTTATATATCTGGGTCAGGCCGTCCGTGACAGCGATATGCGACAGCTGCCGGTTGGCCTCAAAAAGCTCGGCCCTCCGTGCTTCAAGTTCCCTCGCGGTCCGCACCTGCACCGTGATATCCCGGATAACCTCAACAACATAGGCGATACGCCCTGCTTCCCGAATGGGCGCGCAAATGTTGTTGATATGGCGGGTATCGCCATTCGGCAGCATGATCAGACATTGATGCTCGCTCAAGCTCCCGGTCCTGAGGGTCTCCCGAATGCCTCGGAACGGACAGGTTTTTTCCTGCTCGCTCTCGGCGGGGACCTTCCCTTCCGCGTCCTTCAGCATCGGCAGCAGTTCATAGGCCCGGGGGTTGCTTTGTGCTATCTTCAGGTCCGGTTCGACCAGGAGCACGCCGTCGGGCATGGCATCGAACATGGTCTGCAGTTCGGCCCGGAACCGCATGACCTCCTGGTTGTGGGCAATCTCCTTCTCCTTGTCCAGATTCGTTCGATGCAGCGATTCGATCCGTCCGAGCATGTTCACAAAGCTCTTTTTCAGGTCGGCCAGTTCGTCAGATCCCCCGGTTGCGAGTGCCGGTGGAGCGATATTCTGCTGGACGTTCTGCATGGCGTCCCGCAGTTCCTTTACAGGCCGATAAATGACGACCCGGAGCAATGCCACCAGCATGCCGGTAAGCAATATGATCAGTGCAGCGCTCCAGAGAAGATCGCGATTGCGCCTCGCCACAATAATATCATCGAGCTCCTGCAAAGAGAAATCGATCCGGAGGATGCCGTTCAGCGCTGCCTGCCGCCCGTGGCACCGGAAACAATCGGGCCCGTTCCTGATGGCGGAATAATAGGTTAAGAACAGATTTTCGCCCAGCTCCTGAACCCTGCTGACGTCACGGCTGCCTACGGAATGCAGGACCTCCGGCGGCAGGCCCATATCCAGCGCAGTGTCGCCATGGCGCATCTCAAGCCCGCTGAGCGGACGCCCTGTCTCATCGTAGATCATGACACGGTCGATGAAAAGCGGATCGGCAACTTCCCTGAGGATATGCCGCACATCCTCATGATGGCCCTTTTTCATCGCCGCATTCACGCTGCCCTTGATCGCCGCGGCAAACGCGCCCAGCGTGCGTTGTGACGTGCGGATCGTATCGGACCGCATGTTCTGTATGTCGAAGTAGGTATATACGCCGATCATGCAGACGATCACGAAGGTCAGGGTGAGAATGATCTTCAGTTCCAGTCTTTTTTTAATAAAGCTGAGCATCACGCCTCACCACGCATGCTATGCGACCTCACCGCCAACGACGATCTCCGGTATCCTGAGCGTCGGCTGGGCATCGCTCACCGGCGAACCCTGACCGTCTTTGCCGCACGTTCCGATGGAATAGCCGAGATCGGACCCGACGCGATCGATCGACATCAGCACCTGCGGTCCGTTTCCGATCAGGGTGGCGCCGCGCACCGGCTCGCCGATTGCGCCGTTCTCGATCAGGTACCCTTCGCTCACCTCGAACACAAAATCTCCGTTCACGGTGTTCACCTGCCCCCCGCCCATTTTTTTCACAAACAGCCCGGACGGTGTTGAACGAAGGATTTCGGCAGGGTCCGATTGGCCCGGGACGATCATCGTGTTCGTCATTCGTGGAATGGGCCGGTGCTTGTAGGACTCGCGCCTCCCGTTGCCCGTGGAGCGTGCGTTGTCCTTCATCGCTGTCAACCGGTCATACATGAAGGTTGCAAGCACGCCCCGGTCCACCAGCACCGTGCGCTCTGCATCACTGCCTTCATCGTCAAAACGGAAGGAACCGCGCTTGCCGGGCAGCGTGGCGTCATCGACGACCGTGATCAGCGGCGAGGCTATCGGCTGTCCCCGTTTGCCGGAGTAGACCGAAAGCCCGCTCTGCGCGAGGTCCGCTTCGAGGCCATGCCCCACGGCTTCATGGATCATGGTGCCCCCTGCCGCAGAGGAAAGTACCACGGGCATTCTCCCGGCTGGCGCTTTTCGGGCCGACAACATCATCACCGCGCGCCGCGCCGCGCTCTCGGCAACACTTTCGAACGAAGTGGCATCGAACAGTTCCATGCCGATCAGGCCGCCGACCGCATCATATCCCGTCTGCACCACTCCTCCGTCTGCCGCCACGACCTGCACAAAAGCGGTAAGATAGAGACGCTCATCTTCAGCCAGAACGCCGTCTGAATTCGCGATCAGCACCTGCTGCCTGCTCTCGCGATACATGACCGTTGTCTGTCTGATGCGGGGATCGACGGCCCCTGCGGCCTTGTTCGCCCGCAGCACCAGGTCCGCTTTGCGGTCCGTGCTTACCGCTTCCGGCGCTTTTTCAATATGAAAATCCACGCGGGGACGCCTGCGCGTAAGATCAATGGTCTTTCCGGGAACGATCGGCCCGCCTGCCGAGGCCTGCTTGGCCGCATCGGCAAGTTCAAGCATGGCCGACATGGTCAGTTCATTGGTGTAGGCATATGCTGTGCGCCCTCCGGTGACCACCCGCAGGCCGGCTCCGCAATCCATGCCCGAGCTGACCTTTTCGATCCGGCTGTCCTCGCA
>MHDY01000097.1 GCA_001803705.1 Nitrospirae bacterium GWC2_56_14 | reverse complement strand
GCAGTTAACCGCAGAAAGCACCAGGTCACATAAATAAGTCCAGCTCGGTGTAGTATTTCCACAAAGAGTGAACTTGTTTATGTGATTTTTGTGCATTTTGCGGCCATCTTCTTCAGACCTATCTCCCAATGCCAAATTGACATTCTATCTTGCCCATGGTATATCTACCCACCTGCAACTCCCTGCTCTGGAGGTCCCATGATCGGCACGAAGCTTTACCAGAAAAAATCCCGCTCCGATTTTTTTCTGATGATGTACGGCATCCTGGCGCTCATCGGCGTGGCGCTTATCGCTGTTTCCCTGTCCCGCAACCAGGACCCCTCCGGCGCTGAAGGGTTCACGCTCATCTTCGGGGCGGGCATGTTCTTCCTGACCTGGTACAAGCGCCGGAAACCCCGGGTGATCGTGCGGGATGAATATCTGGAGCTGAAGCAGCAGTTCAGTCCCCAGTTCGTGACCTACAGCAAGATCAGCACGGTGACACGGACCAAGGACGACCAACTGGTCATCGCGGTGCGGGAAGGCCACGATATTAAAAAAACAACGATCTGGCTCAAGGACCTGGAGGCTGCCGACGGCGACCGGCTGGAGCTGTTTCTTAAGAAAAAAGGATGGAAATCCTGATTACGGAAGATCCTGCTTCGCGTGGGTCACATCGGACGACTGCCTTCCCATAGAATAAGTGAATAAAATTGATGAACTCGTAAGAGGTCAGGATTGGCCACATAATGCACATAAAGCGCATAAGTAAGACTTTCAAAAATCGAAGATTATTTTTGAGTCTTATGTGACTTATGTGGCAAAAAAAGACTTTTTACGAATCTGTCAAAGTTAAATAATGAATAAACCCACAATGGCAAGAACATTTGCCACATAAAGCACAGAAAGCACAGAAAAAAGCTATAAAGCCTTCCGCCGTGCCTTCTGTGACTTTTGTGGCTAAACAGTCGTCTTGTTTGAAAAGTCGGTATAACGGATTTCCTTTCGTACGAAGGAGTGGTTGATATGAGCATCATCGAATCTATCAAGATATTGCTGGGTAAAGAACCGCTCGTACCACGTGAGCAGGTGAAGCGGCTGCGCGTACTTCCGGAAGACGAGGCGCGCCGGGAGATGAGCGCGATCTTTTACGAAGTCAGCGTGAAACAGGCTTCTGAATTCGTGAAGCACCAGCTCGGGCGGGGATCTGATTCGCCCTTCCATGGCACGCCCGCGGCGGACCTGTTCCATGAGATGCTGGCAGTGACCTTCTGGATACTGGATACCGAGGTCGCCGGAGGGAAGCGCAATCTGATGCAGGGGCTGCATGACCACTATTTCAGGCACTTCAGCGCAACCAGTCTTCCTGAAGAGCGGCATCGCGAACTTATGGATAAATATGCCGGGTACACGGGAACGTGGAACGAGATCACCGGTCATCAGGATGAGTTCGGCGCGCAGGTTTTGAGCAACATCTTCGGGAAGGGAGACGGTCTCCTGGTACGCCAGCGATCCTTCTGGATCATTACGTATACGCATGACACGATGAGTGTTATCAAGCCTCTGAAAAAAATGTGGTCAGCGGCCCGTTCGAGATCAACTACCTGAAAAAGTGGACACCTTCTGGCGTATTCAAGCGTATATTGAGGGCTACCATTTGTAGCGTTTGAATGTTTATTGGTGTATATAATTGTTACATAAGTAAAACAAGAAAATCCAAATGATATTGACACGTTGCAATACTTATAAATCTGAATTTTATGCTTTGTTATAGTGATAATAGTCGACATAAGGTAGCATTTATTTGCCATTAATTCTATTTATAGCAGATATCCACAGGTTTTTAGAAACTTGCCTCGCATAAGGATAGAACAACCTTTATTTTCAATGTATTGAGTAGCTCTTGCTTGGCTGTTTCCTGACATTCTCGTCATGTAGTTTATCACGCTGTTCTTTAACGAACTCCTCCCTTATTTTCGCCTCCCAAATTAATGCGTACCCTCCATTGCTTCACCTTCCGCTGGTATGATATTTGCTCTTATAATCTCGGGTTAATTATAGGGGTGCTATCATTCATCATGACTATCACTGAAGATGTCGTAAAATTTCTGGAAACAGTGCCGCCGTTCCAGTTTCTGGAAGCGGTTGAGCTGAAAGCCGTTTCCGATGATCTTACGATGGAATTCTATCCCAAAGACACGGTAATTCTGCAGCAGGACGGATTGGCCAGCGATGCCCTGCGGATCATCAAAAAGGGCGGCGTCAAGGTCTCCATGCGGACCGAGAACGGCGAGGAAGTGACCATCGACCACCGCGGAGAAGGCGAAACCTTCGGCCTGATCTCTCTCATGGGACGCGACAAGCAGAAGACGACGGTCATTGCCATGGAGGACTCCATCTGCTACCTCCTGAGCAGGGAAAAGATCCTGAAACTGATCGAGACCAAACCCGTGGTCTCGGAATACTTTCTCCAGTCCCACTTCACCAAGTATGTGGACAAGGTCTACCGGGAGATGCACAACAAGAGCCTGTTCTACGGGAGCAGCGATCATCTCTTGTTTACGACGCCGGTGGGGGACATTGCCACGAAGGCAGTGGTCGCTGTTCGCGATGACGCAACGATCAAGGAGGCTGCCTTGCAGATGTCGAGGCACCGCATAAGTTCGGTGATCATTGTGGACGCGAGGCAGCTTCCGGTTGGGGTCGTGACGGACCGGGATCTGCGAGAGAAGGTGGTGTCGCGGGCGCGGTCCGTTGACGACCCGGTGCGGGACATCATGTCTCTCCCCCTGGTGCGCGTCGATGCAAAGGACTACTGCTTCGAAGCGGTCCTCACCATGATCAAGCACAACATCCACCATATCCTGGTGATCCAGGACGGAAATCTCAAGGGGGTCCTGACGAACCACGACCTCATGATGCTTCAGGGCACGTCGCCGCTCTCCTTTGCCAAAGACCTGGAGAGCCAGGAGAGCGTGGACGGTTTGGCGCCGGTGTCGGTGAAGATCAACCGGGTCGTGGGGCTGCTGCTGAAAGAAGGCGCGCGGGCGAGCAATATCACCCGGATCATCGCGGAACTGAACGACCGGCTGGTGCGGAAGGTGCTGGAGATCGCCGAGAAGCAGTTCGGCCGACCGCCGGTGGCCTACTGCTGGCTCTCCTTCGGGAGCGAGGGCAGGAAGGAACAGACCTTCAAAACGGACCAGGACAACGCCATCGTCTATGCTGATCCGGCGACCCCGGAACAGGAAGAGGCCGCAAAGCAGTATTTCGCCGCCTTTGCGCTTTTTGTACGGGACGGGCTGGTGAAATGCGGTTTCCCGCTCTGCCCCGCCGATTATATGGCGAGCAACCCGAAATGGCGCCAGCCGCTGTCGGTCTGGAAAAAGCTTTTTTCCACATGGATCGGGCACCCGACGCCTGAGGCGATCCTCCGGTCGCTGATCTTTTTTGATTTCCGGCATCTTCATGGCGATGAGGCGCTGGCGGTCGATCTGCGAAGCCATCTCATGAAGAACCTGAAGGGACAGAACCTGTTCCTGGCGCTGATGGCAGGAGCAACGGCACGGAACCGTCCGCCCCTGGGATTCTTCAAGACCTTTCTCGTGGAAAAGGACGGCGAACACAAGAACGAACTGAACCTGAAGCTCCGGGGCATCGGGCCGCTGGTGGACATCGTGCGGCTTCTTTCTCTGGAGTCCGGCGTGGCGGAAACCTCGACGCTGGAGCGCATCGAGGCCATGCGGGGGAAGAACGCCTCCATCGATTCCATGGGGGACGAGCTGGTCCAGGCCTTTGAGTTCATCTCCCTGCTCAGGATACACCACCAGGTGGAGCAGATTGAACAGGGCCAGGCGCCGGACAACTTCATCAACCCCAGCAGGTTGAGCAACCTGGAAAAGAGCACGCTCAAGGAATCGTTCCAGGTCATTTCGACGCTGCAGGACGGCATCATAGACCACTATGGGCCGGGCATGGTGGGAAGCGGGTGATGGCGATGCTGGGTCTATTCAAAAGAGGGGCCGGAGTAATGGAGGATGAGCGGTCTTTTCCTGATCTTGCAACGCCCATTGACCAATGCCGCTATGCGGTCATCGACACCGAGCTTACGGGGCTTGATTTTAAAAAAGACTCCATTGTGTCCATCGGCGCGGTTGCCATGACCGGCGGAAGGATCCGTCTGGGCGAGACGTTCTACGAGATGGTAAGCCCCCGGACGGCGTTCCGGGCCGAAACGGTCGTTGTTCACGGCATCATGCCGTCGGACGTCACGGACAAACCGGCCGCAGGCGCGGTGATCGACGAACTGCTGAAGTTCTGCGCCGGTACCGTCGTGGTCGGGCATTTTCTGTCCCTGGACCTGCACTTCCTGAACAAAGAACTGAAGGCGGTGTCGGGCAGGCCCTTTCCGAACTTCGTGGCCGACACGTGGCGGATCCATTCCTGGATCCAGAACCAGACGGATGCGGCCTGCAGGGATTTCGGAGAGAGCGGGGACCGCGACCTCTTCGCCCTGGCAAAAAAATATAGAGTGCCGATAGCCCAGGCCCATGACGCACTGGGCGATGCGTTTATCACGGCGCAGCTTTTTCAGCGGTTCCTCGCGATCCTGCCCGGACTCGGGGTGAGGACCATAAAAGAGCTGCTCAAGATCGGAAAGCCGTAGTGCGGCATAGCCGCAGTTCAAAATTCAAGAAGGAATATTTAATATTCTGAATCTTGATTTTTGAATTTTGAATCTTGAATTCAGTTAAGGGGGAGGTGAGGGGGAGGAAAAAACACGTAAGGTACAACGGCAACAATACAAGATCCAAATCATATTCATGAAGGAGGTTGGAAATGGCAAAAGAACTTGCAGGACTGGATAAAGAGAAGTTAAAACAGTACTGGGCCGCGAATGTGAGGCTCACCTCGGTCGTGATGGCCATCTGGTTCATCGTAACGTACGTGGCAATATTTTTCACGCCGGAGCTGAACAACATCGTGATCGCCGGGTTCCCGCTGGGGTACTATATGGGCGCCCAGGGCTCCCTGATCGTGTTCGTGATCCTCATCTTTGTGTATGCATTCAAGATGAACGCGAACGACAAGAAATACGGCGTAGAGGAGGAGGAATAAATGAGCGTGTACGCTTTCAAAATGACGATTACGACAAAAAGTACGGTGTTGGGGAGGAGGAATAAATGAGCAAAGGCACTGGAGTCGGAGGCGCATCGTTTCTTGACAACCTCGGCAAGATCTACGCGATCTATACCGGCAGTTTCATCGCATTCGTGATCGTCCTCGGTATCGCCGAGGCCTATTTCGGCATGACCCCCAAGCATATCGGGTGGGTGTACATGGCAATCACCATCGGCCTGTACGCGGCCATCGGCATTTCGTCCCGGACCGCGAAGCTCTCGGAGTATTATGTTGCCGGCCGCTCGGTCCCGGCATTGTTCAACGGAATGGCAACGGGCTCGGACTGGATGTCCGCGGCCTCGTTCATCGGCATGGCCGGCACCATCTACGGCCTGGGCTATGACGGCCTTGCCTACATCATGGGCTGGACCGGCGGCTACGTGCTGCTCGCCGTCTTCCTTGGCCCCTACCTCCGGAAGTTCG
>MHDY01000096.1 GCA_001803705.1 Nitrospirae bacterium GWC2_56_14 | reverse complement strand
GCCGTAATCGATCATGAAGGCATGTTCGAAAACGTCCATGATCAAAAGAAGGGTGCAGCCTGCCGGGTGGGAGACGTCGTGCTCGTTGATCCAGAAATTGATGAGCCGTCCCGAGACCGGGTCCTGGTAGAGCGCGACCCAGCCGATGCCGCGCATGGCACCCGTGGCCCGGAAGTCCTTTTCCCAGGCTTCGTAGCTCCCGAAGCTTTCGGCGATCTTCTTGCCGAGCTTGCCGTCTTTGTTCAGCGCCGAACTGCCGCCCAGGTTTTCGAAATAATATTCATGGAGCCGCATGCCGTTGAACTCCCAGCCGAGCCTGCGCTTCAGTTCCGCGAATTCCGGTGTCGCGGTCTTGCCGTCCTTGGCCATTTGATCGAGGGTATCGAGCACCTTGTTCGTGTTCGTTACATAACCCTGGTAGAGGGTAAAGTGGTTCTTGAGCAGGGTCTCGCTGAACCCGGCCATTCCGATGAGCTTTGCATAATCTTTTGGCGCGTATGCCATAATGTGTTCCTCCTTGGTTAGATGAAGTGCAATTCCAATGAATTAAAGTATAGCAGAAACAGGGTAGGGCGTCCTTATCCCACCTGCTCGAACGAATCCTTGCCTGCTTTGCACACCGGGCATTTCCAGTCATCAGGCAGATCGCTGAATTTTACCGGTTGCTCAGCTTCCTTGTAAAGCCATCTGCAGGCTGCGCAGCGCCAGAGATCGAAATCCTCCCGCGCCCCTTCCTTGCTCACGAGCTCCCAGCCCTTTTCTATAAATGCTTCGAGCGGGGGAGGGTAGTAGCCGGCAAAGATCTCTTTATCCCGGCAATCTTCCATGGCTACATCGACCACCAGGTCGTCTTTTTTAACGATAAAGCTCCAGGTAAAAACGTCTTTCGCATCGGGCCCCGTTGTCTTGCCCCGATAGGTGATGGTCTTCCCCGATTGTTTTGTCTTGGACCAGCTGTAACAGCAGGGGGCTACCGATGTGCAGCCGCATTTCCCGTTCTTGAACTCCAGGCCGTCAACGCTCAATCCTCCCGGGATCTTTTCCACTGGAATGCTCATGAAACCTCCTTTGGCCGTACGGTGTGACGATTGTCGTGAGCGGAGTTAAATTAGAATGAGTTTAATATAGACTTGCCGGGTTGTCAACTATTTTTGCGATGAAGGGCATTAATTTATGGAATGGGCTGTGCCTATTTAATGATCAGGTGCTTAAATTAGCGGCCTGCAGCGGCTGCGGTTCCACCCAATAATCTGCAGGCTTATTTTAAATTGTTTTATAAAATTAGTACTATAGCGTTAGGTTGTCAGGTAAAACGAGGTGGCATAGGCCTTGCTATATAATAATGCAGGTGCAGTTTGCGTGATCCTGGGTAATGACGATCAGCGGTCTGAACTTGTCTGAACAAGATAGACCCCGGCCAGGATGGAGCAGCCGCCGAAGACCTGCAGGAGCGTGATCTGTTCGTGCAGAAAGAGCGCTGCGAAGATGACGGCAACAAAGGGCATGAGGTAGTGATAGACGATCGTTCTGGTGACACCGAGCTGCTGCACGCCCTGATACCAGAGCGTGTAGGCGATCCCTCCGGCGACGAACGCACCGAAGCCGAGCGCTGACCAGGACTGGAGGGATATCGTTCTCCACGGCTGGTCCACCAGCTCGGGCAGTCCCAGGGGAAGCAGCAGGAGCGTCCCGACGGCCATGGTGTAGGCGGTCATCTTGACGGGCGAATACTTTTCGAGCAGCGGTTTGGCCAGCAGCGTGTAGAGCGCCCAGGAGAACGATGCCGCCAGCGTCAGCAGATCGCCGGACAGGTCCTGCCAGGAGAAGCTGAGGCCGCCGGTCCTTGTCCAGATGATCAGCGTGGCGCCGACGAATGACAGGAGCAGTCCCGACGCGCTTCGGGAAGTCATACGCTCATTCTTTGTCACGAGCTGCGTCAGTGCGGCGAAGAGCGGGGACATGGCGATGAACAGCGCCGAGTTCGAGGCGGTTGTGCGCTGGAGACCGTATATGAACAGGATGTTGTAAAGCGATATTCCGATGAAGCCGAGCAGGATGATCTTTCCGGCATCGCGCCGCTCGACCTTGAACGGTTCGCCTTGTAGGATCATGACGCCGAAGAGGAAGAGGGCGGCAAAGAAGAACCGGATGACCGTGAAGGAGAGCGGATAAAAATCCGCCAGGGCGAACTTGACGAAGGAAAAGTTCACGCCCCAGGCGATGGCGACCAGTATGAGACGGAGATTAAGCATTCTATTTCGGATTTCGGATTGCGGAATGAACAGCAGGAAATAAAGCATGCAGCGGATTTAGGTTTAAATCCGAAATCCGCAATCCGCAATCCGAAATGGTGTTGAATATACCATGAATTCCCTTGAATCATCAAATGTATTGTGCTATCAATAACCATGAGCTCTGTTGAGCAGAAAATACGGGACCTGACCGCCGATATCCTCACGGGGATCGTTGACGGCGTCGTGGTGACCGATGCGCAGGGGCAGGTCATCATCTGGAACCGCGCGGCGGAAGAGATGACCGGCATTGCAGCGGCAGAGGCGCTCGGCAAAGCCATGCGCATTGTGTTCGCTGAAAACCCCGCCGTGGTGAGCCAGATCGAGAAGACCTTCACCACCGGGCGTTCCTACTCTGATTATGAAACAGAACTGGCTGCCAGGCACCGGCAGCCGCTCCCCATCGGGCTCGTGACCAGCGTGCTGGCCGATGAGGAAGGCGTTCCCATGGGCGTGATCTCCACCATCCGCGACCAGGCCGGCGTACGGGACCTGAAGGAACGCATGCGCAGGTCCGACCGTCTGGCGACGCTCGGGATGATCGCTGCGGGCATCGCCCATGAAGTGAAGAACCCCCTGGTCGGCATTCGCGGCGCAGCACAGCTCATGCGGTCGGAACTTCGCAGCGTTGCTGCGTCGTCCCGGCAGGACAGCAGGAGCTTTGATGAATACCTCGATGTGATCATGAAGGAAGCCGACCGGCTGAACAATGTGCTGGAGGGGATCCTCGATTTTACGCGCCTCAGCCCGAGCGAGATCAAAGGGCTCAATATCCACAGTATCATCGACCGGGTGCTTTTGCTGCATGAGGAGCAGGCCCGGCAGAGCAACATTGTTCTTTCCCGGATGTACGACCCGAGCCTGCCGGAGGTGCTCGGCAACGAGGACCAGTTGGTGCAGGTGTTCATGAACATCATCAAGAACGCTGTGGAGGTCATGCCCACGGGAGGGAAACTGACCGTGCTGACGCGCATGTCGGACCTCTTCACCAGCGTTCAGGCAGACGGGAAAAAACACCGGCTCATGGTCATCAAGGTGAGCGATACGGGCAAGGGGATCACCCAGGAGCATCTGAACGATATCTTCACGCCCTTCTTCACGACCAAGGACCGGGGCGTGGGCCTCGGCCTGGCGCTGTCCTACCAGATCGTGCAGGAGCACCTCGGAACGATCCGCGTCGAGAGCCACGAGGGCGAGGGAACGACCTTCAGCGTGTATCTGCCGCTGATGGGATGATTCGATTGCGGGGTATGGAGCGAGCCGACCATGTCGGCGTTAAGAACGGCAACGCGGTTGCCTTGGTCCAAAAACTATGACAAACGAAAAAGTGCTGATCGTTGACGATGATGAGAGCGTCCGTTGGGTGCTCAAAAAGTCCTTGGAAAAAGAGGGGCTGACCGCGGTGCTTGCCCAGGACGCCGGCGAGGCCTTCGAGCAGCTGAACGAGGGCGGCATCGCTATCGTGCTGATGGATATCCGCATGCCGGGCATGAGCGGTTTCGAGGCGCTCGACAAGATCCAGCGGGAAGGCAAAGGGGTCTCGGTCATCATCATGACGGCCCAGGCAACGATGCAGAACGCCATCGAGGCCATGCGGCGCGGCGCTTTCGACTACATCACCAAACCCTTTGACCTCGACGAGGTGAACCTCCTCGTACGGAAGGCCATCGACGTGCGGCGGCTCTCGCAGGAAGTGACCGCGCTCCGGGCTGAGGTGCGGGAGAAGTACGAAGGCGGCCTCGTGGGCAATACGCCCGCCATGCAGGAGATCTACAAGACCATCGGACGGGTGGCGGAGAGCGATGCCACGGTCCTGATCCACGGCGAGAGCGGCACGGGCAAAGAGCTCGTGGCGCGGGCCATCCACTACCACAGCAAGCGCGCGGGCCGTCCCTTTGTGGCGGTGAACTCGGCGGCCATCCCGTCGGAGCTGCTGGAGAGCGAGCTTTTCGGCCACGAAAAGGGCGCCTTCACCGGCGCGGTCATCCGGAAGATCGGGAAGTTCGAGGCGGCCGCCGGCGGCACGATGTTCCTGGACGAGATCGGCGACATGAGCCTGCCGCTGCAGGGCAAGCTGCTCCGCGTGCTGCAGGAACGCGAGTTCGAACGGGTGGGCGGCACCGAATCCATCAGGACCGATGTGCGCGTCATTGCCGCGACCCACCAGAACCTGGAGAAGGCGGTGCGTGAAAAGCGCTTTCGCGAGGACCTGTTCTACCGGCTGAACGTGATCCAGCTCAACATCCCGCCGCTGCGGAAGCGGAAGGACGACATCCCGCCGCTGGCCGAATACTTCATGCAGAAGCACCAGTCCGGGCAGGGCAAGCCCCGGGTGCTCACGCCCGAGACGCTCAAGGTCCTCCGGGCCTATGACTGGCCGGGAAACGTGCGGGAGCTCGAGAACGCGGTCCAGCGCGCCATCACGCTCTCGCAGGGAGACAAGATCTTTCCCGACTCCCTGCCGCCGCAGATCTTTAAGCCGGGCCACGGTGTCGGGCTTTCGTTCGAGAATTTCCTTGAAGAGAAGCTCTCCGACCTCGTGGACCGCATGGGCGGGCTCGAGGTGGGCGATATTTACTCCATGGTGATCCAGCGCGTGGAAAAGCCGCTCATCACGCTGGTGCTCAAGAAGACCGAAGGGAACCAGGTGCGCGCCGCGAACCTCCTCGGCATCAACCGCAACACGCTCAGGAAAAAGATCAAGGAACTGGGGATCAAGGTGCATTTCACCGAGGACGAACGCGAGCAGGAGGAAGAGCAGTAACGCTGGCGGAGAGTTTTTCTTGTATTTCGTAATTTCAGGAAGGACGGGCATGGAAACGTGCCCGTCCTTTTTTATGTTTATGGCGCACTGTGTCTTACCGGTTGCTGAAAAGTCCGTGGTGGTTCGGTTAGATCGGAACTTCGTTGTATCCCGTATAGACGTAGAGCATGAAATCGTGCTGGATGCGGTCGTGGCGCAGGGCGATGGAGGGGGAAAGGTTCTCCAGGGCGAACTTGACCATCTCTTCCGGCGAGGTGAAGTGGAGCTCGGGGTCCCTGATGGGCGTGTGCGACGAGAGGGCGCTCAGGACGAGCCCCTTGTTGCAGTGCTTGAAGAGAGCGGTCAGCGCGTTCTTCATGTCATCGTCGACGCCAGGCACGTTCAGGTTGAATACGCCGCAGATAAAGATGTAATCATAGAATCCTTCGAACTCATCGTCATCAGCGTTCATGACCTTGAAGGTGCATTCGGGATATTTCTTCTTCGCCAGGCCGATGAAATTCTCGTTGATGTCCACGCCGGTATACTTTACCTTGATGCCCCGTCGCTGGAGGAACCGGTAAAAGTCCCCGGTCCCGCACCCGTAGTCCAGGACCGTGCTGTTGTTCAGCTCCGCAACAGGCGCGATATCGGCAAGCATGTGATAGCGCTTGAGCTGGCCCTGCGGCGTCCAGCGGAGCGCTTCGGGCCGGTCGCCGAATT
>MHDY01000095.1:5761-7847 GCA_001803705.1 Nitrospirae bacterium GWC2_56_14 | reverse complement strand
AAAGATCAAGCAGGCCGTGCTGAACCTGCTGAAGAACGCCATGGAAGCGTTGCCGAAAGGGGGAACCATCACCGTCGCCACCATGGCAAACAAGGACACGGCAAAGATCATGGTTTCGGACGACGGACCGGGGATACCAGCGGGAGACCTGCCCTTCATCTTCGAGCCCTTCTTCACCTGCAAGGGGGCCGGCACCGGCCTCGGGCTTTCGGTCACCGAGAGAATCATCGAAGAACATCGCGGCCGCATCACCGTGGACACATCGGAAACTGGAACCACCTTCACCCTGTCGATTCCCTTGGAACATGATCCAGGCACAGTACCCACAATGGACGAACAGCCTCTGAACTAGGAGAGGCCGTGTTCCCACGACCTCTCCTCCCTTCCTCAGTATTCCCTTTTCATGTTACTTGAACTCGGCGGTATGTGCCGCCGTCACCCCTTCAACAGCTGCTCCCCTAAGGTCCACCGGCCGGAAATCGGACAGGGTGATGTCAGTTGCCTGGGGAGTCACGGCCGCAGTCACATTGCAATTTACGGTGGCGAACTCGCCCGTGCCGAAGCCTTCGGCATCGGTCCCAGCAAGGACGAAACTGAGTTTGGCAGGAGCAGTGTCGGTAGCCGGCGTATAGTCCGGCTCTGCAAGTGTCGCTTTTCCTGCAGTCACTCCCGATCCCTCGACGGTACCGGCGGCAACCTTGCCGTCACCGTCCATCTGCACCGTCATTCCCGCCGGAAGATTGATAGTTATGCCGATACCCGCCAGAGAGGTCCCTTCAGGGAGGACCCCCTCGGTATACAGCTTCACCACTGCAGTCGTCGGCACCGGGTCCGGCTCCACCTTGCTGCCGCCGCCGGTTCCCCCTCCCCCTCCGCCACCGCAGCCGAACATGACGAGGGCACATATACATACAGCAAGATATCCAAAAATAGTTCTCATAAATCACGTTCCTCCGTTACAGGATGTTGACCCCAGGTTGTTCAAAAGCAGTCAGGTCGTCGCACCCGCAGCAAGGCCCGCGGAGGGGTAGCAGCGCTACCCTGCACAAGGCGGCTTGCGAGGACGGCGGCGAGATGGCTGTTTTGAACAACCTCTTGTTTTCCATTACCAAGTTACCAGCCCTGCCAGACGCCTCAGCATAATGACCACATCCCCCACGTCTACGACACCGTTGGGATCCGGCCTTCCGTCTGCGCCCAGCGGCGCCACGTCGCAACGTCCCCGCTCCTCTTCAGAAAGCTGCTCTTTCCCGAGAGAATACCGATAGGCCTTGACGAGGTCTGCTAACAGATCGACTGTAACCACATCCGCTGCGAAGTTGGCGGTTATTGCCTGATTCGCCGTGACATTGGCTATGGTAAGGGGATTGGCGGTGCTGGAGAATCCGCCGTCCGAGGTCCAGTTGACGAAATGGTAGCCAGTGGCAGGAACCGCGGTCACTTCGGTGGTGCTGCCATCGTAAATGATTGACTGGGTAGCGTTCCCGGCAATGGAGCCGTTGTTGCCGGCAGCAAAGCTGACGGTAAGTTCTGCAGGGGCAAACGTAGCCGAGATCGCATGGTCGGCAATAACCGGCCCGAAGGAGTGGGTGAAGGAGGTCGGGGTGGCTATCACCTGCGCCGCACCGTCTACAGTTACCTCGGACAGCTGTTGGCCGATGGCGGGCGTTGCGGTACACGATACTTCCGTAGTTGCGGCTACAGTCGTCCCCGGAGTGCAGGTAATGGTCCCGTTGCCGCTGGTGGCGGTGCTGATACTAAAGGAGAGCGGCAGGAAGTCGAAGGAAACGGTGCAGTTTTCCGTTATGGCGCCGGTCGTATAGGTGTTGCCGCTGAATGTCCCGGCCGGGCAGGTGCCGCCAACGACCTGGTCCGGCTGGAACCCGGCAGCCGGGGCAAGGGTGAATTCCGCCGTCGAACCGCTCGCCACTTGCAGCGGTTCGGCGGGCTCCACGGTGCCGTTTTCCCCGGTAAGGGCGACGGCGCTTACCTCGTAAGTGACGATTATGCCGTTTCCGGCCAGCGCAATGGTACCGGCAGGGCCTACACTGTTGGAAGCGACGGCCAGTTCAGCGGTTTTCGGCCC
>MHDY01000095.1:2479-5600 GCA_001803705.1 Nitrospirae bacterium GWC2_56_14 | reverse complement strand
CTCCCGTGTTGGAAATAGTGTAGTTGCGCGGGGCGGACTGCCGGCCGACGCCGACGTCGCCGAAATCATCGGAGAGAGGCGCCAGCTCCGCCATTGGGCCGGCAAGATCGCGGACATATAAGGCATGACTATCCGGTGATACTTCGGGGCTGGCATTGGAAAGTGCATCCCCCACCGTGTGGACAACCCATTTATTGGCCGGCTCCGGCGCGTAGGTATCGGATGTCCAGTACCAGCCGTGCACGCCGCCGGTAAACCCTTGGCTGTTCAGCCAGGCAGCCCCGTCGTTCGACTGATAGCTGATGATGCTCAACATTTCGTTCCTGTTTGGCAGTCGCCACTCGCCGGGAATCGACCCGTCACTGAGCCCGCAAACGTCGTTCCCGACCAGCTTGGCATTATCAAGAGCCTGTTGCCAGCCGGTCGCTCCGTAGCAATCGGCGTTTTGCAGCCAGACGAGGTCCGTCAGCGTGTCGGTGACGGTCCCGTCCCCATTGCCGATAAAGCGCTGAGCCGGCCAGGCTACCCCATCCGGCGTATCCCCATCCTGACCCGTTCCCCGGCAGTCGATTGCAATGCCGGCACTGTCCCAGCAGGTGGTCTGGCCGGTCATTGGCAGTTGAATCTCAGGAGCAGCCAACGCACTGACCGGCATAAGCAGCATCGCCCCCACAACGGTTCTGAAAACACTATTCCACATGGTTATCCCTCCTGTATTATTCCTTACTGGCCGTTACGCACCGGCCATACGTGAAAGCTGCCTTCCTTGGGAGTACTTCGCACACTTCCGTCATGTATGGCCACCCAGCCACTGGCGGTATATACCGCATGGGTGGTAGACGACCAGTAGGAGTACGCTATTCCGGTGAAAGGATGCTCTGCCGGCAGGGCATCACGGGTTCCGGAAATATCCATCAGGCTCTGCAGTTCCTTGATATTCGGCAGCCGCCACTGGCCGACGGCTGATCCGTCAACCAAACCACACTCTCCGTCGCTAAGCTCGCTGGCCTCCCTAAAAGCCTCTGCCCATGGCACAACATCGAAACAATTCGCGTTTTGCAGCCAAACCAGGCCGGTCAGGTTGTCGGTGACGGTACCATCACCATTTTCGACAAGGCGCGGTTGCGGCCATGCCACACCTAGCTGCTTCTCCCCATCCTGTCCGGTGCCGTCACATGCTATTTCGGTCCCCGCGGCATCGTAACAGAGGCTCTGGCCTGTCTTCGGCAACTGGATGACAGCCGCATTGACTGCCATCGGTAAAGCGATCAACGAAACAACAAGAGCTGCAATCTTTCTAAACATGATGAAACCCTCCTTTGTTCGTTCAACGAAGATACCGCTCCGGACACGGAATCTTCGTCCGTCCTGTCAGGACGTCATTGGTTATGCATCCGGTTAGCTGGCTTCCATCCGGAACCGGTTCTTTTTTGCCTGGCGGTGCGGCGCCATTCCTGATTGTATTGCCGGAGCAAAAAATCCTCGTTTCTATCTGGAAACAGACCCTTTTCCCGAACGGCAACTAGTTGAAATCGGCTGTATGGCTGACAGTCAGCCCTTCAACGGGCGCTCCCCGCAAATCGACTGGTTTGAAATCAGCAAGCTGAATATCGAGCGCCTGCGCAGGAGTGCCGGCAGCCATCTCACAGGTAACGGCGGCAAATTCGCCCACCCCGAATCCCTCGGCCTCGGTCCCCGCAAGCACGAAGCTCAATCTTGCGGGAGCCGTTTCGGTGGCCGGGGTATAGTCAGGCTCTGCAAGAGCGGCTTTTCCCGCCGTCACTCCTGATCCGGCAACCGCGCCGGCCACAACCTTGCCGGTGGTGTCCGTCTTGACAGTCATCCCCGCCGGAAGATCGATCGAGATGCCTATCCCGCTCAGGGAGGTCCCTTCCGGAAGTATCCCCTCGCTGAACAGTTTCACCACTGCAGTCGCCTGCACCGGATCAGGCTCCACCTTGCTTCCGCCGCCCGTGCCGCTCCCCCCCCCTCCGCCGCAGGCGAACAGCGCCATGGCCAGACACATCAGAAAGAGGCGTTCCATAAACTTTTTCATGTCTTTCCTCCAGGTTGTCGTTTTCCATGAATGAAAAACTTCTGTGATCGCTCCGCCAAGGTGCAAGTGCGGAATTTGTTCCACCAGGTAGTCAAACACATTGATTCGGTACGAGATTTTCCGTCACCAGTCGATCAGCCCGGCAAGACGTCTCAGCATCACCACAACGTCACCCACATCGATTAGACCATCTGATTGCGGAATCCCTTCGGGGCCAAGAGGCGCCACATCATACCGGTGGCGCTCCAGGGGTGTGAGGCGAAGTAGTCCCAGGGTCGCATGGAAAGCCTTGACTACATCGGTCAGGGTATCCGGCTCGAATGTCGCGGAAAGGTTGCAATTTTCCGTAAGAGGCCCCGTGGTGAACACCTCTTCATCGAGAACTCCGCTGCACCCGGAAACTGAAGCTGTGTGGTATCCAGAGGCGGGAATAACGGAAAAAACCACGGTCGAACCCGCCTGCACGACTTGGGGATTTTGAGGCGTTATGGCTCCATGTTCAGGCATGGAAGGAGTTACTGTGACTGAAGGTTCCCCGGCGGCAAATTCCACCGTGATGGTATGGTCCGCAGCAAGGGGGCCGAAGTCATGGGTGAACGTAGTGGGGGTGGTGATCCGTTGTGCCGCACCGTCAATGGAAACTCCTGCAATTTCGCCCCCTGGCGCCGGCAAGACCGTGCAGGTAACCGGCGTCAGGTATTCCGCAGTTTCCGCCGGCGTGCAGGTGACTCCGCCATTGCCGTTTGAAACGGTGGTTACTGTAAAAAAACGGGGCACGAAGGAGAAGATGACGGAGCAATCGGCAGTGATCGCGCCGGTCGTATAGGTCGTGCCGGCAAACGATCCGGCTGGGCAGGTTCCATCGACGAAGGCATCAGCGCGATATCCTTGCGCAGGAGTTAGATTCAGTGCCGCCGTCCCTCCTCGGGGAACTTCGGTGTATAGGGGATACACGGTTCCGTTGTTGCCCGTGACGGTCGCCGTTACCCCGTTTACGGTCTCATTTCCGCTGCCACTGAGGGGAATGGAAACCGGCTCCCCCCCTTGCGGCAGAATAGTGAGGTA
>MHDY01000095.1:2074-2409 GCA_001803705.1 Nitrospirae bacterium GWC2_56_14 | reverse complement strand
GAGGGGGAAAGCGTGCCGCATGTGCCCTCCTCCCCGGTCCCCGGGCTCACGTGGAACATTTCCGCATCGGCACCGGCAATAGTGGTGGATATAATTACCTGAGGAGCATTTCCTGCATTTTGCAGGACAAGCTGCAGAGGTACTGATGAAACGCCGGTCTCCACCGCTCCGAATGCCACCTGCCCTGGAGATACCCGTAAGACCGGGATGCCGGGATCCCTGACATAGAGGGCGTGGAACTCGCGGGTGGTTATCTGGGAACTGTTATCGGGCCAAGCCGCGCCAACCGAATGTACGACCCATTTTGCGGCGGGAACCGGGACATATGAATCGGA
>MHDY01000095.1:0-2005 GCA_001803705.1 Nitrospirae bacterium GWC2_56_14 | reverse complement strand
TCGGCAGCCTCCATGTTCCCGCAGCCGAGAAATCGTCGAGCCCGCATGAACCTGCTGAAAGCAATGCTCCATTCTGCAACGCCTGCTCCCATGTGACGACTCCATTGCAGTCGGCGTTTTTGAGCCATACCAGATCAGTCAGCTGATCGGAAAGGGTCCCGTCGCCATTATCGATGAATCGCGAAGCGGGCCAAGCCACACCGGCCTGTACATCCCCGTCCTGGCCGGTGGAATCACATGTAGTCAGGTTGCCGTCGGCATCCCAGCATGCTGTCTGGCCCGTTTTGGGCAGCTGCACGACCGGAGCCGCCATTACCTGCAGCGGGACAAGAAGGATCACCATTAGGGCGGAAAGGGACATCCGCGAGCGGAAAGCCTTCATTATTCCCCCCCACATGAAATTACGGACATCCATCACTGCCCATCCTTCACGGCAAGGAAACGATGGTTGACCACCTTCACATCTCCGATTACCGTCCCGTCAAGAAGATCAACGCCCCAGGCATTGGCGGTATAGTGAGCATGGGTGGTCGAGGTCCAATACACAGAGGGGTCGAGATTCAGGAACGGGTGGCCGGCGGCAAGAGCCGGCCTGTTCAACCCCAGGTCGATCAGGCTTTCCAGCTCGCTTACATTCGGAAGTCGCCAGTCGCCGGGAGCGGAGTTGTCGGCGAGACCGCATTCACCGCTGTGGAGCCCATTCGCCGCCTGCAGCGCGGCGTCCCATGAACCCTCGGGGATGCACCCGGCATTTCTGAGCCAGATGAGATCGGTAAGGTGATCGATGACCGTTCCGTCTCCATTATCCGTAAAACGTGGCGCAGGCCAGGCCACCCCTGTCCTGTCTTCACCATCCTGTCCCGTTCCGGCACAGGAAATAATGGCACCTGTGGCTGAATAGCAGAATATCTGACCAGTCCTCGGCAACTGGACCGCAGCTGGCCAGGCAACCTGCGGAACGGCTGCCAGCGCTATAACAAGCAATACTCGGAGAGCGGGCATCGACTCCCTCCCAATTATCATTGATTTAATTTAATTAGCATCCTCTAAGCACGGTACAAGAATATCAACCGAAAAGAGGTTTGCAAGGCGGGTAATGAATTTTTTTTCATTGCCTCGGTCAAGAGACGTTCGATACACGGATATCTCTTTGCTTAGCATCCGACAGCCGGATATGGTATCGTTTGGGCGGAAGACGAGAGTGCGGGGGATCGAGGAGAGACATATGGAAAAGATCCTGATAATAGACGATGAAGAATTCATCCGGGAGAATGTCCAGCGGGTGCTGAACGAAGATGGTTATACCGTACTCGGTGCTGCAGCGGCACATCAGGCACTGGAAATGGTAACGGAGGAGGATGTGGACCTGGTCCTTCTCGATCTGAACCTCGGCACGGAAGACGGTATTCAGGTCCTGAAAGAACTGAAGAGGATCGACCAGGACCTGCTGGTTATCATTATCACCGGTTTCGGATCGGTGGAAACGGCGGTAGAGGCACTCAAGCTCGGCGCCTTCGATTACATAAAGAAACCGTTCAAGGCCGACGCCCTGAGGGTTATCGTGCGGCTTGCCCTGCAGACACAGACCTTGAAGCGCGAAGTACGCAACCTGCGCCGGGGAGACCTGGATTTTTTCAAGAAGGTTCCGCTGGTGGGGGCCAGCCCCGCGCTCAACCACATCACGCACCAGATCGGCGAAATTGCCCGCCACCCCGCATCGACAGTGCTCATCACCGGTGAGTCGGGTACCGGCAAGGAGCTGGTAGCGCGGGGAATTCATCATCTTTCCGACCGGCAGGAAGCACCGTTCATCGGCATCAACTGCGCGTCAATGCCCGTGGCCCTGCTGGAGAGCGAGCTGTTCGGGCACGAGAAGGGGGCGTTCACCGACGCTGGCCGACGCAAGCCGGGCCTCTTCGAGGAGGCCAACAAGGGAACGATATTCCTGGACGAAGTGGGGGAAATGGACCCGGCCATTCAGGCAAAGCTGTTGCGTGTTCTGGAG
>MHDY01000094.1 GCA_001803705.1 Nitrospirae bacterium GWC2_56_14 | reverse complement strand
CGAGAAGTTTGACGGCATCGACGATGGAGGCGGTATAGGCGGTCGTCGCCACCACGTCGGGGCGGAACGCTTCGATCCGCTGGCGGATCTGCGGCCATGTGTGCCACAACGACATGGCGTCGTAGTAATCCACCTCGTACCCAGCGGCCCGAAGAGCGCCGGCGATATAGACAAAGCCGACGTTCAGCCAGGTTCCGGCGGATTCGACGACTCCGGAGTGGTAGGGGGGGGTAATGAGGGCTACTTTTTTGATCCTCATGTATGCTCCTTCTGCTTACAAAGCCACATTGCATTTAAATCGACCATTAGGTCAACATTATTAATATATTTTTTATAAACATGCGTCAGGAGCGGCTTTGTGGTCCTGCCCGTAACAGTTTCATGGCAGTATTGTTGTCTTCCCTGATGACATAGACAGGCATCCGTCCAGGTTCCGGCATTTTGTTCAGGTTTGCCCAGGTGAGTTCCCGGTTCATGGGTCCTCCCCTGTCATATGTTAAAAATAAAAGGCTAAGGAGCATGTTGATCCATGCAATTTCCTTAGCCTTCAGTCTTCACCATGTTTAACGTTGCCGAGCCGACGAGCGGCAAATATAGGGCAGCGCCTCACCTAAGCCGCTACGGCGCCGGCTGCAGGGTTCGATCCCCTTACCTCTCTTGTACCGGAATCTCTCCCATATCCTGCAGGTCCATCTTTGCACGGCCGTGCCCCTTCTCGGCGGCACGTTTCAGCCACTTGACCCCTTCGGTCCGGTTCTGGTCGATCCCCAGCCCTTTTACGTAGTAATACCCGATTGCATACCTGGCGCTTACCTGTCCCTGCTCGGCGGAACGGAGATACCATTTAGCAGCCTCGCCATAATCCTGGGGAATTCCGCGACCTGTTTCAAACATTCTGGCTATATCGTTCTGAGCTTTCATGTTTCCCATCTCAGCGGCTTTGAGAATCCATTTCACCGCTTCATCCGTCTGCTGCGGCACACCCCTGCCCATCAGGTACATGTCACCCAGCTTGTACTGGGCAATTGCCAGCCCCTTTTCCGCAGCGCTCCGGTACAGCTCGGCAGCTTTTTTCAGGTCCTGGGACACACCGCTTCCATTTTCATACAGCTCTCCGAGACGGTGCTGGGCAATGTCCAGTCCCTTGGCCGCCGCCTGCTGGTACCACTTCATCGCCTCCCTCTTATCCTCGGTAACGCCCAGGCCGTAGTCGTACATGGTACCGATGCGGTACAGGGAGCGAACGGTTTTGTCCTTTTTGAATTCGCGCAGTGCCGACGCGTAATTCCCCTTTACATAGGCATTGAGTGCCGACGCATAATCTGCGGCCGCCGATCCGGGCAGAAGGAAGCCCGCTATGGCCAGCGCTGCGATATGATTCAATATGTATCTCATTGTCTGCACCTTTCAGCAAGATAGGAAACAGTAAAGAAACAGTGTAGCCGAGAGGGGCCGGTACAGTCAACGGAGGGTTGCAAGGTGCTGAGTAAGTCAGGTTGATCAAAAATAGTCAGATCGTTGTACCCGCAGGAAGCCCCCACGGAGGCGTAGCAGCGCTAAGCCGCACACGGTGGCTTCCGAGGACGGCAACGAGATGACTGTGTTTCAGCAACCTGTAAAAAAACAGGACACCGTGCCGGGCACGATGTCCTCTAGATGACAGCCGGTTGAATCGACTAGCAGGGGTGGACGATTGCAGAACCAACGATACGCGGACGGGAATATTTAGTTTTCATATGCAGGAGCCTCCTTTCGTCAAGTTCCTACGACCCCGTGCTACCACGGGGTCTTCGTGTTCCACAGCTGGTTGGTGTTGCTGCCGGTGTTCCCTTCGTGGCAGGACATGGCGTAGCTTCTCGGTTGATCTGGTCCCGGGGATTGTGTCTGGACCGCCAGATAAGTGCCCGGGAAGCGGCCGGACCCGTTGCCCCTTTTGCCGGTGCCCGAGTTGGACAGCGCTTCCGTTACGCTTTTCACACGGCCGCGATGGTTGCTGTCCATGCAGTTGGTGACCATGAGCCTCGGGGTGATGGAGGTATGCGACGAATGGCACTTGGAGCAGGAGAATTTGTGTTTGTCATTGGCATTGGCGGTCTTCCACCCTTTGACCGACTCGTGGATGCGGTCTTTACTCTTCCAGGTATGGGTCGTGCCGTTGGTAAGGCTTGTTTTTGCATGGCACTGGAGACAGAGACCGGCAAATACGGTGTCGGTTTCGGTGATGGCGCCGGTTCCGCCAAAGGTGTTTTCATTGATCCGCTTCGAGTTGCGCGTGGTGCTGTAGGCCTGTTGCGTAACGCCGGCCGCAGGTGTCGGCGCATCGCCCTCCAGCGAGCTCTGCATGTACCGGTAGGTCATGTTGTCGGGCGTAGCCATGTCCTCTCGGAATGGCGAGGTGAGGTACGTCCCCTTGAGGAGCGGCACCCCGTATGCTCTGTTAGCCATGCTGGGGCTGACGCCGTGCGGATCGTGGCACGGGGTGCAGAGGCCGCCGATCGCTTTACTTGCAGAGACTGTGAGGAGCGAGGAGGCACCGAAGTGCCCCCCGGCGTTGCTGCCGCGTTGCGCCTTGTACGGCATGCGCTGGCCTGCTCCCGAGGTCGTGTTGCCGAAGCGGATGGAGTCGAAGTATCCCATGACCGGCTGGCTGGCGCCGAAGACGTTGTATCCCCATGGTGTGCCGCCCGTGGTGTCGGTCATGTGGCAGTCGAAGCAGAGCGCCGCGCCGGCATTATACGCGTTGTGGGTGGCGGGCGAACCGCCCGCGGCAGGCCTGTAGGTGACGTCGTAGCCACCCTGGCCGGCGACCGTGTCCTTCAGTATGCCGCCGTTTGTGGTGGCGCTTGCATAGCTGGTGGTGGTCCCGGTCACGGTGGAGCCGTGGGAGTTGTGGCAGTCGAAACAGAGGACGATGACGGAACCGGCTCTGGTATTAGGCCATTTCTCGCTGAGATCCCAACCCCCCTGGTTGGCCGTGGCGTTGCCGTGGGCTGACAGGGCCTTGGTGACCTTGTCTTTCGGGGTCACCTTCGAATAGGTCGTGCTGTTGTACTTGCCCCATGCGACTGTGCCCGTGTCACCATAGCGCGCCGCGATGCTGGAGCCGTCCCAGGCATATTGCTTCGGTGTTTTACCGTCGCCGAACGGCTGACCGGTGGCGTCGTCGCTGTGACATCCGAGACAGACCTGATTGAGCTTTGCCTGTTCCGCGCGCTTGCCGCTTGCGGAAGAAATCAGGTACTGCACGGCAGTCTGGCCGGCGGTGTAGCTGCCGGGGCGGGAGCCGGCGGTATATACCACGAGATCGACGGCAGCGCCGTCAGTCCTCTGATGGTAGGTCGAGTTGATGCTTCCGTTTGAATTCGCCTCCCAGTGGCACTGGAAGCAGTCGGCGCTGGTGACTGCCCTCCCCTGGACGTGGTGGGAGCTTCCATTGAACTGCATGCCGACGCCGGCTCTTTTGCCGTTAGGTCCGTTGTGGCAGTCGAGGCACTGGAGCGTGCCTCCCCAAATGGCGGACCCACCGCCGTGGCAGTTGATATTGTTGCAGATTCCGCCGGAAAAAGGGCCATTGGTGACGGCGAAGCTGATGCCTTTGCTGTAGGTCGAACCCGTGACCCCGTTAATGGCGGGAGCAATCTCTATCATGCCGTTGGCATGGCCGAACTGGGTCGGGGCGATGTGGCAGGTCGAGCACGAATACTGGTGTTTTCCGTGATTACCTGGGAATTGTCCGAGCACGCCCCCCACCCGGTTGGCGTTATCGACGGGGGGATTGCCGTGGCATGCGCCGCATGTATTGACGACCGAAGGCCTGGTTGTGGTGGTCAACGTGCCGTATGAGCCCGTGGAAACGAGTCCGGCTCTGTCGGTGGCGCAGACACGATAGGAATATTGCGTGTTCGAGGTGCGGCCGGTATGGGTATAGTTGAGATTATTTCCCGTATAGATGAGGGTCCCGCTGCCGCACGAGGGGATGACGCCACCGGTCTGGAAGTAGACATCATAGTGGTCGACGCCGGATCCGGATCCGTCGTTGGCGGCCCCCCAGATCAGCCCGTTTTCAGTGTAGCCGGGATAGAGGAGGAAGGTTCCATCGACCGGTGCAGCTCCGTCGACGGTGCGGGTAATGGCCGATGCCGTGGTGGTCCCTCCCGTCGAGGTCGCTCGCATATTTATTGTCAGGGAGCCGGTGAGCTCGGAGGGATTCGCCGTACAGGTAAAATCAGGAATAGATCCCGAGACGGTGGCGTTGTTCCAGGTAGTGCCGTTGACGGTGTACTCGCAGGTTATGGTCTGCCCGCTGGTGAAAGGGGCGCTGATGGCGGGCGAAGCTGAGGTATAGGATCCGTTGTCGGGCAGTACGGTCACCGCGCCGGCGACAGGCGGCGCATTTACTTCTCGTATCCGGATAAAGATACCGGGACCCCTGACGTTCGTGGTGGTACCTCCGGCAGTGGCGGTCATGGTCGGATTGGCGGATCCCGTGCCGGAGCTTACCGGGACGCGGACAACAAATCCGCCAATACCGTTTCCGCTGGACGAGTCGGGTTCGCTGATCTCGGTGTCGGTACCGTAGGTCACGCCGGACTGGGTGAAGGCCTGCCCTGAAAACTGGGAGGGGGTCGTCACATCGGTCGGAATGCACATTGCTGCAAGGATAAAGTCTCCGGTGGTAACACCGGGGTTCGAACCGAAGGCTATGGAGACATTACCCCCGCTGATGTCCTGTCCGGTGGCTCCTGCGACGGACCAGCTCGTCAACGTGTTGCTCAGGCGAAATATCTGCGCCCACGATACGTTGTTGGCTGTCAGCGCTACGGAGAGGTTTCCGGACTCGCCCCCCACGGCTTCCTTGTAGAAGGCGAAAAGGTTGGTGTTTCCGGTATCGGTACCGAGCGTGGCGCCGTATCCTCCGGCACCGGTTATGGAGGTGATCGGGGTCCAGCCGGCAGGCGTGGCCACTGAGCCGCCATTGGCAGTAGTAGGCTTCATCCCCACGATGAGGACCAGCAGGTCACCGGCCGCTACCGACGCCGGATGTGCAGGCGATACCGAAGAGCCGCCCGCTGCAGAATAGGCCAGGGCACCAGGCGTCTGATAGGTAATAGTTGCATTGGCCATACCGGCAGCAAGCAGATTGAGGCCGAGGATGCAAAGGAGGAGAAGGATCGCCCTGGTCCGCCATATGACTCGGATTGTAGTATTGAAGATGCTATCCATTTCTTATGCCTCCCCTGCTTAGTACGTCGACCAGATGGGCGATTCTTTATAGTGACAATCCACATTGGAACAGCTCTTCGCCTTGAATTGCGACGACTGGCCGACGATCCCGTTGTAGACCGGCGCGTTCGGCCCGATCTGACGGGCTGGAATGATGGAGATCAATCTGCCGGTTCCCGGAATGGCTTCTCCCATTTCATGGGTGGAGCCGTTATGGCAGACGCCGCAGACGAACGTCCAGCTGTTGCCGCTGCCGAATGCATCCGTGGTCGCCGTAAGGCTGATATTATATCGGGCTTTCAGGTATGCGATGTGTTTCTCGTGGGCGCCTTTCCCTTCGGGAACGCCCGATCTCTCGGCCGCGGCGGACCATGAGCCCACGTCGTATGCATGGCAGGAGTCGCAGTTGCCGGAGCCCCACTTGATGCCGTCGATGTGCCGCCTGCCGGCAACGGTGCCACCATCGCCGTTATGGCCGTGACAGCCGGAGCAGTCGGTTGCCATGGTCATGTTGTTGTGGGTCCCGGCGGGCTCGAAGCCGGCAACGCCGGGAACTTTGTGGCAGGCACTGCAGTTGGCGACTGACTTGGCGCCGCTTTCGACGTACCGGGCGCTGGTCCAGGAGGGAAACGCCCTGGCTCCGGCATTTGCGGCAAGCAGCGTTCCGCCCGTTCCTGCGGGGTTGTGACAGTAGGTGTTGGAGCAGGTCAGGTTCGTGCTGCTGAAGGTTGGGGTGCGCGCGTTCCATTTGTTCGCCAGGCCCTGGAACAGCATGGGCGAACTGCCGTTGGCGTGGGCAAAACCGGTGGGAAGCTGGCCATGGCATCCCTGGCAGCGATAATCCACCGTGCTGTAATTGGAGAAGCCGTTGAGCGATTTGA
>MHDY01000093.1:7910-8931 GCA_001803705.1 Nitrospirae bacterium GWC2_56_14 | reverse complement strand
CACTGCTTGTGCCAGTGCCGCCGGTCGTCCCGCCACTGGTTCCACCGGTGCCGGTTCCATACCCGGAGCCGTTGGATGTGCCGCCTGTGCCTGTTCCCATCCCCATCCCCCCGGTCATGTTTCCATATACGGAACCGCCGGAGGTCCCGCCTGTCCCTGTGCCATAACTCGAGCCACCGGAGCTTCCGCCTGTGCCGGAGCCGGTACTGGTCCCATCTTTCTCACTTGTCCCACCGGTGCCGGCTCCGCCACTACCGCCTTCTTTCGTACATCCCGTGGTAATAGCCATTCCTGACAGAGCAATCAACGCTGCGGCGGTAAAAATATATCTTTTTACCTTGTTCATCGCAATTCCTCCTCTTTCTTGGTTGTACCTAGTAAGTGCCATTCGATGCTGCTGCAGGTATCGGATCGTCCAGCGGCACCACCAGGCGTTGAGCGTTTTTGCAACAGCATTGTAAAAGTCTACCCCCCTGGTCTGGTATTTCAATCGTTAGATCCGGATGCAGTGAACGGCGACCAGGCCGCCTCCTGACCGATAACGGCAAAAGGGACAACGGATGCACCGCTGTCCCTCTTTTGGAATTGGTGGATTAGGTCCTTGAAACCACCTAGTAAAGCATGAATCTGTCGTATGCCGACCATCCCGAAATCTGGGAAGTGTTGGCTGCGTTCCGCGCCATGACGCGCCAATACCAGGTACCCCTGGGCAGGTCGACCGTCCAGTATGTCCCCGTCTGCCATGACGAAGAGGCTCGTAGTGTCCCAAAGGTATTGCTGCTGCTCACCTGGACCTGGTACTGGGTCGTTCCCCATCCCGGACTGGTAAAGGAGTTCCAACGCAATTGAATGGAACAGTTGTAGGAACAGCTGGCATCAGGTTCGGCTATGAGCACGGGAACCGGGACAGGCGCTCCTCCGGGGTCAGACCAACCGCTGCCGGTGTTCCACCTCGTTTTGACGTTCCACTTCTGGGTGGCGTCGTTGTTCTCGTGGCAGGTGAAGGTCTTGTTGACGTTAA
>MHDY01000093.1:0-7894 GCA_001803705.1 Nitrospirae bacterium GWC2_56_14 | reverse complement strand
TTCGTCGCCACGGTAGCTGCCGAGCAATTTGGGCGCGGTGTTGTAGGCGACCCGCCCCTTGTGCTGGGAATCGAGGCAGTTGCTGACCATGAGCCGCGGCAGGCCCGCGTTGTGCGGTGCATGACACTTGGAACAGGTAAACGTGTGCTGGATGGTGCCGTTGACGGTTTTCCATCCATTGACCGATTCATGGATGCGGTCCTTGCTCGTCCAGGCGTGGTTCGTGCCGTTGGTCAGCGTGCTCTTCCCGTGGCAGTTGAGGCAGAGACCGGCAAACTGGGCGTCGGTTTCGCCAATGGGATAAGCGGTGGAGTTCATGGCCGCATTGCCGCCGGGGCCGAAGGTGTTCTGGTCGATCCTGTATGCCTTCATGTAGGTCTGCTGGGTTGCCAGCTTGGTGGAACTGCGGGTCGGCCCCTCGTACTCCCCGTTGTACCCGACCGCCGCTATGGCGACAAAATTCTCGTCGGTCGCGGGTGCCGCGTCTTCCTTGTACGGACTGGTCATCCACGTCCCCTTGAGGAGCGGGACCGCGTACACCTTGTTGGCACCTAGGGTGGGGCTGACGCCGTGGGGATCATGGCACGGGGTGCAAAGGCCGTTGATCGACCGGGAGGCGGAAATGGAAAGGGCCGAAGACGCGCCGAAGTGCCCTCCCATGTTCGGCGTCGCCTTGTAGCTGAACGTTGTCTGCCGCGGGAACGTGCCGGTGCCGAAATAGGGGGTATCCATGAAGCCGAGTATTGCCTGGGTGGCGCCGAAGGTGCCGCTGTATCCCCATGGTTTGGTGCCGGCGCTGGCAGTGAGATGGCAATCGAAACAGAGTCCCGCACCTGCATTGTACAGGTTACGGCTGACGGTGCTACCTCCGGCGGCCGGCCTGTAGGACTGCGTGTATCCCCCCTTGCCGGCTGTCGTATCTTTCAGGATGCCGCCATTGGCAGTGGCTGAGGCATAGCTGGTGGTGGTGCCGCTGACGCTGGAGCCGTGTGAGTTATGACAGTCGAAGCAGAGGACGATGGCCGCACCGTTGCGGGTGTCAGGCCAGGTCTCGCTGGTGTTGAAGCCGCCGTGATTGGCGGTGGCGTTGCCGTGGGCGGAGAGTGCCTTGGTAACCGTATTCTTCGGCGTTACGTTGTTCCCGGATTTTTTGCTCCAGGGGGTGGTGGAGGTGTCGCCGTACCGGGCAGAAATGCTGTTGTTATCCCAGGCATATTGCCTGGGCGTCTTGCCGTCACCGAAGGGGGTGGCGGCGTTGTTCCGGTCGCTGTGGCAGCCGAGGCAATGGGTGTTGATTTTGGCGAATTCGTTGCGTGTGCCGTTGGCGGTATAGCGGATGGCGGTGGTTCCCTCAGTATAGGTTGCAGGACGGCTGCCGGCGCCGTAGATGACGAGATCGACCGGGCCGCCGGAGGTGGCTGAATCGTGGTACGCGTAGTTGATGGTGCCGTCGGCGTTTGCTTCCCAATGGCACTGGAAGCAGTGCGCGGAGGTTGCCTCCGTTCCCTGGACATGGTGCGAGTTGGCGCTGAATTGGGGACCGATGGCAGCACGGCCGCCAATGGGGCTGGCGTGGCAGGTGAGGCAGCCGCCGCCGGTGCTTCCCCAGGAGACGGCCACATTGCCATGGCAGGCCACGTTGCTGCACTCGCCGGTTGATTTGTTGTATGAAGCGGAAGTTCCCGCCCTGGCGCCGAAGTTGACGTCGGGAGTGCCGTTGATGTGATACTTGGCGGCGGAGTAGTCTTTGAAACTGCCGCTGATGGTGGCACTGGCGGTTTTTGCATGGCATTCGACACAGATCGTCGTGCCGGAGGCGTTACGGATATGGCCGAAGTGGCTGTTTGACCTGGGATTACCGGAGCCTTCGTTCTGGTAATCGGGTGCACCGATCTGGCTGCCCTTGCCATGGCAGCCGTTGCAGCCGAGGGTGGCGGTGCTGTTCCAGGCAGGGGGATCGGAATAGACAAGGGCGCCCGGGTTGCCGTTCGAATGGCAGTAGATATTGGAGCACTGCTTCGTGCCCCGGTTGTAGCGGCTGCTGCCGCCGCCGCGGGGGCTGGAGTAATCGACGAACTTGTTGACATGGTACCGTCTGTCGCCGATGGTGGTGCCGTTGCTCAAGGTCTTGGCGTGGCATTGGACGCAGCCGAAGCCGTTGCCGGCGCCCAGGCTTGCCTGGACGTTGGGGTTGACGTGCTGGACGTGTTTTCCGGAGAGGGAATTGCTCATGGCGTTGCCGTGGCAGCCGTTGCAACCGAGGCTTCCTCGCGGCGCGCTCCACGCCACGTTGACCCGGCCGGGGGCATTCTGCCCGTTACTGTGGCAGTAGCTGGTATTGCAGCCGGTGCCGGCGGTCCAGGTGAAACCGTTATCAGTGCCCGCCTGGAGCGACCCTGGGACGTAGGCGCCTTTCATGACAGCTGAAGTATAGCCGAAATAAACTTCAGCCGCCCCACTGCCGCTGTTGGCTACGCCATTGGCATGCCCGGCACGTGCGGGACTGTGGCACGATCCGCAGCCGAACTGGTAGCTCGCGCCGCTGGCGCTCAGGTTACCGGCGCCGGAAGCGGTGAAACTGACGGGAAGCGAGTTCGTTTCTATATGGAGTGAATGGGCACCCTTCTTCCTGAGGCTGGAAAAGGTGGTGAAGGTCGCCCCATGGCAGGAAACGCAGCTGGTGGTCCCGCCCCAGGCAACGGCGGAGGCGGTCCCGTGGCAATAGGTGGACGCGCAGGTCTTGTTTGCCGTCGTATAGACTCCCCCCTTGTTTCCTCCACTAAGATTGAAAAAGACGCTCGGAGTACCGTTGACGTGGTAGGCGGAACGAATGGAACCGCTCTTCGTCGTTTTTTCATGGCATTCGCCGCAGCCGATGGCGCTGCTGGCCACATGCTTGCCATGGCTGTTCGCCGTCGCCGATCCAGGAGAACCCGCAGTGGCGTAGTCAGGCATGCCGTTCGCCGTTGATCTGCCGTGGCAGGAGTTGCACGAGGTCTTCCCGTTCCAGGAAAGGCGGGCATAGACGCTGCCGCCATAGATGCCGGGAAGGCTCGATGACGCGACAGCCGTGTTGCCGGACGAATGGCAGTAAAGGTTGAGGCACGAACCGGTGACCGACGAGTAGATACCGAAGGGGTTGGTGGAATCGAACCGGACTTCGCGCGATTTGTTCACGTGGGTGGTCGCGTTGGTGAAGGTCGGAATAACAGCGGCGCTGGCAGTTGCCTGAACGCTTCCGCTATGGCATTCGGCGCAGGCGAAGCGGTAGGGACCGGTGCTTCCCATGTGCTTACGATGGGGTGCGGAAGCAGGAGGCGTTGCGGACGACGCGCCGTGGCAGGTTCCGCAGGCTCCGCTGGCGGCATTGCCCCAGGTCGGGACCGCATAGGTGGAGGGTGTCGCCTGCCCGTCCGAGTGGCAATACACAGCGGAACAGGCGCCGTATCCGCTGCCGGGAGTGGAGGGACCGTTGTAGGTTGCGGCGGTGCCGAAATAGCTGCCGATGCCAACATTGATTTCATAGTTTGCATGTTTGGCGGAAGTTCCGGTATGGCAGACCGGGCCACAGGTTGATCCCTTGATGGAAAAGCTGGCTGGCTCGTACGCATGACACACCGCACATCGCATTTCCCGGTCGGAGATACTGTAGGTATACTTCAGGTGCTTCGTGTGACTGCCGCTTGCAATTGTTCGCTCTATCACCGCATTAAGAAATCCGCCGTGCGTGGAAGAGCCCGTCGTGCCGTGGCAAGTCCCGCATTTGCCGGTGCCAGGGACGCCCCACACAGGGGTCGTATACACTGGGGGCCAAGTTCCGTCTTGCGCCTGCCCGGTGGAATGGCAGTACACATTCTGGCAGCTCCCATAGCCGGACCCGGCTGATTTGGTGGCCGGGGAAAATGGCTTTGCCGGGTTCCCGTTGTAGCTGCCATTGGCGGCGCTGGAACTGCTGCTGAATGCCACATCCACCTGCCCGTCCACATGCCGGGCACGGTCGGCAATGGTCATAGAGGCTGTGACGGTCGCCGCATGGCAGGAAGCGCATTTTATCTGGGAATATGACGTTCCGCCACCGAAGACGTGTCCATAATGGCTGCCGGTCGCCATGTAATTATTCCACTGGGTACCCTTGTGGCACCCGATACAGTCGAGCGTCCCCCCCCAGGCGGCGCTCCTGTTCGGAGATTCCACGCTGCCGGCGGCCCTGGTGCCGGGACTGTGGCAGTAAACGTTCGTGCAGCTGCCGTTACGCCCGGCATTCCGGCTCGGCAGATAGCCGGGATACGTTACGTTGCCGGTATAGCGACCGAAGCCGTTATTGGGAGCGGTGGCAAACGTGACTATGAGCGGCCGATTGCCGGCGCTGGTGGCATGGGCGAAGGGAAGCGATTCCGAAGTGTGGTCGGGATGACATTTGCCGCAGGAGGACGTGGTCGTTCCGTAGTACAGGCCGTGCTTCTGTTGACCGAAGGGGTGATTGCCATCGTTGGGCGCAGCGGCATGGCACCGGTTGCAGTCGTTGGACGTCGCGCTCGAATACCGGAACTGTGCTGCACCCCACACCGGCGTCACCTTCTCGAAATGGCAGTTGACACTGCCGCAACTCCCGAGCCGGGGAAGGGTTGTCTGGTTTTTGAAGCTGGTGGCCGTACCGTTCACGAGGTACTGCCCCGTGGGAGAGCCGTTCAGCGATGGCGAAAGGGCGATGCGCCCGTCACGGTGGTCGGTGGTGAAGGCATCGGCACCCGGATGGCAGATGGCGCAATGTGAGGCCGATGCATCGGCAGGCTGGTGGCTCTGATGGTTGCCAACGGTCCCCCCATCGACGGGATTACGGATGAATGAATCTACCGGCGGCATGTCATGGCAGGTCGTGCAGGTGGACTCGGCAATAGCAACATGCGGCAAGCTAAATATTAAAATGGATATAATTATATATACTGCAAGACCACCTGCATTACAACCATACCTCACTGAAAAGCCCCTCCTGTATTGTGTTTTCACTATATGCGTTATAAACAATTGAACGGCGAAAGTTTACTAAACTGATTTTGTTTATACAAGAATTTTAATGTTGAAATAGTCGGGAAGGTGGAATCAGTGAGAGGAATGACGGTACAGAGGAAGGTGAGTGAACTGATGAGGATGGGCACCACCCGACCTCATGACGACCAAACGGCCCCATGAACGGCGGATACTGCGGTGCCCTGGTTCTGATCAGGCAAAGAATTGTTTCATGTCGGGAGGAAGTTGGGAAAGAATGTCATCCCATTCGCCATCGGAGACCGCCTTGTGAAGCACTCCGATTACTCCTTTGGCATGACTTCTGGCAACATTAGGGTCGGTTCCCTCCCGGAACGCCACACGCTGCACGAATTCATCCAGTCCGAATGTGCGCCTGTCGGCAACTTTATTGAGGTATTGTCCAAGCTCGCGTGGCAGTTGTGCTGCCACGTCTTTCTCCTCTCCATTGAAAAGACGCTCACCCAAGGTCTCCAGCGTGGCCTTGGTCGCAATCAGAGCAGCATCTTTCGATCCAAACCCGATCTTCATTTGAACTTCTTTTATGAATTGGTCGTATTTCATAATGGGAGCCCTTCTGTCACGGGAGATAGGCGCCAATCTACTACTGATTCTATCAGCGGGGGGTAGTCTGTCAACCGACAGGGCTACGACCGCAGTACTCGGGATGAGCGGTATGGATTTTTCATTATCTGTTACTACAGACTGACCTGGGTGAAACCGGAAGGTGACACTGTTTTTTATGTAAAAAAAGTTTACTTATCTACAATGGTAATTCCCTTGTAACCTCTTGGTAACCGGGCTTTTAGATAAAGATGTGCACATATTATACACAGGGGGTGGCGGTCATGGGAATCTGGCGCGAAACAAGGAAGGGCGTCGACAACAGGAGGGGTGGGAAGTTCAGAAATAAAAAATGCCGCAGCCATATTGACTGCGGCATCCTGTGCGTGGATGAGAGGCGGTTCAGCAGGGATGAACGACTGCGGCACCGACAACTCGCGGAGTGCTGTATCTCTTCTTCATGCGGAACCTCCTTTCTTCGATGGCTTTATACGATATTCAAAAGTTTGAATAGTAATACCACAGGAGACTATGCCTTTTCAATACCTTGATGAGCTCATCGTGTAACTTTATGAGGCTGCAATTTTCGGCACCGGCTCATGTTTCTGGTTATCGGCACGTGAATGCAGGACTTGAACAAAATAAACAGCGCCGGCTCAAGGTGCAGACCCAGGTTCGGGTACAGCGAAGAGTTGCTCCGGGTGGCTGTACACATTGAACCGGTCGCCCCGCACATAGCCGATGAGCGTTATGGCTCCGGCGGCACAGATTGCGACAGCCTTGTCCGTGGGGGACGTGCGGGAAGCAAGAACGGAAATCCCTAGATGGGCCGCCTTTGCTGCCATTTCCGAGGAAATCCGTCCGGAGGTGACCAGCAGTTTTCCTCGCAGGTCGATCCCTTTCAGCAGCGACTCTCCCGCAATCCTGTCGAGGGTGTTGTGCCGGCCGATATCCTCGGTGCTCAGAATGATCGCACCGTCAGCTTCACCGACGGCCGCCGAATGAATCCCGCCGTGACTCCGGTAGTTATCCGTTCGCTTCGCCAGTTCCTCCATGAGCCTAAAAATGGCAGCTGGAGCAACAGATGTGGGCGAAGGCCCTGCGGACGCCCCCAAGGCCGGTTCCCCCGGAAGAGTAAAGGTGATGCCGGTACCGCAGCCGCTGGTCAGGACCGGCTTCAGCCGCTCCGGTATCTCCCCTTTTATCCGCACGTTCGCGATCCCGTAGTCGTCGCACACGGAGAGCAGGTGGAAATCCTCGACGGTCGAAACGAAACCCTGGAGGCGCAGGAAGCCGGCGACCAGGTACCTCAGCTCATGGGGGGATGCAATTAGCGTGGCGATTTCCCGGCCGTTGACGTGAAGCACCAGGGGGAATTCTTCGACGATTCTCCCCTGCCGCTGCTTCAGTGCTCCGTGTTCATAAGTATGAAAGGTATGCATGGCTCAACCAGCTTATGCGAAATGTAACGGGATAGTCCAACAATTTTTATAGGTCTGGACGCTCCTGCGACTGTCGATGTCGCAGGAGCCGACCATGCGCAGATACGGAGGGCAACGAAGCGGCAAGGACAAGATCAAGAGGCGGAGCATACTGCGGCAGGTAACACCGGGTCCCGCTCGACGCCCCTCATCCGGAAATACTCCTGCGGCGTGTTGATATTGCAGAAGGATGTGAAGTCGGGATCGAACAGCGCCACTTCCGAAGCAGGAATGGTCAGGATGGATGATTGGCCGAAGAATGAGCGAATCCGCTTCTGCCCGGCGTGAAGCGCTGCTTCGATCTCGACCAGGCACCCTTTCCCATAGATGGCATGGAGCGGCTCCGGTCCGCGGGGCGTTTCGGGAATCACGACGCAACCGCTTCCGGAACTGTGGACCAGGCGACGAATCAGCCCGGCGTTGAGATACGGCATATCGCAGGCGGCAACGAACGCCGCCTCGCCGCTGCTGGCGGCAAGCCCCGCATGAATGCCCGCGAGGGGGCCCATGCCCGGGAAGATGTCCCGTACCTTCCTGAACGGCAGGAATGCGTACTGCTCGGGATGGTTCGTTACGATGATCACCTCCCGGAACAGTTCCGCCAGCTGCCGGGAGATGGCTTCGATGAACCGCCCGCCACGATAGGGGAGCAACGCCTTGTTGCTCCCCATCCTGGACGAACGGCCGCCGGCGAGAATCACCCCTGTCACGTTCTCGAACCGGCTCATGTCACGCCTCGCTTCCTCTCCCCTCGACCGCATCGGCCTTGCCGATCTTGCGGAAGGAATCGGGGATGCTGTAGTCCACCGTTTCGGGATGGTGTT
>MHDY01000092.1:7294-8318 GCA_001803705.1 Nitrospirae bacterium GWC2_56_14 | reverse complement strand
TAAATAAATTGTCAACAAATTTTGTCTAATTATAGGTTGGAACAATTTAGTTACAAAACTGCACAGGCGGTTGAACGGCAAAGGCGCGTGTAATACTTGACTACACAGTGAGGGAGGGTCGTTGTCAAAGCGGGGAAGCGCGTCAGGTTATAGGTTATGTATCGGTAAAGTTCGGTGCAACTTTACAGTAAATTTCTCCTTCAGCATCTTCCTGGTAAAAGGTACCCCGTGCGATGCTCGACAGAGCCTCTAAGCCGCACCATCAGACTTCATCAGTAGGCGTACAGAACTTCCAATATCGCCTTCTCTCTGGAAGCTTCCTCCCGCTCCCCCTGAATCTGAAAGGTATATAGTGACGGCTGTTGTGGAACAAAGGGGTTGGCATCGAAGGATACAACTCCCGACCCGGAATCAAGATCCAATCCACTGCTGTCCGACATGCCGGGAATATTGTCCACAATCTTGGCGTAGATCCTGAACCCCGGCCTCGTCGTAATGTTATCCGATCGCAGATTGAAAATGAGGTCCGGACTCAAGGCGGGATCTTTGGTTTTTTGCGCCGCCGAGCAGTTGGTCCAGGAAGCAATGTCGGAGGTGACCTTCTGCTTCAGGCAGTCAGCGGATGTCTCCACGTCCAGGCCGACATTGCCGAATGAGGTTTCCAGCGCCCCTGTCGCCGTAGCGGCTGAACTGTAGTTGTCGAAGTTCTTGATGAGCGTCGGCAGGATGTCCTTCGGGTATATCTTCGTGGCTGCCGCATAGCTCGCCTCATAGGAGCTTCTATACCTTTTCTCGGCACCCGACATCCTCGTCTTGACCAGCACCATGTAAAGAAGCCCCATCGTCATCGCCAAGGCGATCATAGTGAACATCAGCGCCGTGATCATCGCTATTCCATTTTCGTTTTTCAGATATCGCATAAAGCATCACCTGCCGTACTTGGTCAATTGAGATTCCCGAGCGGCACGACTATCGTGTAGAGCCGCCATCGATAGTTGGCCCAGTCCCTGATGTTATGATCAGC
>MHDY01000092.1:5814-7250 GCA_001803705.1 Nitrospirae bacterium GWC2_56_14 | reverse complement strand
CTACCAGTATCTGGCTATGGGGGGAATTAAATCCCGAGGATCTGCTTCCTTCCTGGGCAAGGATGTAGACCCTTACCTCCTTGACCTGGGCGCGTACCGCTTCAGCATTGGCAAGGGGGACATCGGAATGGAGATCTACCGCGCCGTCTCCGTTGGAATCGAGAGAATACACCACCTGCATGTCTGCCACGCAATCAAGGAGAGGATATGGCGGCGAAAATCCCCCGCCTGAGGCACCGGCAACCTGGCTGGCAGTGGACCGGTACAGGATGCCGACCCCCTCTGTATCTGAATCTTCGACCTGTTTGGCACATGTCTCCGGTATTGAACGAGCCAGATCGGGCCTTTTAATATAGTAATCGGAACGATTGAAAGGGGTGCGAAGCAGGCCGGTCGAATCGGCAGGAGCGACTCCGTATACCATATAAGTGTCCAGTCCCGCTTCTGGCCTGAAATCTGCCGGGAAGGTGCCGTTCGCTGCTGGATAGCTGACCGTGAACTTCCCGGTGGAATCCTTGAGGAGCACCTTTTTCATTAGCGCCCCTCCGGAATAGGCATTCCTCAAAACAACGAGCCGCTCCCCCGTCTCCATCTGGTTCGAGGTATAGTGAGTAAAGGTGGCGGTATACCACTTTTTCGCCGTCTCGTTCAGTCCGGTTATGGTCGACTTGACGACGAGGATATCCGATCCGTTGAATCCGATGGTCGAGGCAGTGGTGTCGCTGCTGACAACGGCCCGGGGAGCATTGGGGGGGCCATCGTTGAAATCAGTCGGATCGACTCCGGGCACCAAAGCGCCTGTCCCAGCTGTAACCTCAGAATACGTCGCTCCATCCAGGTCCCACGGCAAACCGTACCCTGCCTGGGCCAGGTCACGGCGCAGGATTTCGAGCCCTACCGCCCCCTCTATCTGCGTTTCGGCTGTTTTGGTCTCCTGAGTGGTTTTCGCCACGATGGTCTCGAACGTTTGACCGGTAATGACCAAAATAGCCACGAAGATCGCCGTAACCACGATCATCTCGACCAGACTGAATCCCTTTTCGTTTTTCACAATTGACGAAGGTGCCATTGATGTTTCCCGTTCCAGAATCATCGTGAATTTACCGCAATCACTTCATGATTGGTAGTCCGGTTCTTGAAGGTCCACTGGACATTGACCCGGTACCGCACCGAGTCGGAGGTAATGTCTTCTTTGGTACGCTCTACCCGATACGGCTTCTGTATCGCGCCCGACACGGCGGTAACCGTCGTATAACGGTTGGTGATGGCGGTATCGATCGGCATTTTCACCAGGCTATTTATCTGCTGCTCGCCAATCATAACGCCCGTGTCACGCAACCTGTTTTTCAGATTGTGTTCCATGGCGACATTAACCGCCTGCAACAGCCCCAGCAGTCCAACCGTCAGAATCAGCACCGCCGTCATCACTTCGATCA
>MHDY01000092.1:4870-5797 GCA_001803705.1 Nitrospirae bacterium GWC2_56_14 | reverse complement strand
CTTGAGATTGATGTTTTCATCGACACAGGTTCCTTCCGTCCTTTTCCCAAGGTCGACACGTGTAGGAGTTATCTTCAGGCTGTCAACCTGAGCTGAATTACTGCTGCTCGGATCTATGCAGATGCAAAGGGTACCATCGTTATCGGAAATACCGAAGGTATCGAAGGTAATGACCAACACGCTATCGGCCGTGCTCCAGCCGACAGGATGGTTGAGAGTACGCCGGAGCACGGGGGACACGGTCGTACTGGGGCCGGGATATACGGTGAATTCGTTGGCGGTAAATTTCACTGCTCTCGGAGTCTTTTCATAGAGCGCCTTCTGCCGAACTTCGGACAGGTCGGTATAGATCATCCTGATCTCTTTCTCCATATCGCGCTTGCGCATCATGCTGGAGAACTGCAGGGTTGCCACCGACAGCAGAATGATCATTGTCGCTACCACGGTGAGCAGTTCGACAAGGCTGAAACCTTTCTGTCCCATCTCATTTTTCCTGGATGTGCAGTATTTTCTTCACCGGTTTGTTTCCGGCATTAGTGATAACCGGCGGCGGATCTCCCGGCGGTTTGCCGGTCATCAGGGAGTCGTCGGTGCGACGGCCCCCCTTGTCGGTGAACGCTTCGCCTATATTGATCTCCTTGAACGTTCCGGTGGAGAGCTGCAACAGGATTTTGCCGACCATGACGCGTGACGGCGGCGCCACGCCGGTATCGAACTTCGTCACCCACATGAGGGAGCTTCCGCCGTATCCGCAAACATCTGGGGTCGGCTTGAAAGAAGTGAAGAACACGGTGCCGTTGGTAAGTGCGACAGGATCGGTAACAATCCGTTCCGCTGCGAAAGATGAGTCAGATTGATCCAAGTCGATCATCCATCCTTTGTCTGCAGACATGCCCAGAGCATCAGCCGCATCGTCCGCCGACTGGT
>MHDY01000092.1:4696-4850 GCA_001803705.1 Nitrospirae bacterium GWC2_56_14 | reverse complement strand
AGATCATCAGCACAGTTAGAATCAAGATCATTGTTGCTGGTATAGCACGGTTCCTTGATGCCGAAAATGGCGCGGCGCGAATCGTTATCGTCGAGCTTGTGATAGTAACGCCCGGTGCCGAAATAGAGCCACAACCGCTGGTTCTTTCTTTCCA
>MHDY01000092.1:2902-4633 GCA_001803705.1 Nitrospirae bacterium GWC2_56_14 | reverse complement strand
CGTTGGGATTGACGCTTTCCTTGGTCAGCAGCCGCATAACCCCACCCTGAATCCAGGCAGGGGGATCACTGCTGTTATTCTTCACGTAGCCGAAATGGAGTGCATCATCCTTGTAATACCCGTTGGAACTGGGATCCCAGCGGTCCGTGTCGAGTTGGGAACCGACCAGCGGACCGGAAAATGCAGTGGCGAGATCGTCGTAGGTTTCTGATGCGTCGATCGTCCGGAGGAGCTCCCCGGTTTTGAGATCGAGGACGAACAGCTTGAGGCTCTGATTCGACCTGGCCAGGAATTGCTTGTTTTCGGTGTCGATGGGGCCAGTTGGACCTGAACCGAAGACGGTGAACCATTTCCCGTTCTTGCTCTTCGGCCCGATGCGGATGATGGCCGGTCCAGTTGTTGAATAGCCGAGCGCATCGTTCGCAAACTCCCACATCAGCACCGGGTTTTCCGGATCGGTAATATCCATGGCGAAATAAGAAGAGTAGCCGAGCCCCTTCGATCCATCGGCAGGATCGGCCCGGGGTGTTTCAACGCAATGACTCACATCGGTACAGCTCTTGCGCGTCGCGCCGCCGATCCCCATGCTGCCGATCATGATGGTCCGCCAGGGGTTCTTTGTGCTGTCCAGTTCGTTACTGCCATTTACCACTATGGTAGCCTTGTCGCAGGTGGAATAGTCCGCAGCACAGCCATCGGGGCCCAGGCTGGCATCGAAGAGGACGGTAGGGCCATCGATGAAGTAAATGTGCTTGTCCTCGTACGTCTTGTCCTTCAGGTAGGTAAGGTACGGAAGAGCGTGTTTCGGGATAAAGGCCCACTCCTCGCTCCCCAGATCGGAACCAGTCAGAGCCGCCTTGGTCACTGCCTGTATTCTGATGTTCTTGGCGGCCAACGTTGCGTTATTCGTCGTACTGAGAGTCCCCAGGTTGAACGCATGCATCATCCCGTCATTGGCTCCGGCGAAGACCATACCGCGATCCTTGTAGTTATCGGAGTTGATGTACGATTTGTAGGAATTGTCTCCATACACGGAGTCAAAAAGGTTGAGCTGGCCGGAAGAGAGCAGGCGCGGAGTGGACGAAACAATATCCCCCAGCTTCCACACCCCTGATGTGCCGCCGATGTTTACGGTTCGCGGCCGCATGGTGGCATCAGCAAGGTAATCGATGCCATTGACATAATTGATAATTTTCTCTGCTTCGACAGTGCTGCTCGCCTGGAGGTATGATGCCAGAGCCTCCGCATTGTCGGTCGTGAAATCCATGAATCCCGAGCCGGTCGACGTCTTGATGGTGCGTTCCTGGCCAGAAACGGTAACATTTCTTCTATGGAGGAGTTCCCCGGCGCGCCATATGGCTGAAAGTTGTTCGGGGGCCATGACTCCGTCAATGGCAGTATCGCCGGAACCGTCTCCATCCGTATCCCGGGAGCGCCGCACCATCGTCTGGCTGCTGACCGGATCGAAGAAGAAGCTGACGACGTAATCGTTCTGCAGATTCAGGACGTGGTCGGGAGACGTCGTCGAGAAATCCGTGTCTTCACGAATGGTGCTGTTCCCGAGCCGTGGGTCGATGTAGTACCACAGGTTGTGGATTTCGCCGACCCAGGTGGATTCGGTGCCGGCGGCAAATTTCTTCCGCGGATGGAACACAGCCTGAAGGATGTTGGCACCGCTCCCCTGACTGTTGCTGAGAATGGATGCCGCGGTACCGGACGCACTCTGCCGCT
>MHDY01000092.1:2781-2859 GCA_001803705.1 Nitrospirae bacterium GWC2_56_14 | reverse complement strand
GGGATTATTGGCCTGCCGTAATGTGGTGCCGCCGTTGACGGCAGTCTCCGAAAGCAGGTTGATCGAGTTGCATTCTCC
>MHDY01000092.1:0-2522 GCA_001803705.1 Nitrospirae bacterium GWC2_56_14 | reverse complement strand
CTGCTGGCAGCGGTATTGGGAGGGGTTGAGGTCCTCGTCAAAATCATCATTGTTAAGCCGCAGGGCTGTCCGGCTGTCCCCGGAACCGGTCTTAGCCAGATATCCGATAGCGTTGTAGAATCCCTCGGCGAAGGGGGTCCATGAACCGGCCCTGATCCCGTTGAGCGCTTGAATCAGACCACCGGCGTAGTCACCGACCCCGCTGCTCACGCACACGTCCGGGCTGGAACAATTGGCATCGGTGGTACAAACCGTTGCGTTTCTGGTTCCGCACAATTTGTTGATGCAGGTCTCTCCCGATGCACAGTCCCCATCGGCCGTACAGCCGTTAACCGTCATAGTGGCACAGGTGCCCTTACCGATCTCATGGATGATTTTCGCACCATCGAGATTGGTGGAAGAGGTGGTAGCATCGCAGGTGTTTCCATCTCCGCAATGGACATCCCGCGTGCATGACAACGTGGCATCATGGGAGCAGACCATGGGGGTGCCGAGAAGCGCTGTTTCAGACGCCGATCCGAATTGGTTGAAGGTCATAAGTCCCATGCGAATGCGGTTGCCAAATCTCTGCACCAGTCCGGTTGGGGGAGTAGGTTCCGCCAATTTGACTCTCATGGTGCCTATCGTCGAGCCAAGCTGTGCCTCGACACCCACGCTGCTCAAAATTGCGGGGACGTTATCCGTCAAAGTCGTGTCAGATGGGGCGTCTGTCGGGTCAATGACGTTGGTTGCCAGCATATCGCCACAAAACTGCTCGTGGACGGTTATGATTGCGTCGTCTGTTGCTGTGGCCTTGAGTACCCAGGCATCGTTGCTGTTCTTTTCGTAGAACTGCCCTGCATAGTCCGACCCGCACAACAACGCGGTGCTTCCCGGAGCAATAGCGTCGGGACCATCTATGCAGGCGGCGCCCGAGACGCAGTCTGCACTGGAGGAACAGACCCGGCTGTGGTCATTGTCACACGTTTTGTAACCGCCGTAGATATCGGAACATTGGTTCTCAACGGTCCTTACCTCGTCGACCCCCAAGTCGTGTCCTTCACGTAGCTGCCAGCAGGCCTGCATCGACTGCTGAAACGCAACCTTCGTTTTTATGGCAGCCTCTTGGCTGCCGAACACGCACGGCCCTACATACGCGCCGCCGGAGGCAGGGTGGCAGGGGCCGTAGTCGACGCTGCCGTATTCTACGCAGGTTCCATAATCGGCGGCGGGAGAAGTCTCGATGCAACTGTGGGCGCCGGCCGTCACAGCCCCGATGCACGGGCCGTTATTGTTCTTGCCTGAAATGCAGTCGTCGTTCGTGAAACACTCGGTCTGAGTCTTATTCTGGCAGTATCCTTCTATACCCGACGCCAAAAAACAGTTTGCGTCGGTGGTACATGCCAGTGTCGAATTGTAGTCGCACACCTTTCGCGCACTGACTTTGCAGTCCGCGTCCACGTTGCAGGTCTTTGTCGGGTCGGCAGAGCAGCCCTTGGTTCCCGCCGATACGCAGCTGGCGTCGGTTATGCACGTCATTGACTGGTTCTTATCGCAAAAAGATGCAATGTATGGAGGATTACAGTCAGGGTAGGAAGTGAAGCAGGTCCGGCCGGCTTCCTGTTGGCAGTAGCCCGAAACAGAACTTGACAGACAGTTGGCCACAGTGCTTTTTATCTCGGCATTGTTCCCTGTCGCAATGGCGTTGATCGCTTCCTGACACGACTCATAGTCATAGGGCTTCCCGCCGAAGATCGAAATGTAGGTCTGGCCACCGGGCGAAGGAGCAGTGAGGCTGTTGGGATTCTCCGGCCCATGTACGGTGAAGGTGACTTGCAATGCTGTATTCGGATTGGTTGATGTTGAAGCGTAATTGATGAAATCGGTGGTATTGGCGTCTTTGACAAAGGAACGTCCAACGCAACCCCTGGACTCGGCCAGAAGATGGGAGCCGTCATACTTGCCGCCGGTAAGTATATCCTTTTCTACGTCGAATTTCGAAGCACTGAGCCAGTTCAGGTAATTTCCCTTGGCGACAAAGGAAACCAGCGTCTTGGTTACTCCCGAGGTGCTGTACTCGACGCACATTGTGTTGGCTATAGTTTTGGTAGTGTTGAGGACAGATGAAGGACATCCGGCCGGAAACGCACCTGCCGCCTCGACAAAATCGTCATTAGGGCTCAGGCGGTACTGGTAGATCTTGGTGGAGTCAAAATAGCCCGCATAGGTTCTGGTACTCTTGTAGGTTTCGTCGAAACAGTAATAGGGCTGCCGCACAAACCTGCTACACGTCTCTCCCTCGGGGCACTCGGAATCACTGGCACAGTAGGTTGTGGTCGTCGTCGAGCAGGTTTTGTACCCGTCATCGGCATAGGAAAGATCGTACATACTGGCCGAGTTGTCGATCAACAACAACAGGTTGGGAGGCTGTATCACCTTCATGAAGGAAGGGATGATGCAGTAGTCATCAACCGTCGCCGCCAATGCCTGCCCCGGAACCACCATCAGGGCAAGAACCATCACTACCTTCAGCATCGCTCTTC
>MHDY01000091.1 GCA_001803705.1 Nitrospirae bacterium GWC2_56_14 | reverse complement strand
ATGACCACGATGGTTCTGCCGGCGAACTCATCCAGTGCCGCAAGACGGACAGCCGCAGCAGTTGCTGCTCCGGCGGAAATTCCCACCAGTATGCCTTCCTCGCTCGACAGCCGTTTCGCGAACTCGATAGCTTCGTCGCCGGTAACCTGTTCCACCCGGTCAACTATCGAGAGGTCGAGGGTATCGGGAATGAACCCCGCTCCGATTCCTTGGATCTTGTGGGGCCCCGGTTTCAGTTCCTGCCCCGCCAGCTTCTGGGTGATCACCGGGCTCTCCTTCGGTTCCACCGCAACCGATATGATCTGCTTTCCCTTGGTGTGCTTGATATAGCGGGAAATCCCGGTGATGGTCCCGCCGGTGCCGACGCCTGAAACGAGGACGTCGATGCCGCCATCGGTGTCTGCCCATATCTCCGGGCCGGTGGTTATCTCGTGGATGGCCGGGTTCGCCGGATTCTTGAACTGCTGCGGCAGGAACCAGCGCTGGGGGTCTGAGGCCGCAATCTCTTCCGCTCTGGCAACCGCTCCCTTCATCCCCTCGGCGCCGGGAGTAAGGATGATGTTGGCTCCCAGGGCGGCAAGGACGCGCCGCCGCTCGATGCTCATCGTCTCCGGCATGGTCAGGGTGAGCTTGTAGCCACGTGCCGCTGCCACATAGGCAAGAGCGATGCCGGTGTTGCCGCTGGTTGGTTCGATAATCTCGACACCCGGCTTCAGAATGCCGCGCTCTTCCGCATCCCAGATCATGCTTGCGCCGATGCGGCACTTGACCGAATAGGAGGGATTCCGCCCCTCGACCTTGACGAGAACGGTCCCCTTCAGCCCCTTTGTCAGGTGGTTGAGCCGGATGAGTGGCGTGCCTCCGATGGAGCGTGAATTGTCTTCGAAAATGCGTGCCATGTTGGTGTCTCCTTTTGGTTACCTGCCAGGTAAATAATCCATAGAACAAATAGGATTCGTGTGGAAAAAAATTTAGATCGAGTAGTCCAGCTGCCGGGAAAGCTTCTGGCGCTCAAAGTCACTGCGCTCTACCATTTCTGCAAGTGTAACAACATCGAGTACCGATGCCAGTGCTTGATGTACGTCAGTCATGACGAGCCGGATTCCGCAGGTCGCGTGGTCGATGCATTCGGGGCACTCCCCTCCCCGGGCCTGCTCGCTCAGGCAGTGGACCGGTGCCATGTCTCCTTCGAAGGTGCGGATGATGCTGCCGATGGTTATTGCGGCAGGCGCCTTGGCAAGAGAGTATCCACCTCCCGGCCCCTTGCGGCTGGCAAGGATGCCCTGGCTTTTCAGGGTGAGCAGGATCGCTTCGAGGAATTTCTTCGGGATGTGCTCCGCTTCTGCCAGCTCCGCGATAAGGAAAGTCTCCTTCTCCTTGGAACGGGCCAGGAAGGCAAGGGCCTTCAAAGCATATTTGCTGCGCATGGAGATCATCATTTAAAAACCCTACAAAGAATATAGTTTAAATCAATAATCTACGGAAACGGCAGAGTTGTCAAGCGGAAATTCTATCCTGGCAGGTTTACGGGATCGGAGCTAACGGGGAGGGTTCGGACGAAGCGTGTTGCTTTATGGCACGAAGGAGCTTCACGACATCCGGCGGCATTTCATTCCCTTCCTTCATCATGGCGCGCATCTGTCCCGCCAGGTAGGAATTGTTGATGAGGATGTCAAAGACGGCAAGCATGAACTCGCGCTTCCACGGGGTCAACGCGTCCAGGTTCCGGAACTTGTGCATGTAGAACTTCTGGGCCGCCTTCCCCAGCTCCCGTTCGAGCTCCGCCATCGTCATCCCTTTCGGCTTGATGACCGGTTCCACCAGGTTGTACTTCCGGTAGTCCTTCGTCCCCACGTACTCTTCCAGCTGCGGGTACAGCTCCGCATAGGGCCACGGGGCGATGGCGAGGAAGAACGCCATGTCCGGATTGTAATGTTTTGCCAGCTCCACGGTCGCGGCGATGCTTTCCGGAGTGTCGTCCGGCATGCCGAGCACGAAGGAGGTTTCGGAAACGATATCCGCGTTATTGATGATGTCGATAGCCGCCTTGGACTGCTCGACTTTGGTGTCCTTTCGAAACAGGTCGAGGGTTTCCTGGGAACCCGCTTCCACCCCCACATAGATGTGCTCGACTCCCGCCGCGCGATATTTGTGCATAATGTCCGCGTCGCGCAGGATGTCGTCCACACGGGTTTCCATCAGCAGCTTGACGTCCACCCTCCGCTCGATCATCAGGTCGAGGATGCGGACCCACCGCTCACGGTCCAGGGTTGGAATTTCGTCGGCAAGCATGGCGACCTGCACGCCGTACCGGTTGCTCAGCATCTCCAGCTCGGCCACGAAGTTTTCCGGGCTCCGCGCCCGCCAGGTCTGTGCCCAGAACAGCTGCTGGGAGCAGAACGAGCATTTCTGCAGGCATCCCCGCGAAGAGGAGACGATGGCGAGGCGGGCATCGTTCTTGGCGCGGTAGCGGTAGATGGGCCATTCCACCAGGTCCCACGCCGTGGGCAGGGTGTCAAGGTCCTGGATGTACGGCGCCTTCGGCGTGGCTACAACTTTCCCGTCCCGGTAGAACGCGAGGCCATCGATTTTTTGAGGGTCGTTCCCCCCATTGAGGCAGTCCAGCAGGGCCGGCAGGGTGACTTCCCCCTCACCCCGCACAATGAAATCCACCGCGGCATGGTCTGCCTGCAGCACTTCGTCGTAACAGAATGTCGGGTGGACGTTGCCGAGGACGGTGACGATTGCTGGATTGATTCCCTTGGCAAAGGCAAGAAGCTTGACGGCATCGACAATGGAAGCGGTAAAGGCGGTGGTCGCCACTACATCGGGGCGGAACGCCTCGATCCGCTGGCGAATCTGCGGCCATGTGTGCCACAACGACATGGCGTCGTAGTAGTCCGCTTCGTATCCGGCCGCCCGCAGGGCGCCGGCGATATACACAAAACCAACGTTCAGCCAGGTCCCGGCCGATTCGACGACTCCGGAATGGTAGGGGGGGGTAATCAGGGCGACTCTCGTTATTGTCATCCTCATCCTTTCTGCTGCACGGGGAAAAGAATGCAAAGATCGAGCCGATGCATTTGAAGAGATTAATAGAGTAGATGTAGGTTGTTGAAAAACTCAGGTTGTTCAAAAACGGTCAGATCGTCGCACCCCATAAAACGGTTCAACGTTCTATGTTCTATGTTCTATGCTTTTAGGTCTTTAATCTCGAACTTTGAACGTAGAACGTAGAACGTAGAACGGACTTTAGGGGGATGGTGGCGAGATGGCAGTTTTAATAACCTGCTAGTGCTGCACGAACGTCATGCCGTATGCCCACCAACTCCCCGCTCCGAAAATGGCGAACAGGATGACATGCTTGACGATCAGCATGGTGCGCCGTGTCTTCTCGGTCTGTTCCCCGAAGACGTTGTCCACGTACGTGAACGACCTGCCGGCGCCGGTTGCCAGAATGGCCACCACGGCGCCGATGCTGTTCCAGAAGAAGAATCGCTCGATGATGCCGAGCAGGTCCGCAACGGAGGCGTACTTTGCCTGGAAGCCATGGAGAAACCGGATCGCGATCAGGGAGGAAAGCCAGTACCCTGTTGCGAAATCGTGAATGAAACCATTGAGTACGACCGCAATCTTTGTAGCCTGCACGGCATCCTCATGGGCGCCAGGGTTGCTGGCGGCGCAATTTGTTTCCTGCCCGGTGGGGAATTATTGACTATCCTGTCAAAAAGAGCCAGCAGTATTCTCGCTTTGAACCATCGGCGGCTGCTTGCCCGCGTTCGCCCGCATCCCGAACCTGGCCCGCCAGTTCCGGCGGTCACCTGGGCAACGGTTTGAAAGCGCCTCCCGGGTTGTCATGTTTGTGGCATCTGAAGCAGTCTTTCGAAGCATGCCTCGATTCGGATACTCCTGCCTTGTAGAACCGCGTCCTGGTATGGCACACCTGGCACAACCCGAGATTCGTCACGGTGTTGATCATTCCCGTATTGGTGTCAGTGTAGGTTATGTTCGCCGAGTATGCGCCGAAGACGATCCTGCCCCGGATCATGGACAGGTTGCCGATCTTGCCGTGGAGATCGTGGCAGGAGCGGCAGGTCATGTCCTGGGGGCCGTTTAGGGTCGTGAAGTGGGTGCTCATGTTCTGGAACAGGGGGTTGGTGACCTTTGTCTGGTCGTTGTGGCAATAGGTACATGAGAGGTTGGTGGTGCCGTCTCCCAGCCCTTCAATGGTCCGGTTGGTGTCGCCGAGGGTGCCGGAAATGTGACGCTGGGCCCGCGCGTGGCAGTCGAGGCAGTTCTTACCCGGCATGCCGACGGCGATTTTGCCGTGGCCGGCGGTTGCAAATCCTGATTTGTCCGGTGCCACGAGGTTGTCGATGATGGACAGGGTCCCGGTATGGCAGCTCTCGCAGCTGACAGGACCGGCTCCCCAGGCGGTGACGACGTTGGCGGGAGCGATTTGCCGGTGGCAGTTGTCAGTGCAGGAGAAGGTTACGTTAACGGCCCCGTTGAGGTGGTTCATCCCCGTTTCGCCGGAATAGTCATGGCATCGGGAACATTGGCTGGCGTCGGTCATGGTGAGCTTGGGGCCGTAGATGGAGCTGAAGTGGGCGAAATGGGCCTTGGAGCGGATCACGCCGTTGATGGAGGCCGCCGATGCGCGATGGCAGGTGCCGCAGGCGCCGGTGGCGGGGTCGTTCCAGACCGGGGCGGCATAGGTCCCTTTGCCGTCGGAGTGGCAGTAGACGTTGGAGCAGGTTCCCGCTGCTGCTCCGGGCTGATGGCCGGTGGCGGAATAGGTTCCTCCCCAGGTGGCGGCCATGTCGACGTCTATGCGATGGTTCACATGGTTTGCCGGCGTCAGAATGGCGGCATTTCCCGAGGCCGTAACAGCGTGGCAGCTGTCGCAGCCGAAGCTGAAACCGCCGACGCCACCCGCCATGTGTTTGGGATGGGCGGAGGTCGCCATCGGCGCGACGGTCGTCCGGTCCCCCCCATGGCAGCCGGCACAGCCGCCGTTCAGTGGAGAGCCCCACACGGGGGTTGTCGTAGCGGTAAAGGGGGCGGTGGACCTGGTGCCGTTGCTGTGGCAGTAGATGTTCTGGCAGGAGCCGGGGGCGCTGCCGGGGGTTTTCCTGTAGGGGGTGGCGGATGCAGCTACGCCGTTGTAGGTGCCGTTGACGGCGGTGGTGCTGTTGTTGAACCTGATGGTGACGAAGCGGTCCACGTGATCGGCGCGGCTGGTGATGGCGGTGTTGGTGGAGACGGTGGCTGAATGGCAGGTGAAACAGGCGATTCGGGCTGCAATCACTGGATTCACGTGCCTGGTGTGGCCGTATCCGGCAGCGGGAGTGTCGATGGCGGTACCCGAGGCAACATCCCCCTTGTGGCAGCCGAGGCAGTTGAGGGTCATGTCCCAGGACGGGGAATGAAGTGGCGGATTGTACGCGGTCGCCTTGTCTCCGGGGCTGTGACAGTATATGCCCGAGCAGCTCCCGAAGCTCCGGGATGCCATCTGGCTCGGCAGGTAGTTGAGCCCGGTGCCCGAATAGCTCCCTTCCCCCATGGTAACCTTGATCCCGCGACTGGCGGCACTGGTGGCATGGGAGAACCTGAGGCCTGTGGCCCAGTCCGGATGGCATTTCACGCAGTCGGCGGTCCCGGTGTAATACAGGTCGTGCTTGGCATGGGGGGCGGAAGCGCCGGGCACGGCGTGGCAGGCGAGGCAATCGGCGGTCGAATTGTAAGGTGCTCCTCCCCAGGTTGGGGTCGTCGTCTCGAAGTGGCAGTTTACGTTGGAGCAGGTGCCTAGAACTGGAGTTGAGGTCTGATTTTTATAGGCGACCGCCGTGCCGCCCACTTCATAGCGTGCTTCGGCGGGCGATTTGTTGAGGCTGGCAGGAAAGCCGATGGTGCCGTCCAGGTGCTCGGTGGTAAAACCGGTCGTCACGTGGCATCTGGCACAGTCGTCCGCTGTTGCCGATGCGGGCTGATGGGTTTCGTGGTTCCCGGCAAAGCCGCCAGTCGAGGGATCTCTGGTGTCGCTATCCAGAGGTGGCATGAGGTGGCATGAGCTGCAGGTGAAACCGTAGGAACTGGCAGCTTGGGCGGGAAGCGATGGCACCAGGGCCAGGATGATGATGACTATCAAGCTGCGGGTTGTGAGCCGGAAACTGTTTCGTACCATTATGAGGATCCTCCTGCGTGCCAACATTGGCTTTTGCGAATAAACAGATACTATAAATTAAAGAACTGCTATAAAACAAAATACGGAAGGTTGTCAAGAACACATTCGTCAACATTTAAAAATTTTAAGTCCAAAAAACTGTTATTTAGCCATCATTAATTGTCAAAAGCCCGCCTTTGTGGAATCCCGTTTCTTTGTGGGGCATTTTTTAATAATGATATCGGAAAGGATGCGGTTTTTTGAATTAAGTTTTAATAACTTATTGCAACAACCGTACCTTGCCCAGAATGGTTTATGTATTAAAAATCCAATGTTTTTGAGGTAGAGATGTGCCTGGGGGGATGGGAATGCCAAGGTTTTGCAATAGGGCGGGTTTGATTTTTCCCGGTAAAGGCTTTGCGGGCTAGGCAGTACGTTAGATCAGTTTGTGGGAATGACGGCGGAACTGTAGCGGGGCGGGACGGACATTTCGAGGTGCTGCAGCACGACGGGGTTGATCCTGACGGAATGGGCCTCCGGCTGCTCCACCGGCAGGGAGGACGGTGCGGCGCCCTTGAGTATTTTCAGGGCCATTTCGCCGGCCTGGCGGCCGAGGCCGCGCCGGTCGATATCGATGGCGGCGGCGGCGCCCAGACGGAGATGAGCGGCGGTGAAGGAGATAACCGGCACCCTGCGCTGCAGGGAGAACCCGAAGTAGCCGGTCAGCGTTTCCTTGACCACGGCGATGGGGTCGGGGACCATCCAGAGGGCGTCGATCCCGCTGTCCATTTCCTTGAGGGCGAACACCGTATCTTCGGGCCTGCGCACCTCGTGCAGCACGACGTCGATACCTGCCCGGCGGGCGGCGGCAGCGGCCCGATTCACGTAGGCACCGGACCTGGCGGTATTGTAGATGATGCCGACCCGCTTTGCCTTGAACGCCTGCAATACGTCAACGAAACTGCCAGGTTCGACGAAGACGTCGATGCCGGTGACGTTGGGGCGGGCGGCGGAGTTGCGCAAACCGAGGGTCATCACCGCAACCACCGGCGTGTTGCGCACGTTCTTCACCGACGCCAGCGCTTCGTCCCCCACCGCCACGATCACCCGCGGCCGGTCTTCCCGCACGATGCGCACCACGTCCACGCTGCCGAAGTCGGAGAGGACCACCAGCCGGCTGTCCTGGGGGCAGACGCTGCGGAAGCCGCGCACAATGTCATTGTAGGCGGCATTGCTGCTGCTCTGCACCAGCAGCACGTCGTAGCCTAAGGCCGGCCCGGCCAGCAGGAGGAAGGCCGTTATGAGAAAGAAGAATTTTCTCAAAACGAGAACCTCACTCCGCCTTCGACCCAGCGCCGGGGGTTTTTCAGTACTTCATTCCAGTATTGAGATCCGTTGAACAGGTTATGAGCTGAAAAGAACAGTTCAGGGGAGAGCTGGTGTTTTGGAAGCAGTTTCTTGTTCAGGTGCAGGTCCCAGAGAAATGAACCATCAGCAGGGCTATTGGCGGGATCCGCGTTAATCCATGCGTAATTGCCGGTGAGGGTTCCGGAGAATCCCCAGGGTTCATTGTCATAGCGCAACGCCAGCTTTACCAGATGCCCTGGAATATCTCTAAGGCGCTCACTGTTGTCCTTGTCTCGGGCATGGATGTACGTATACCCCCCGATAAGAGAAAATCCGCCAACGCTGTTGGTCAATGCTTCAAGCTCAACCCCCTGCTTGATCTTTGTTTTCAGGTCTATGGTACCGGTATCCCAGTTTTGTGTCTCGATGTTCCATGTCTTGTTGTAGAAAAGCGTCCCCTTGAGCCAAATACCAGGGATATCCCCGGTTTCAACGCCGAATTGTGCCGTCCACACTTTTTGCAAGTCATGCAGGAACAGCGCAGCTGGCAATGCGTAGCCTCTGGCACCATACCCCCGGAGGGTTGTTCTATCCATCAGCTGGTATGTCGCGCCCAACGTGTAGCTCAAATACTCGCCAGTGCCGAGTCCGGGGTCATCCATGCGGATACCGGGCAGAACGGTCAACTGCCCGAGAGTTAGTGATCCGTTGGTGAATGCTCCCCATCGGTCCATGGTTCGGGAGGTTAAATCGACGCCGAAGAATGATTCACTCTGAAAAATCTCAGCATGTTCATACTCTACGCCAGCCACCAGATTGTTGAGGCTGTCGCCCCAGCTGATTTTTGAGCTGATGCCGCGAATGTCTTCACTGTTGATGGGGTGATAGGTCAGCGCGTTGTCGGTAAAGTTGCGTCCCCAGTATTCATAATTTTTGTGCCATTTCCGTGCGGTGACTTCAAGGTCGAGCATGTTGGCCAGCGGGTAGGCGAGGGTGACGAAACCGTATACAAAGCGGGTATCGCTGGAATCACGCATATTATAGACGGGCGCGACGAAGTTGCCGCGCGCCGTGTCACGATAACTGAGGCCTAACGTCACATTCCCTTGGTCGGGCAGCTCGAGACGAAATTTTCCCGAAAAATGGTCATTATCAACTCGATTTCCTTCGACGAGACCGTCTGAATGGAGATTCCCGCCAGAAAGGTAGTAGCCGAACCGGTCGATGGTGCCGCTCAGCTCGCCGCCGATGTCGGTGGTAAAGTGGGAGCCAGCGGAGGCAGACCCGGCGCCGCTGAATTTTCGCTCCGGGTCGGGAGACTTAGTTATGATATTGACGACGCCGCCGAGAGCCGGCCCCCAGGAGGCGGAGGCTGCGCCTTTGATGATTTCGATCCTGTCGATTTGCTGGACCGCTATGTTTCCCACATCCGGGGCAACGTCACTGACGTCATTCTGTGGCACTCCATCGATCAGTACCAGCACATGTTCGCTACTGGCGCCATAAATGGAAAAAAAGGACCAACTTCCAGGAGTTCGTTGGTCCGTAAGGTGAATGCCAGGGATATTTTGAAGTACCTCGGCAAGGGTATGGGCATTGAGGCGGCGGATGTCATCGGCGGTGACGACGGTGACGTTTTCGGCGATGCGGGAAATTGGCCGGGGAATGCGCGAGGTGGAGACAACTTCCTCCTCGCCCGCGGAGAATAAATCGAAGGCATCGGAGGCAGTTTCCTGGGCGCGAAGCGGCGAAGCGGCAAGAAGTGACGTGGTGGCTAATGCGAGTATAAATTGAAGGTTCTTCGTCACATTAGCCTCAGTAAGGTGGAGGTTGCCCCTGACGTTCATTAAATTGCTGGCAAGCTGCAAGGCTATACCACACTAAGAAACAAAAGTCGAGTGGTGAAGCCCTGAGTCGCTATACATGGTATCGGCAATAATGGAGACATATTGAGGAACAGTAGGCGGGTATCTACAGAAATCGGGCATTTGTCCTGAATCGCGCGGTTTCCGGGACAGGCCTGAGTCAGTTTGAGGGAATGACGGCAGAACTGTAGCGGGGCGGGACGGACATTTCGAGGTGCTGCAGCACGACGGGGTTGATCCTGACGGAATGGGCCTCCGGCTGCTCCACCGGCAGGGAGGAC
>MHDY01000090.1 GCA_001803705.1 Nitrospirae bacterium GWC2_56_14 | reverse complement strand
TGATACCGAAGGAAAGAAGGATCCCGATCGCGCCCACATGGGCCACGACCAGATAGAGGAACGCGGCCCTTCTGTTCTCGACCCGTTCGTCCTCGAAGAGGACCAGAAAATATGAGGCCGCAGCCATCAATTCCCAGGCAATAAGAAAGAAAAAGGCGTCGTCAGCCAGGACGACCAGTTGCATCCCGATGAGGAACAGAGCATAAAAGACCACCATGCTGGTGATCGGCCGGTGCCCCAGGAAACCTTTGACGTATCCGATTGAATAGATGGAGACGAACGTGGACAGAAGTCCGACGACGACGAGAAAGAACCCCGACAGGACGTCAAGCCTCAAATGGAACGGAAGATCGGGAAGTCCGAGGGGAATAATGAGCCGGAATGTGTTGTTGCTTGCCACGGTCCAGATGCCGGCAGCCGTGGCAAGAAAAGAGGCAAGAGTAGTTAAGGAAAAACCGACGGTGATCAAGAGGCGCTGAGAATGGCGCAGGAATGGCGTCAGTGCGAGCAGAAGCAGAAACACTGCGAACGACGAGGCTATGATGCTAACCGGTGTAAGAACCACGTTGCAACCTCGCTTTATTTCCCTGGCGCGTTAAATAAAAAATTCTCCTGTGGACAGAAACAATAACATGCCGACAGCATGATCATTTAGTGAATTTATCAATGATCGTGGAAAGCCCGAGCAGGATGGCGGTCGGCGTCGGCGGGCAGCCGGGAATATGACCGTCCACGGGGATGACGTTCCCCACACCATCGGTCACAGCATAGTTTCCCTGGTAAATACCGCCGTTCATTGCACAATCCCCGCAGGCAACAACAAGCTTCGGTTCCGGCATCGCCGCATAGGTCCTTCTGAGCGCCAGTTCCATCTGTCGAGTTACCGGGCCGCTCACCAGCAGCAGATCGGCATGACGCGGCGACGCGACAAAATCGATGCCGAACCGCTGAATATCGTAGATGGGATTCATGAGCGCAGTGCCTTCCCACTCGCAGGCGTTGCACGAACCCGCATCCACAAACCTGATCCTGAGTGATCTATGGAAGATTGTATCAATTTTCCTCTGGAAGTCAATGACCTTCACCGCCTGATCGGGATCAACATCGAATCCTTCAGGAAAAGGGATGGCTTTCTTCTTCGTGAAAACGTTTTTGAATATCTCTTTCAGCATAGTTTAGTGGCGCACTTGGGTTGTTTATCTGACTCCTGACTCCTGACTCCTGACTCCTGACTCCTGACCCCTGCCCCCTGCCCCTACATATCCGTCCCCGAGTACGACAAATTAAAGCTCTTATTGCAGAGCGGGAAATCAGGCACGATGTTCCCATGCACGGCAAAGGGTACCGCCGGCCAGTTGCAGTAGGACGGAGATCGGAGCTTCACCCGGAGCGGTCTGCCGTCCCTGTCCGCCATGACCCAGTAGAACAGCGAGCCCCGCGGCGTTTCCGCATACCCTAAAGCGGAGGCATATGGCGCCGCTGTTTTAAGCGGTACAGCCAGTTCGCCCTTGTACCCGCTTTCCATCAGCGCCATGATCATGGAGATAGAGCACTCCGTTTCCTCGGCCCTGATCATCGTGCGCGCGAACACATCACCCTGTTCATACGTGTGGGCCTCGAATATCAGCCGGTCGTAGAGCAGATGGGGGTGGGACTTTCGGATGTCATCGGGCAGCCCCGACGCACGCGCAGCCACGCCGGTGACACCCAGTTTTCGGGCGATGTCCCTGGACAGCCGGCCGGTGTTCGTGATCCGTTCCATGTGCGAGACCGAGCCGGTCAGAAGCTGCATGAAATCCTTGTATTCCTTCGTGGCCCAATCCAGGGTCTTCAGGATATCGTCGGCCTGCGCATAAACATCCCGCGTGACGCCGCCCACGACGTTCACGCCGCGCAGATACCTGCTGCCGGTTAGCCGCACGTTCAGTTGCATGAGCCGCTCTTTGATGACCGCTCCCTTGGCATACCCCACGGCAAGCGCAGTTCCAGCGCACATATTCCCCATATCGCCGATGTGGTTGTACAACCGCTCAAGTTCAAGGACCAGGGTCCTGACCGCTGCTGCTTTTTCCGTGATCTCCATGCCCATCATCCGCTCGACCGCCATACAGTAGGCGGCGCCATGAGCAAAGGAAGACGTCCCGGACACGCGCTCGGCAAGCTTGACGCCGTCGGCAAAGCCGAGCTTTTCGAACTGCTTTTCCGTGCCCTTGTGCGTATAGAACAACCGGGGCTCCAGAAAGAAGATGGTCTCTCCGATAGCGCTGAACCGGAAGTGGCCGGGCTCGATAATGCCGGCATGGACCGGGCCGACCGGGATCTGGACGATCCCTTCACCCGTGACTTCCAGGAAGGGATGGGGCACCTTGACCGCCCTTCCTTCGCCCCATTCCTGCTTTTCCGCATCGGAGATGCTCCAGTCCTTGCGGAGCGGATGAGCATTCGCGGGAAAGGCCTCGTGGAAGACCAGCCTGCGCGGGTCAGGGTGCCCCTCAGGCACGAGCCCGAAAAGGTCGCAGATCTCCCTCTCGTACCAGTGAGCAGCAGGGATCATCGGCGTGAGCGACGGGAATGACGGGACGTCCTCCTTCATCGGCAGAACAATGATGGTGAAGGCGTCCGAACCGGGGACCGTGAACACCACATAGATCCGGAACAACCCGTCCTTTTCCCGCTCGTCCGTCGCGAACATGAGCCGCAGCAGCGCATGCTGTTTGATAAAGAGTCCGTGGCAGACGTCCCTGAAATCGGCGCTGTCGACCTCGACGTAGACCTCATTCAGGTGGTCACGACGTTTCTGTCCTTTATCGAGAATAGGTTCCATGTTATTTCACTCCCAGGACCAATACGCAGGTCCTGATCGTCTCATCAATGAACTCCGGGACCCTGACGCCCGTCACGATGATCGCCGAAGCCATGGCAATCATGACCAGGTTGCCGAGCATGTTGCTCATGCCGAAACGCGATGCCTGCCAGCGGGCGGTGCTCGCCGCATCCATTGCAGCCGGTGCGCCGAACAGCATCTTTCCGAATGCGGAAAGCACGCCGTAGAAGACCAGCGCGATAAAGAAAAGGAAAATACCCACAACGATCCACAGCCCCTTGTCCACAGCGGCCTTCAGGATCGTAAACTCGCTCAGAAAGATATTAAAGGGCGGCGTGCCTGACAGGGCCAGGGCGCCGATGAAGGTGAGCGTTCCGAGGAGCGGCATGGTGGAAAGCACCCCGTTCACGTTCGAGATGCTCGTAGAACCGAAGCGCGCCTGGATCTTGCCCGAGGCAAAGAACATAAGCGGTTTCGCGAAGGTATTGCTCAGCACATGGAGCAATGCGCCGTAAAGGCCGACGGGGCCGCCGATGCCGACTCCGAGGATGATGATGCCCATGTGTTCGACGCTGCTGTAGGCAAGCAGCCGCTTGAAGTTGTTCTGGACCAGGATGAAGATGGCTGCAATGCCCACGGAGATGAGCCCGAAAATGATGAGCAGGTTGCCGGTGAAGGCCTCGCCCGTTGACGGCGTCACGATCGAGACAAAGCGCATGATCGCGTAGAATGCGGTCCAGCCGGGCAACAACGCGCTGATCGGGCTGGGGGCTTCGCCCTGCGCATCAGGCAGCCAGTTGTGCACCGGCGCCAGTCCCGCCTTGGTCCCGTATCCCACAAGCACAAAAATGAACGCGAGCTTCATGGTCTCGGGGTTCAGCTTGGGGGCAATGCCTTTGAGCATGGTCCAGTTCAACGCGCCTTCCGTGCCCATGACCGCCGTCGAGGCATAATACGTGATGAACGTGCCGAGGAGCGCGAAGGTGATCCCCACGGTGCAGAGAACGATATATTTCCAGGCAGCCTCGACAGCAAGCGGCCGCTTGCGGAAACCCAGTCCGATAAGGAGCGCCGAGACGATCGTCGTCGCCTCCATGCCGATCCACATGAGCGCGAGGTTGTTCGCCATGGATACCAGCAGCATGGTGAATACAAAAACATGAAACAGGCCGTAATAACGCCGCATGCCGCGAAAATCGATGAGACCGGCGGCAAGCTCGTTCTCAAGGTAGCCGATAGAATACACCGCCGCCGCCAGGCTGTACAGGATCATGAGCCCCATGATGTAGGCCGAGAAAGCGTCCATGAAAAGCGCGCCATTCCCGGCACTGATCGGCGTGGACACCGCGCCGGCAATAATCGGCGCCGCATAAGCTGCAAGCGCAACAATACCGACGAGGTTCGCATAACCGATCAGCCGCGGACTCTTCACCACGTAGCACACCATGGCGGTAACAATCGGGATAAGTAGTATTGTTGTCACGTTGGTCGTTTCACTCCGCACTCCATTGGAAATTGAAGATTGGAAATTTCAAATTTGGCTGCAACTTCAATTCATTTTCCAATTTCCAATTTCCAATTTCCAATCTTCAATTCGGCATTCAAAGAATGCCGACTACCCTTTCAGCACCGTCAGCTTGTCCAGGTCGGCCGTGGCAAAGGTCCGCCTGATCTGCACCACGAAGATGCCGAGAATGATCACGCCCATCAGCACATCGAACAGCACCCCGAGCTCGATGATCGTCGGCATCCCGAAGGTCAGGGAAAAGCCGGCGAGGAACAGGCCGTTCTCCATGAAGAGCAGGCCCATGACCATCACCAGGGCCTTCTTTCTCGTTATCATGATGAACAGGCTTATCAGGATCACGGCAATGGCGATCTGGAGCACATTGCGGGAAAATCCCGTGACCGTGATGCCGGTCTTGAGCGATGCGTACACCACGGCAACGAGCAGGCTCGACAGGGCAAGAGAAAGAGCATTGCTGATGGCCGGATGGATGATATGGGTGATCCGCATCTGCCGGACGATCTTTCTCAAAAAGAGCGGGATCAGAACCCCCTTGGTCGCCAGGGTAAGCAGCGCCGCGACATAGAGATGCGGTTCATCCATGAGGACGGCCACCGCGGCGACCAGGCAGGCCAGGAGCCAGGAGTTGATCGTATAGGCCTTCACATAGGATTCGATGCTCTTAAAAGCATTCAGCGTGACCGCGGTCAGCAGAAGACCGACGGAGATGAAATCAACTATGGAATAAGCTTCAAGCCAAGCTTTCATGTCGCTGCGCTCCATTGGAAATTGAAGATTGGAAATTGGAAATTTTAAATTTGCACTGCAATCATTTATTCTTTTTTGCCGTAATGAGTGACTTGGCGACAATGTTAATAAGATGTTTTGTTTCTTCAATAAGAGCATGCATATCGAAATCTAGAACCATTTCTGACTTATGCAATAACCTTAGCCAGTAATGTGATTCGCGCAGCTCTTTCAATACAATTTGAAGTTTGTGTATGAAATCAGCCCTGCTCGCCGCGCCGCATGCTTCTTCATAATTGGCGCCTGCGGACGTCGAGGATCGAAATAACTGGCCAGCTACATGTTTACCCGGCAATGATGCATCAAGCTTCATAGTGAGCTTGTATATTGCCACACCATAATCCAGCAATCGTTCAGTGAGCTTATTGGCCTGATGTTCCATGGTCGCTGCGCTCCATTGGAAATTTTAGATTGAAAATTGGAAATTTAAAATTTTACGGCGATAACTATTCCCCTGTATGGCAATGGGTTTGACAACATTACGTACGGCTGGCGACCATGTTTTCAAATTGAAAATTTCCAATCTTCAATTTCCAATTTCCAATTCGACATGCTTTGCATGTCGCTTACTTCCCCATCATGATATGCGTCACCAGCGAAAGGAATGCGAGAACGAACGCCCCGCCCAGGATGCCCGGCAGCTGGAAGAACCGGACCTTTGCTCGCGTGGACTCGACCGCGGCCATGAGGAGGCAGAAACCGAGCATCTTTCCCGCATAGAT
>MHDY01000089.1 GCA_001803705.1 Nitrospirae bacterium GWC2_56_14 | reverse complement strand
AACGACTGCATCCCCCGAACGTGAAGGTGTCATACCCGTGGTCGAAGAGGAAGTCCAGATCGGAAAACGCCAGGTCGCGACCGGTGGCGTGCGGGTCTACAGCCATGTCACGGAACGACCCGTAGAAGAGCAGGTAACCTTGAGAGAGGAGCGGGCAAAAGTGGAACGGCGCCCGGTCGATCGTCCGGCAACGGAAGCAGAGGGCGCTGCTTTCAAGGAGCGGTCATTCGAAATCCGTGAAACTGCGGAGGAACCGGTTGTATCGAAACAGGCACGGGTCAAGGAGGAGGTGCTGGTAGGCAAGGAGGCAGTCGAACGGACGGAGCAGGTGCATGACACCGTGCGGCGGACCGAGGTGGAAGTTGAAAAGAGTGGTGAATTCGGCAAGACAAGTGGCGAGTTCACCGGGCTGCGGTCGGGAGCAGGCGAGGACAGCGAGTTCCTGACCCATTTCAGCTCGAACTACGCAACAAAAGGCGAGCGCTTTGATGCGTATCGTTCCGCGTACCACTATGCCGAGAACAGGTCGACCGATCCGAAGCTGGAGGGACGGGAGTGGCCAGAAGTGGAAGAAGACATCCATCAGGACTGGGAAAAATCGCATCCAGGAACCTGGACACAGTTCAAGGATGCAATACACTACGGGTGGAAAAAGACCCGGAAACACTGACACGTCATCGCTCTACAGTGGCCGGGGAGGCACCCCCGGCCGCATCAGGAGGCAATCATGCCCAAAATATACAACACCCCGGGATCGAACGAAGGAGACCGGCCGGAACGGTCCGGCACCTCGCGGCAGATGATGATAGCAGTCGCCATCATCATTGCGCTGCTGGTGATATTCCTGCTGTACCGGTTTGCACGCGGGACGGAGCATCCCTCCGTGGTAGCCGAGCAGCCGGCAGTAGCTGCCATCGTGGTAGGGGTTGACGCAGCCCCTACTTTTTCTTCCCCATACCCTCCAGCGGCGTCAGGTCCACGTTCTGTCGCCGTTTAATGACCCTCGTCCCGCCCGTGGAGAACTGCTCGACCAGTTCGGGAAACTCTTTTTTCAGCAACTGCCGTACTTCGTCATGATCGATCGACAGCAAGTCGTCCGCGAGGAGCCCGCCGCGGCTCTTCAGAAACCTGTCCAGAAGATCGTCCGACTTTCTCAGGAATTCGATCATGTCGAGGATGAACATCCTGCTGGGGGGAAATTTCCCGTTGTAAATCGCTTTCAGCTCATCGACTTTCAGCTTCTTCACTGCCAGGTGGTGAATCCACTTGTAGCTGTCGCAGCTGAAGGATTTTTCCACATTGCCGCTCGATATGGTGAAGCGTATCCGATTTTTTGCCATGAACGTCCTCCTGCATCATGCAATCGTGCAACTATCATAGCAGCATCTGCCGCCGAAAGAAACGGTGCTGCTTTCGGTTGTTGAAAAGCAGCCATCTCGCCGCCATTGTCCCTAAAGGGAGTTCAAAGTTCAAGGTTCTATGTTCGAAGTTTTAGGCCTTTGCAAACGTTGAACGTAGAACATTGAACGTAGAACCTGTTTCATGTGGGTGCGACGATCTGGCCGCTTTTGAACAACCTTGGGTTGTGGCTGCTTGTTCTCCCTCCCCCCGGGCGGGGGAGGGTCGGGGTGGGGGGGAAGATCAATGCTAATCAGGATGTTCAATGTTCAAGTTATTGGTAAGAAACATAGAACATAGAACATAGAACATAGAACCGCTCTATGCGAAGCAGGCTTCCACTTTTTACCATTTGTGTGGTAGGTTCTCTCGAAACTGTGCCACAGAAAGCACATGCTGAACAGGGAGCCGACCCATGACCATACATACCGACCGCCTCTGCGCCACCTTCATGGACCTGTGCGCCACCGATTCGGAGCCGAAACGGGAGCGCCTGCTGGCGGACAAGCTGAAGGAACTTCTGGCGGAGCTGGGGTTCGCCGTACTGGAGGACGACGCCGGGGAGAACATCGGTGGGACCGCCGGGAACCTGTTCGCCCGGCTTCCGGGAACCGGTGAAGGAGAGCCGGTGCTGTTCTCCTGCCACATGGACCGGGTTACCCCCGGAACCGGGGTCACACCCCGGATCGAGGGCGGTTACATTATCAGCGACGGAACGACCGTCCTCGGCGCCGACGATGCCGCCGGTCTTGCCGCAATCCTCGAAGGGGTGAGGTCGCTGCGGGAGCTGAACCTTCCCCATCCTCCCATCGAGCTGGTCTTCACGGTGGCCGAGGAACTGGGGCTGGTGGGTTCCCCACATTTCGACCTGGGGCAGGTTTCCGCTCCCTATGCCTTCATCCTGGATGCCAGCGGTCCGGTGGGCGAAATCGTCGTGCAGGCGCCGGAACAGGTGAAGTTACGCGCCGTGTTCCACGGAAAAAAGGCTCATGCGGGGTTCGCGCCCGAGGAAGGGATTTCCGCCATCCAGATGGCCGCGGCGGCGGTTGGCCGGATGAAGCTGCTGCGGATCGACCCCGAAACCACGGCGAATGTCGGATCGATCACAGCGTCGTTTCCGACCAATATCGTTCCCGACCGATGCGAACTGGAGGCGGAGGCGCGTTCGCTGACGCCGGACAAGCTGCGGGCGCAGGCGGATTCCATGCGGCAGGCGCTGGAAAGGGCTGCCGCCGATTACGGCGGCACGGTGGATATAACCGAAACGGCATGTTACCAGGCGTATAATCTTCCGGAGGACGCTCCGGCCGCAATCCATGCCGCCCGGGCCGCGCGAAGGATAGGAGTCTCCGTCCGGTTCAAAGCGACCGGGGGAGGGTCCGACGCCAACATCTTCAACAGCAAGGGGTTGCCCTCTATCGTACTCAGCTGCGGCTACGAAGCGGTGCACACGACGGGGGAGCGGATGTCCCTCGACCAGCTCGCCCTGCTGGCCCGTTGGGTGGTGGCGCTTATTCTTGAAAACGGCAGACAGGGGGAAGAGCTGACATGAAAGTGAGTATGCCTGGCCGCAAACACATTGCCCTCGTTGCCCATGACAACAAGAAGGCGGACCTTCTCGAATGGGTCGAAACCCACCGGGAGGCTCTGTCCCGGCACGAACTGTACGCTACCGGCACCACCGGGGCGCTCCTGGAGGAGTTGCTGGCGCTGCCGGTGACGAAGCTGCAGAGCGGCCCGCTGGGTGGGGATCAACAGATCGGGGCGAAGATAGCGGAAGGAGAGATCAACTTCATCATCTTTTTCTGGGACCCGCTGGAGCCCCAGCCACACGATCCGGATGTGAAGGCCCTGCTGCGGATAGCGGTGCTCTGGAACATCCCGGTGGCCAGCAACCTCGCTACCGCCGATTTTCTTCTTTCCTCCCCCTTCATGGCCACGGAATACGAAAAAGTTCTCCCCGATTTCACCGAATACCGGCAACGGCTCGCCAAGCCTCCCCGTCTGGAGGAAGAGTAGTTCCCGGGTCATTCCGTACCTACTTTTCCACCACCTTATAGATGTCACCCGTGTCGTAATCGGCGACATAGATGTTTCCCGCCTCGTCTTCACCGAACGTGGAAATGGAAATTTTCTGTTCAAGCAGAATTGTGGTTTCCCACCGGTCGCCGTTTTTCCTGAGCCCCCTGATCCTGCCTGAGCAGAAGTCGCCGTAGAGGTAGATCCCTGCCAGCTTGGGGAATTCCTTCCCCCGGTAGACGTAGCCGCCGGTGATGGAGCAGTCCGGCCGGGTGGTTGGATATTCCGCCACCGGGAGGACGAGCCCTTTGGTGTCGCACTGCTTCGTGCGAAAGCAGTGGCTTCCCTCCATGACGTTCCACCCGTAATTTTCCCCGCCACGGCTCTTTGCCGGCTGAAAGTCGATCTCCTCCCACTCGTTCTGCCCCACATCGGCGATATACAGGTCGCCGGTGCGACCGTCGAAGGAGAACCGCCACGGGTTCCTCATGCCGTAGGCCCAGATCTCGTTGCCGAAGGGATTCCCCTTCGGGATGGCGTATCCCTTCGTCCGGCTTTCGGGATCGATGCGGAGGATCTTTCCCAGGAAGGTTTTCAGGCTCTGGCCGTTGTTCTGCGGGTCGCCTCCCGATCCGCCGTCACCGTTCCCGATGTACAGGTAGCCGTCGGGGCCGAAGGCAAGCTGGCCGCCGTTGTGGTTGGAATAGGGCTGGCGGATCGTCAGCAGAACCTCTTCGCTGTCCGGGTCTGCCCTGTTGCCGTCTTTGCTCGTCATGAACCGGGAAACATAGGTATCGCCTGTCCCTTTGGTCCGCGTGTAGTTCACGTAGATACGCTTCTTTCCGGCGAAACCGGGTGGAAAGGCGAGGCCGAGTAGCCCCTGTTCCGAGCCGGAGGACTTGACCTGTTTCCGGATGTCGAGAAACGGCTCGGGAAGCAGCTTGCCTCCTTTGACGACGCGCACCGTCCCTCTCTGTTCGAGGATGAAGAGCCGGCCGCTTCCGTCCCCCGCATGGGTGATGGTGGTCGGGTCTTTCAGGCCGGAGACGAACTTCTCCAGCGCGACGGCCGGCCACTTTTCCTGGGCTGCGACAGGGGTAGCGATCGAGACGAACAGGGCGAGCAGGGGGACGATCTGTGGAAGTCGGCGCATCGATACCTCCTGAGGCTGTGCAGCGGCGGACACCGTGGCAGAGGATGCAATCATCTTCCAGTGTATCAGCAATGGGCCGGAAGGCACGTACGGAGGCTGCCGGGGAAAAGGGAAACGCCATCGGCACGGTCGCCTTTTTGAAAACAGGATTCTGCGAATTTTTTGAGAATGCCTGCAGAGGCCCGGCAGATGCCGATTGAAAAGTTTATTTGATTTTCGTTTTCATTGTGCTACAGTATCATTAAAGGAGAGAACGGAAAGGAGGCACATCATGGGATACTCGGAATATGAAAGGATCTGCTACCTGACCGAACAGCGCGAAGAGAACGTGACGCTGCGGAATACCAGGACGGGCATGACTGGCCATTCAATGGGTTGCACCTATGAGGGGAATACGGTTCAGGTGAAACTGGACGACGGCAGCCTTGATTCATGGGGGAGGGAGGATATATCCATGGTAACGAACGAAACAGGGAGGATCATGACAAGGGTACGTGACGACTCATAGCTTGGGACGAAAGAAGGGACAGGCGGTCACGCAGCCTGTCCCTTTCCGTATCTGGAGATAAGAACTACAAACCTTTTCATGTTTGACCTCCTTCTCTACAATTATAAGGGCATGTGTTCATTAAATCATCCGTCGTCGAGATGTCAAAGGGCGAGTGAAATTTATAATCTTTTAAACAGCGGGCTCGCTTTCATTGCAACACTGTATCTATATGGAGGGTCCGACGTGAGGCGGTGCGCGGGCAATTTACTTTGCACCACGAGATGCTATGCTGTTAGCGTATCCCGAAAGGAGAGACGGTATGAGAGGCTTACTGACAGCTGTTCTTGCGGTTCTGGCGGCCTGCCTGCTGATGGGAATGGGAAACCTGGGGGGAACCCCGGAGGGGGAAATTCCGAAGACGGATCAGAACTTCAGGGTGACCCTCGTCGATCGTTCGGGGGTGTCGTCGGAACTGAGCCGCTTTTCCCTGGACGGCAACCTGTTCGTGAAGGGGAAGCGGGGCGAGGGAGAGGTGTCGATATATTTCCGCAACATCAGGGAGATACACTTTGGCCCGGTGAGCGGGAGCGACGTGCCGGCAGACCTGGTGCAGGCCACCGGCAGCCGGGTCCAGCTCAAGGTCAACAAAGATTCCATGTTTTTCGGCGACACGGGGTACGGAGCCTACCGAATCCCTGCCAGCAGCGTCAGCCGCATCAGCTTTCACCGATGATCGCACCCGTCCCCGTGGGCGCTTTGGATTCCTCGCCGAATAGCCGCACAGGAACATTTAGCTCCGCTCCAATGCCGTGCGGTCCCATCCTGCCAGATCGGCCCCTGCTTCGTACGTGCTCTGCATGAAATCGAGCAACGTCTGTTCCGGTGAATCGGCGTTGCGCACGTCATCGTACAACAGGACCCACTCTTTTAACTCGGCGCTGTAGAATGCGCTTTGCGG
>MHDY01000088.1 GCA_001803705.1 Nitrospirae bacterium GWC2_56_14 | reverse complement strand
GCCACATCCGGAGTTTCCGGATGGGCACTAGCTGGTTTTGTTTTCGTCGAAGAACCAGACAGTATTCCTGCCGGTCTTCTCCCCGCCGCGGTTCCGCCTTCCGTGGCAGCCTTGCTTGCGCCCGCACCCCGGCATGGCGAAGGCACTCTCTCTGAGCCTCCCCTCAAGGCAGGCCTGAAGCACCTCCCGGACATCCCCCGCGATGAACGAGCACACTTCGATACCGGATGCAGCGGCCGCAAGGCAAGCCGGTCGCGATATGGCGCCGCAAATCAGCAGGTCTGTTCCTGTTGCGGCCAGGAACGCAATTTTATCCAGTACCGGCCCTGCGGGCAGAGTCAGGTGGTGTTCGGCACGAGCGATGCCATCCTCCGTTTCAACCAGAAGGGCCTGTCCCGCCACATCAAAAACGGGAGCAATCCGGGTATTCCATATGGTGAGAACCGTTCTCATCGGGGCGCTCCATTCACTATGTTAGATAGCAACAGGCACGCCAGAAAGGCGATGCGGAATAACTAAAATTATCTTCTTGATTTTATTAGGTTATTTTCTGTATGGCTGCGCGCATGACCGGCAAAGGGTTGCAATACTGCAACCTTTGGGAAAGCAGATGGTTGCAAACGCGCACCTGCACAATGGGAAAAAATGTAGTGACTATTCGGGAAGGGGGAAAAGGTCCAGCTCTTTCATTTTTCGATAGAGCGTGGTTTTGTGAATGCCCAGCTCGCGAGCGGCGGCGGCACGGTTGAAGCTGTTCCGTTTCAGTGCGCCCATAATGGACTGCTCTTCCATAACACGTTTTGCGGAATGGATGTCCCCCGGGCCGGCGGATATGGGTCGGGCACCGGTAAGTTCCTCCGGGAGATGTTCCGGGGTCACCCATCGTGACGTGCACAGGATGAACGCCCGTTCCACCACGTTCTCCAGTTCACGGACATTTCCGGGCCAATCATGGGCCATCAGCAGGGAATACGCTCCGGGGGTAAAGCCGCTGACGGTTTTGTTCTGGAGATGATTGAACTGGTCGACGAAGTGTTCCACAAGGAGCGGGATATCCTCCTTGCGCCTGCGCAGGGGGGGGATTTCGAGGGAAATGACGTTCAGACGGTAATAGAGGTCCTGGCGGAATTCGCCATTTTTGACCATGGCGGAAAGATCGCGGTTAGTGGCGACAATGATTCGAGCATGGGTCATTTCGGACCTGGTGGCTCCCAACGGCTCGTACTCTCGCTCCTGTACCACCCGTAGAAGCCGCACCTGAAGTGCCGGGCTTATTTCGCCGATTTCGTCCAGGAAGAGGGTGCCGTCGCCGGCAAGTGCGAACCTGCCGGGCTTGTCGCGGATGGCACCGGTAAAGGCGCCCTTCTTGTAGCCGAACAGTTCCGATTCCAGCAGCGCGTCGGGCAGCGCGCCGCAATTGACCGCTACGAAAGCCTTCCTGGAGAACCGGCTCATCCCGTGGATGGCGCGGGCAACCAGCTCCTTGCCCGTTCCCGTTTCACCCTGGATGAGGACAGTAGTCGAGCTGGACGCCAGGGCGGGCAGGAGGTCGAACACCGGGCGCATCGCCGGACTGTGGCTGATGAGGTCGCCTGCACGGAAGCGTCCTTCCAGCTCTTTCCGCAGCGCCGCGATCTCGCTCAGATCGCGGAACGTCTCGGCGCCGCCTATGACTGTCCCGGTCCCGTCGCGGAGCACGGCGGTAGAGACGCTGACCGGGATGCGGTCCCCCTCCGCGTCTATAATGTACCCGGACTTGTTGATAATCGGCTTTCCGGTTCGCAGCGTACCCTTGAGGGCACACTCGGCTTCGCACATGCTTGATTTGAAGACTTCGGAGCAGAGCCGGCCGATCGCTTCTTTCCGCGGAATACCGGTAATTTCTTCCGCCGCCCGGTTGAAGGAGGTTATGTTCCAATGGAGATCGACGGTAAATACACCATCGGAAATGCTTTCCAGTATGGCTCCGGTCAGTGGGGAAAGTGCCTGATCTTTCTGTGTGGCAACCATGACAGGCTCCGGCGGCTCAGCGCTGTTTCAACGACCAGTCGGCCGGTCTCATTTCCGGCAGCTCACCAGCTTGCTCTTTCCGGTCCGTGAATGGCTCAGGGAGACGCTGGGGAATATCCTTCTGAAAGGATCCAATCCTCCCCTGACAAATTCACGGGCATCCTTTGCCCCCATCGAAGCCATCCGGACGTGAAACAGAAACCTGACGACCGGATGACGGGGCACCTCATGCTCCATGACCAGCACGTAACCATCGGGACGCACCACCCGCTTCATCTCCCGCAGGGCGGTCTGCCGTGTCTCCCCCTTCAGTTCATAGAGGGCATGGGAGCAGGTCACCACGTCGAACGTATCCTCGGCAAAGGGTAGCGCCGCCGCGTCACCTTCCACGAAAACGGTGTCGCCACGATTTTTCTCCTGTGCCCTGCTCAGCATGCCGTGGGAAAAGTCATACCCGACCGCGAGGGCGTCGGGGCACCGTTCCTTAAACGTAAGGATGACCGATCCGGTTCCGCAGCAGACATCCAGAATCCGCGGTATGCACTTTCCCCCCAGGTGCGCGGCATCCACCAGGAAATCACGGGTATCGTCCTCGTTCTGCCGGGAATGAAGCCTGATAAATGCATCATAGCAGTGGGAGAAGATATCGTAATACCTGCGTCGCCCTGTTCTCAGTTGCGTCATGTCATACGTCCCACATCGCCGGAAGGTGGTCGAAAGGAGCCGGCTTCAGCTTGTTTGTCGCAGTACGTTCAGCCGGCGGTCGGCATCGAGGAGGATGCCATCGGCATTCTTATACTGATCGAGAAACTGCCTGACTCCCCCCACGAAATCTGCAGGCTGCTGCAGGTGTCCAGGCAGCATGCTGTTCAGGAAGTCCTCGTCGTTTTCGAAGGTGAAGGAGGTCCGGAAGTGGACCGTATCGCCGACCCGCCACCCATCGAAACCGTTCATGGCGAGGATCGCTGCCTGCCTGGCCGGCGTTTCGTCGCCGCTCCCGGCCCCGAACCGTTCCTTCGTTTCGGTGAACGACCCGCCGTCACCCGGTTCGACAATGACAATGGCCCCACCGTTACGCAACAGCTTCGCCGCCGCTTGGAGGCTCGCCAGCATTTCATGTTCGGGAACGTGGTGGAATGAAAGAGTATACATGACTACATCGAATGTTGCGGGGGGAAGGTCGGGCACTCCGGTAGGAGCGTACACATAGTCGAGGTTCACCGCGCCATTGGTGGCCCGCGCGATGTCGAGTGCCGCCGGGTCAGGGTCCGTCGCCACCACCCGCCTCGCGTGCTTCGCCAGGTCCCGGGTTATTCTCCCCTTGCCGCACCCTATCTCGAGTATGTCCTTGCCGTCTATGTCACAGTTGGCGCGAATCGTCGCGATATACAGATTGTCCGGATCCTGGATCACGTCGTGTACCTCCGTCGCTTGCTTCAGTCGTACCGTGCCCGGGTCTCCGCGTCGCACATGATCGGCGCGAGGAGCGGCTCCCACGAAGGGCTTTTCCATGAGCCGAGCCGGGTATGCATGTCGAGATACTTCTTCGGTATCGGGTGGGTGCCTACAACCACCGCCACCCCGTACCGCTGCTCCAGATATGCTTTAAAGGCGGCAATCGACCGGCAGGGAGGATACCCGACGACCAGGCCGGTAGCAAGGTGAATCACCTGCGCGCCATTCTTCACCATCTCGTCGCCGGCATATTCCACGTTGCCGCCGGGACAACCGTTGCAGGTGGTAAACCCGACGAGTTCCACCTCGGCATCCCCATAGCAGCTGAAGGCCCCTTCCCGGTTCCGCATCGCCCGTAGGCACTTGCCCCCTGCGCAGCAACGATAGCGGTCACAGATGATTATGCCTATTCTCGTCGTTGGTTTCATGATGCTCCTCCCGGTCATCGGGTGCGGAAAAAGCTGGATGGTCCATCCAGTGTCCGCCATTCGGTCTCGGTGAACAGTTGCCGGACCGCGGCGACCGAATGTCCACGCCCGGTTTCGGTGCGTTCGGCAGTGTCGCGCGGATTGGCTCCCACCTCCGCCCAGAGCAGGTTGGCGCCTCCCATGATCGGGATCGCACCCGGCTCGTGGGAGCAGTTGCCCGTAACGCTTCGCGGCATCGCCAGGCGCGTGACGGCGACGATCTGAGCCATGCGCAGTTCGGATATCATCCCCCTGGCCGCCATGGCCGTCCCCGGTATGGAGATGCGGCGCGCCGCGCCGCTGAAGGAGGGATCGAGGAAGGCGGTGAACATGATCATGTCGGCGACTTCCTCGTTCGTGTGCTCCGGACCGACCGGCTCGACACAGGTCCCTATCGACAGGCCAGCATCCTGAAACATCCTGATGCTTTCGAACCTGCGGGTCGTGCTGATGGTTGTGTCGGTCCCCTCCCGCAGCCGGATCGCATGATACACACCCCGAAAACCGGCAGCGACCAGTGCCCGGGCGCTGCTGGCGTAGTCGTCACCTACGTTCGCGATCAGCACCGTTTCCGGGCGGAGGTTCCTCCGGATCTCCTTCGACATCTCCAGGTACGCGCCGAGATCGAAGTTGGCAGTCACCATGATGTAAAGTGCGTTGGCCCCATCATTTTCAAGCTGGCGTGCCTGTCTGACGGCATCCTCGGGAGATGCTACCGTCGACGTGCTGAAAATACCGTTTGCGACTGCGAATGAGCAGAACAGGCAGTCCTTCGGACAGGGCGCAAGATTGAGCGCCAGTTGGGCATGGATCTCGGCCCGGTTGGCGCTTACCTCCCGTGAAATCCGCGCCGCCTCCCCCATGAGTACATAGGAATTGAGGGAGTCGGCCGGCAGTGCGAGCATCGCCACTACTTCCTCACGAGAGAACGGCTCCCTATTGCGGGACTTCTTGATTATGTCATGAATTTCCACCGGCCCCTCCAAGAGCGCATGCCGGTGATGAGCTCGCGGCAACGTCAGGCTGCCTTGATCAGCTGGATCGTCCTCTGGATCGATTCTGCGTTGACGGACGTATCGAAACACCCCGTGCCGGCACAGGGATCAAAATTCCTGATCTGGTCGATAAGTGTCTCGACGAGCGGAGAATGTTCATCGACGAGATCCGCATTCTCCGCAATCGTCAGAATCTCCGACAGAAGCCAGACAGGCAACTCGCTTCGTCACCCTGCTGCTGCGCAACCGCCATGAGCTGTTGGCTCAAATCCATTCGTTTCCTCCCCCATTATTCCGATGCCGGGTTGTCGAAAAGCCGGGACTGAATCTGCATGATGATGTCGGTCGGATCAGGGAGGCTTCTCTGCTCCAGTCGTGAGAACACCTGCTCCTCGTCCACATACACTGCAAATTCGCCCAGTGGCGCATTCTTTTCCAGGGACACCCTCAAATCCCACCCCGTCTGTTCGATGATGCGGGCCAGACCGGCCGCGACAGGGGAATGACTTCAGGAAGGGCAAAAGACTATCCTGATATCCATTGGCCTGCTCCTTTCCATTCTATCCAAGGTTACCGGCATCCGCCTCAGTAATTTTCGCGACAATATGCGCAAAGGCTATAGCCGTCGGGGACGCTGCCTGGTGCTCGACGATAGGCTGTCCTGCGTCACCCGATCCGACCATGGCGGGATCGAGGGGGATGCGGCCCAGGAACGGTACGTTCATCTGGCTTGCCATCTGCATTCCACCGCCGCTTTTGAATATGTCGACGACTTCTCCGCAATGGGGGCAGGAAAAGCCGCTCATGTTTTCCACGACCCCGATAACCGGCAGGTTGATCTGGCGGCAAAAGGTGATCGATTTCCGCACGTCGGCAAGGGCAACGTCCTGTGGGGTAGTGACGATGACGGCTCCATCGGCATTTTCAAGGAGTTGCACAACCGAAAGGGGCTCGTCGCCGGTCCCCGGAGGGCAATCGACAATCAGGTAATCCAATCCTCCCCAGTCGACGGTGCTGAGAAACTGCTTGATCACTCCATGCTTTGCCGGCCCGCGCCATATCAACGCTTCATCTTTGTTCC
>MHDY01000087.1:1816-6123 GCA_001803705.1 Nitrospirae bacterium GWC2_56_14 | reverse complement strand
TTCGGTGCCGCTTCCCCCTCCGAGATAGATTCCGTTCATTGCAAACCTTGCACAGAGGTCGCTCAGGTTCCGGCTGGAAAGGATGGCCACTTCGTTCGAAGGGTCCGCCTTCAGGTCGAGCAGCATCCGTTTCGCCTCCGGATGAAGGACGGCAGCTGTCCGCTTCTCAACCAGCTGGGAAAGAGTTCCGTCAAAATCGAAAATCCAGAGCCGCCTCCCTCCGGCTGAGGCGCTCTTCTGATCATCTGTTTTTATCATGGTACCGCCCCTCCAGTTACTGCCGACTCCCAATCCATCTGCCAGTGTACCAACATGGCCACGATTTGCCAGGAAACTTCATGGCGAAAATGATGCCGCTAATCGTCCGTTGCGAATGCGTACCAAATGGCACAGCTGGAATTTGGACTGGATACAACAATTAGGCATGCAAATAATACGTATGTCAAACTAGTAACATGACAGATGCAGTTCTACAACTTTAATTTGAACAACGGCAGACACGCAGGAATGAATTTGAAGCGACATTTCACGGATGTTGCTCCAGCCCGTGAATCCCTCCTGAACACGTGTCAAATGCAGACCATCATTTGCCTTTTCCCAGGGATGATTTATATTTATTAACGAATCGTCATAAAAGGAGGGTAATAATGAGACGTGTTGCAAGGATTTTGATGGCGTCAATGGTGGTGCTGGCAGCAGCCTCCATAACTTTGGCCGCAGGGAAAGGAAGCGGTGGCTGGGGGATGGGTGGTGCCTATCAACGAATGTTCAACCCCGCCACGGTGGAAACCGTATCGGGAGAGGTGCAGAAGGTGGAAAAAATTGCCCCCCTGCGCCAGATGGGCGCCGGAATACATCTGGTGGTGAAAACGGATAAAGAAATGATCCCCGTTCATCTTGGTCCGGAATGGTTTATCCAGAGGCTGGACGCGAAGGTCGGGAAGGGTGACAGGATCGAGGTGTCGGGATCCCGGATAACCCTGGAAGGGAAGCCGGTCATCATTGCCTCTGAAGTCAGGAAAGGGGACGAGACCCTTCTGCTCCGGGACAATTCCGGCGTTCCGGTGTGGTCGGGATGGCGCCGTAAATAAACGATGCACGAAGGATTCAGGGGCATCTCCATCCTGTTTCTGCTGATGTGCCTCGCAGTTGCCGCCGGATGCGACCTGCGCCCTGACATACGGACGGGAGAGGAGCCGCCGGGACTGGTTTGCACCGATCTGCAGGGGGATGCCGTCATCCTCGAACGCCTGAAGGGGAAGGTGGTAGTGCTTTTTTTCTGGTCGGGTATCTGCTGCGGAGACGCTGTGCGGGAGCTTGAGCCGTTGTACGGCAGGAACAGAAAGAAAGGGCTCGAAATTGTTGCGATTAATGTGGGGGAGACGAGAACGGCCGTGGAGACATACGTCGCGGACAATGGGCTGACCTTCACCGTGGCGACCGACGAGCACTCGATGTCGTCGTGGCTCTATTCCGTCTCGGGGGTCCCGACGATTTTTATCCTCGACAGAAGGGGCATAGTCCGCGAGAAGATACTGGGGGATGTTCAGATAGGGAAGTTGGGGAGGATGATCTTCAAATATCTGTGAAACCTATTTATTGCACCTATGGAGGGGACTATGAAAAAGCTGCTGCTGCCGCTGCTGTTCGTTTTTCTGCTCGCTGCACATCTTTCGTTTGCGACCGATCTGGCCGATGTGTCAGACCACCGGACCTGCGCCTATTGCGGCATGGACAGGGGAAAATTCGCCCACAGCAGAACGCTCACTGAATATGACGACAATACCATGTTTGGGGCCTGCAGCATTCATTGTGCCGCGGTCAACCTGGCCAACAACATCGACAGGACGCCACGGGCTATTCATGTAGGGGATTATTACAGCAGGAAGCTGATCGACGCCGAGAAGGCCTTCTGGGTCATCGGCGGCAAGATTCAGGGGGTCATGACCTCCAATGCCAAGTGGGCGTTCGAGCACAGGGAAGAGGCAGAGCGTTTCGTCAGTGAAAACGGCGGAACTTCCGCAACGTTTGATGAGGCGATGAGGGCGGCGTACGAAGATATGTACAAGGATACGAAGCAGATCCGGGAGAAACGCAAACTAAAAAAGATGTCCCATAACTAATGGCCATGGCCATCAGATTCCCTATAACGATTTTGGCCATGGCCTTGATTCTTTTTGCCGCGCCCCCCTTGTCTGCCGGCTTCACACCGGCAAAGGTGGGCGCGAAGGACAAATGCCCGGTGTGCGGAATGTTCGTGGCCAAATATCCCGATTTTGTGGCGCAGGTGCGGTTCCGGGACGGCTCCACTTTTTATTTCGACGGCGCAAAGGACATGTTCAAGTTCTACCTGGATCCCTCCCGCTACCTACCCGGCAGGAAGGTGGCAGACATCGTCGCAGCCTTCGTTACCAGCTACTACGATCTGGTTATGGTGGATGCGATCAGCGCCTGGTACGTGGTGGGGAGCGATGTCTACGGCCCGATGGGGAGGGAACTGATTCCCTTTGCCCGTGAGGCGGAGGCCCGGGAATTCCTGAAGGATCACAAGGGGAAGAGGATCGTCCGATTCCGCGAGGTGACTCCCGCGGTACTGAGGCCACTCGACTGATGCCGCTGCGCCCCTCGACCATCTGCCTCGGGACGATCCTGGCGCTGTCGGTTCTCCTGGCGGGGGTCCTGCTGAAAGGATCGTTACCGGGGGAGCAGGGGGGGCCTGACCTGCAGCAGAAGAGGGCACTGGTCAGGGCATTGGAGCTGACTGACCTGTGCCTTTTTACCGAAGCGAGCTACACCCGGCACCTCAGCATGAGCGACCTGTCCACTCCCTTCCAGGACTCCCCCGCTTCGCTGGAACATTTCCCTACAGGGGCATTGGCTGCACCACCGGACCTGCTGGTTAAAAGGTATGCGGAAACTGATTGAACGACAACGGAATATTCTTGATTTCACCCTCTCGTCGCTGCTGCGTCGCAAGGGGAAGAACAGCGCACTGCTACTGGTCTATACGGGGACCATTTTCATTCTTGCATCGGTGCTCTTTTTGACCGGTGCCCTGCGCCGGGAGGCGGCACTTGTGCTGGAAGCCGCGCCGGACATTGTCGTCCAGCGGACCATGGCGGGGCGCTACCAGCCGATACCGTTGGCGTACGCGGAAGAAATCGGCAGGATCAGGGGGGTCGCCTCCGTGTGGCCACGCTTGTGGGGGTACCACTACGATGCAGCATTCAGGGCGAATTACACTCTGATGGCTCAGGTGGAAAGCCCGCCTGAACGGGGAACGATCCGGATCGGCAGTGGGATATCCCGGATGCGCGGCGCCCGGAGAGGGGACATCATTGCCTTGCCGGGCCACGACGGGCAATCGCGCAGTTTTACGGTAGGCCAGGTGCTCGACCACCGTTCGCAACTGCTGAGCAGCGACCTGATGCTGCTTTCCGAGAAGGACTACCGTGACTTTTCCGGCTTCCCCACTGATCGCGCCACGGACCTTGCGGTGCGGGTGCGAAACCCGCGGGAGCAGAGCACGGTTGCCGAAAAAATCTCGCGGATGTACCCGGACACGCGCCCGATCATGCGCACGGAGATCCTGCGCACCTACGATGCGGTGTTCGGCTGGCGTTCGGGGGTCGTCATGCTCAGTTTCTGCGGCGCCGCCCTGGCCTTTGGCATTTTCGCATGGGACAAGGCAACGGGGCTTTCCGCCGAGGAGCGAAAAGAAATCGGCATCCTGAAAGCGGTAGGGTGGGAAACGTCGGATATCCTGCTGATGAAGGGGTGGGAAGGAATGGTCATCTCCCTGACCGCTTTTCTGGGGGGGATTCTCCTGGCGTATGCCCATGTATTCCTGGCATCGTCCATCCTGTTCGCGCCGGTGCTCAAGGGGTGGTCTATCCTCTACCCTGAGTTCAGGCTGTCGCCGCTTCTCGACGTCGGGCAATTGGCGACGCTCTTCTTTCTCACCGTCGTGCCGTACACCGTTACGACTATCGTCCCTTCGTGGCGGATAGCAACCGTTGATCCCGATTCGGTGATGCGATAAAAGGAGTCCCCTACGATATCGGTGCGCGGAATCAGCAAGGTTTTCAACAGGGGGCGCCCCAACGAGGTCTGCGCCCTCACCGATGTATCCCTGGATACACGCTTGCATGAGGCGACGGTCATACAGGGGCCGAGCGGCTCCGGCAAAACCACGCTTCTTGGCCTGATCGGCTGCATGGCCCGCCCGACTTCGGGACGGATTTTCCTCAGGGAGAGGGAGATCACCAGCCTCCCCGAGCGGTTCCTGACGGAGGTACGCCGGGCAA
>MHDY01000087.1:1438-1717 GCA_001803705.1 Nitrospirae bacterium GWC2_56_14 | reverse complement strand
AGCTGCGCAGGAGGGCACTGGAGACAATGGACCTGCTGAATATCGCCGGTAAGGCCGCCACCAGCGTCGAATTGCTCTCGGGGGGGGAGGCCCAGAGGGTGGCAATCGCCCGGGCGCTGATTAATTCTCCCTCCGTTATCGTTGCCGACGAACCGACAGCCCATCTGGACACCCCCCTTGCCCACGAATTTATGGGCATAATGGGGGACCTCAAGCGGAACGGGCGGACGCTGATCTTTGCCAGCCACGACCCGATCGTCTGCGAGTGGGAATTAGCCG
>MHDY01000087.1:0-1397 GCA_001803705.1 Nitrospirae bacterium GWC2_56_14 | reverse complement strand
CGGAGCCGGGTGTGATCCTGCATCCCGGCATACTCGCCCTGATGCTGTCGTCCCTGCTGATTTCGGTGGCGGTCGCCTATGCAGCCTCCTGGGCAGTCGCGATCCTGGGCCGGTGGGATCCGGCCAGCAGCAGCGAGCTTCAACTGGGCCTGGAGCGCCGTACCTATCTTATTTCGACCATTGTAAGCTACACTTTTGCGCTGCAACTCTGCTCTCTTTTCCTGTTTATCCATGTCGCCGACCAGATCTCGCACCTGATCGTCGGCGCCATGTGCGCCGCAGGAACGTTGTCCGCGAACAGTTTCGGCTACCCGACCCTGCTGCTCAAGGTCGCAACCTTCATTCTCGGCGGTTTGTGGCTTCTGCTCAACCACGCCGACAACCGGGGTTACGACTATCCGCTGATTCGCCGGAAATACCGGTTGCTGCTGTTCATCGTTCCGTTCGTGCTGATCGAAACGGTGATGCAGGCTCTCTTTTTCCTCAAGCTGCGGCCAGATATCATTACCTCCTGCTGCGGCGCCCTGTTCAGCGCCGGGTCGCCCGGCATCGCGTCGGAGATCGCCGCCATGCTGCCTCGTCCGACAATGGTAGCCTTTTATTTCTGTATCATGGCAACCATAACGGCAGCCATGCTGGTTGCCCGAACCGGGAAGGGAGCCTACCTTTTTGCCATGATGAGTGCCGCAGCGGGCGCGGTTTCGCTGGTGTCGCTGCTTTCATTCATCTCCCTTTACTACTATGAATCCCCTTCCCATCATTGCCCGTTCTGCATCCTGCAACAGGAGTACGGGCATGTGGGCTATCTGCTGTTTCCCCTGATACTCGGCGCAATGATAGCCGGACTCGGCACAGGCCTCCTGCAGCCGTTCCGGGAGCAGCAAAGCCTGTCACGGATCGTCCCGCGGTTGCAGCGAACATATGCCACAGCCGCGGCCCTGTTGCTGCTCATCTGGCTGGCCCTTGTCACATTTGAAATTGCAACTTCCAATCTGGTACTTCTTGATCAGGCACAGAATCTGCCGGAGACGCGGCGATTACATGCAGCAGGCACGGTGGGTGGGTATGGAGAGAATTCGGCAGTGGTGACGGAAACCCATCACTACGCGAGTTGGGAAAGGGGATGGGGGACAGCGCTCCTATTGCAGGGTTTCCGCTCCTCCGGCCGCTTCGCCGATGGCAAGGGCCTTCCCGTTCACCACCGCTTCAATCATTTTCTTTCTTCCTTGGGCCAGGAGTCGTTGCACTGTGCCCCGTGAAACGCCCATTTTGTCTCCCGCCTGTTCCTGAGTCATATCCTGGGCGTCGCACAGGAAAAGCGCTTCCAGTTCATCGTGGTCCAGGGAAACAACCTCCAGTTGGCTGAGTGGTATTCCTGCCGGCTTGTAAACCTGCTC
>MHDY01000086.1 GCA_001803705.1 Nitrospirae bacterium GWC2_56_14 | reverse complement strand
GGGAAGATAGTTTTCCTGCTGCCTGCAGGCACGGAGCGAGCCTGCCGACCAGCGCAGGCTTCGGAATTCTTCCGGGATGCGAAGCAATCCGCCGCGATCGATCCGCACCACCGCTGCCGCAACGGGCATTCCCGCCTCCTGGGCTAAAGACAGCTCGATGCCTTTTTGCAGGTCGCCTTCATTGAACTGACGAGGTGAAAGGAACAGCGCGGAGAGCTCAACCGCCGTATCGCGCCGGTCCATGGACCAGAGACGCAGTCGATACCGGGCAGGCGACGCCGGCGCCTGGGGCTCGCGAAGAGGCGCTTCGAGATAGGCATTACGCCCCGATGTGGAACCAATGGTTTTCCAGCCTCCCTGGTCCGACGCTTCGACTGCCAGTCCGACGTTTTCCGGCGCCCGCGCGGACAGCATCAGGAGCTCTCCCTTGGCCGGAAGCGTGAGCGGAAAAATCTGGACTGAATCAGTGAGCGTTATCTTCTCGCTCGCCGGCAGGAGGAGCGCTTTTTTCTCCTCTTCCTTCGGCGCCCTGATCGACACGGTACAGGTTCCGTGTCCGGACCCGACCGGATCAACGTGCAGCCGGTATGTTCCCTGCTGCAACGACGTACCAATATGGAAATTCCAGTCATCGGGCCGGTCGTCGTTCTCGGCGATCACGGTTCCGTCCTCCGTCGTCAAACGAGCCTTCACGTCAACGCCGCCGAACGACGATATTTCCACCACGCCCGTCTGGCCGATCGCCACAGGCACAACCGATGGTATGCTGACATCGCGGCTTAAGCCGGCCATGAGGGGAAGAGGCCGGACAGCCACGCGGTAGGCAGCCTGGTTGTTGACGCGCAGAGAGACCGCGTCGATGCGGTACGCACCCGCCTGCAGCCTGCCCTGCCACCCCCTCATCGGCGGGATGAAAGCAGCGCGCTTTGACGTTCCGTCAGGATGTATCAGCAGCAGATCGGCCTGCATCTCTCCGGTCAGTTCTATCGAGACATCACCGTCCGCGGGAAGTTCGAATTTCCACTGATCGGGCCTGCGCTCTTTCCCCGATGCAGGCTCTCTCCAGGTATGGTCCACGGCAACGGCCAACGGCAGCCCGTGGGGGCCGTGTCCCTTGAACCTTCGCGGCCGCTGCACCGGTTCGATCAACGTCACGATCCTGGCGTTCGTATTTTCCGGCAGGATGATCAACCGGTACTTGCCCTTATCGAAAACGCGGGTGATATCCGCCTTGCTGTTGGGAGCCATGACCGGCCATCCATCCTTGTCTTCGAGCCGGCATTTGAGCGTCCTCCCGAGCCCGAAGGCGCGGACCCGGTATTCGCCGGGTTTGGTGACGATGAATTGATAGACGGCTGATGTTCCCGCTTCCAGCGAAAGACGCGCGGGCGTGCGGCTCGTGAGAAAGCCTCCCTGGATCAAGCCGCTCTTCTTCATGGTCAAGCCGAGATGTCCCTTTGACTGCCTTTTGCTGGCAACGGTGATCTGGTAGTCGCCCTCGTGCAGGTATTGCCGCATGAAGAAGTTTCTGCCTTTGCCGTTCTCCGATTCCCGCACAAACCGGGGCGTGGTCCTGCTGCGAAGATCGCCTTCCGTGGCAAGAAGCCCCGTGGACTGGACCTGGTAGAGGGTGGATTTGTCCGCCCGCAGGTTGAAGGTCGCTGCAGACGTGCGGCCCAGGTCGAAAAAGAGCGGCCTGCTGTCCGTCAGGACCGGGAATTTCGGGAGGCTGTCGAGTGCTGTTTGCGAAAGTGACGGCAGCGGGGTTGCGGCGCTGAACCGGTGCGGTTCCAGGGAAAGGGCATAGTTAATCGTGTCCTTTGCCGTTGTGCGTACGGAAAGGTCGTGGCGGCCCATGCTCACGTTGTGCGTTTTTTGCCAGGGCCCGCGATCCACGGACAGGTCCATGAGCGATCCGTCTTCGGCTTCGGCCCGGAGCGTCCCCTCTTCGGATACGGTAAAAGGAACGGTCACGGTTTCATCGGGCCGCTGCGTCACCGGAAGCGGGTCGATCAGGTCCAACGGCAGGGCGCGGACCACGAGTCCTGTTCTGACCTCCGGCTGACGGTTCAGGTACAACGTGTACCAAAGATCGCGACTCAGCGAGATCCGGGGAAAACGGACTGCTGCGCGCACGGGCGCTGACTTCTTCTCCTTATCCAGATCGAGCTTTCCCCACACCCAGCTCACCCAGGATGCGGGACGAATGATGAGGTCCATGATCCCTTTCTTCACGGGTTCGATGGTCAGAACGTAGTAGCCGGGATCGAGTTCCCACGTAGAGCCGCCCGGCTGCGCTTTCGGCTGCGCGTATTCCCGGGGCCGCGACGTTAAAAACGGTTCGATGAGGAAGCGGGCCTCAACGCCCTGCGAGACGACCTGGTAAGGCCCTTTCGTGTTGATCTTGAGAAAGAGCGTGAGAGAATCCAACAGGTTCGCGCGGCGCGAATATCCCGTTGTCTGGTCCAGCTCGATCGTCTGCTCGGACAGGGGGCGGATCCGGTAGGTGTCGCTGCCCGATACGAGGACCCCGGTGGCATCCACCGAATCCTGAGGAGAGCCGGAGTGAACGCTCGCTATCCAGTAATCGCCGGTCCCCTGGAACGAATAGGAATAATTCGACTCGAACTGCTGAAACACGTAGGGCATGCCGGCCTCGCCGGTGATGGTGACGATATGCTTTGCGTCCTTATTCGCCGCCGTATACAGCTCGGCAACAGGAGGAGAGGAGTTCTTCTGAATGGTCTTCATCGGTCCATTGTTGCCAAAGGGATCGTCCTGGCTGATCCACCCTGCCTGAAGGGACAGTTCGCGCGCTTCCGGCAGCTCGATCCTGAAGTAGGTGCTTGATCCGGGAACGATAAAGTAGTCTGTTCCGAAGGGACTTAGGGAGTTGCGCTTCCGGGTCACGGAACCCAGCTCAGGAATGCCCGAGCGAATATAGAAAGGATGCTGGCCCGTATCGTCGGCCCAGGACAGGGCAGGCCCGCCATAGGCGGTGAGAAGATACAGTCCGGGTTCAAGCTCGGCGGCAAGACGGCAGACGCGCAAAGGCCTGCCTGTTTTCGGCTGCACCGTTGCAGTGGCCGGCGTTTCATCGACAAGCCATGCGCCGTCTTTCCATAAGCGCAGATCGGCCAGACCCCGGCCCGCTGCTTCAAGGACCACGCGTTTGCGTTCCTTGATCTCGATCCAATAGGATGCCTGCTCGAAATCCTTGAGTTCGGTCTCCGTCAGTTTGTATTCGATGAGCGCGGCCGGCTGCGGCGCATTCTTTTCCAGAAAGGGATGCGCTTCCAGGCGAATAGTTCCGGAAGCCTTGTCGTGGCCGTGGGTGATGATCTTGTAATCACCCCGCTCCAGGAAGAGATCAAGCCTGCCGTCCCGTTCACCTGCGGCGCCGGAAATCGTTCCCGGCCCCGCCATGCGGTCAATGAGCTGCAGCCCCGTCCCCTGGTCGCTCTTGACAGTAACGGCGTAGCGCCCGAACGATCTGATCGTCAGAATGGATTCCTGTCGTCCCCGGGCGGGGAGATCGGATTTGCTCAAAGTTGCCGGTGCGGCTGCGGGCGCGGCCTGCAGGCCCGCAGGGTACAGACCACACACAAGGAGAAGAAACCAAATAAAAGAATACAGTAAGCAAAACTGTGGGCGATCATTCGCCTTCATGGACATCCTCCTTGGTGCGGGAAAATGGTCCGGAACGGACAGTTCTCACTGCTTCAACTGGTGGCCGCCCCGGCCTGCTCCTAGTGCGCCTTGTTCTCGCTCTCCTGGATGACCCGGACATTCTCCTTATCCACGCTGCTGAGAAGGCTGTCAGCGTAGCTCGGGTTCTGGCTGTACCAGGACTTCTTGGTAAAATAATCATGCAGCTCAGGTGACTGGAAGACCCTGCCGTGGCGGGCGTAGACCTCGTTCCGCATCACGCGAAGCTCCGCTTTGCTCCGCCCCTGGAGGTCGGTCTCGGTGACGATCCGGTCCACCGGCGTAAGATAGCTCTCGACGGATTTAAAGTGCTCCGGAATCCCGAGCTCATCTTCGGTATTAACCTGAGGAGCCGGCGCAGCGGGCGCGAGCGACTGATAGGTGAGTTCCAGCTTGATCCGGTCGCGTTCTTTCTTCGCCTCCGTGTTTTCAGCGTTGAGTTTTACCGCATCGTCAAGAAGCGTCTTTGCCTGCTTAAAGTCCTTAACAGCGGCTTTGAGCATGGCGTGCTGGTACAGGATGCCGGACGCTTCCTTGCGCTTGCCCATCTTGCGGTAAATAGCGGTCATCTCGGCCATGACCTCTTCGCGGCCATCCTTGATCCGGTTCAGCAGGGACACATAGGTGTCATCATCGAGAAAACCAGCCGGTGGAGTGACCGTTTCCTTGTAGTACGAAAGTTTGTAGAGTTTCAGAACTTCGCCTTCAGCAAAATCCGTTCGCGGCCTGTATCCAAGAAGCATGTTGCCCGCATATTCCGGGGCCCGGACCTTCATGTCGGGCTTTTGCGCCTTGATCCAGTTCACGGCAAGCTGCGCATCACGCCGGATATCGGTCGAGTTCTTCGGCAGAAGTCTCATACGAACGAGCAACGCGGCCAAAAGATGGGGGCTTTTTTCATTGGTTTTGAGAAGCCCAAGCCAGTAGTCAGGCTCGGCAGTGCCGGACCTCGATACACCGATCGACCGGACGAACATATAATACCGGAAGGAATCCATGTATTTGCTCTGGCCCAGGGCAGGCATGGCAGCTATCCTTTTTGACTCGTCGTAGACCTCCGCGTCCTTTTTGGTCTTCTCAGTCAGATCGAGCACATCGAGAAATTTCCTGTCTATCTCCTTGTCATCCTGGTAGTCCGGCGCCACACGCTCCAGCCGCTTCACGTTCTTCACGAGGTTCCAGTCAGCTGCGTAGGAAACACCTGCCATCGTTATCGAGAGTACTACGAGTAACGCGATCGAAACTTTTTTCATGGACCCCTCCGCTTTGTATTTATCCTGCAGTATTTACGTCATTACCCCATTCACTCTTTTTTATCACGATCTTCCCTGCGGCACGCAAACGACCGGATCGGGGGCGTATGCATACGTTCCTCGAAGAACGATCATTCTGCATATGGAGATGAGTATAGAGTTAGCTCATACATTGGTCAAGAAAATACATGGGGTAACGACGGGGTATTGACAATTGAGATAAATTTTTTCAATCCAGGGATCAGAAAGAAACACTCTTCGCCCAAAACATGGCCACGTCGTTCAAGATGCTCTCTGAGACCAGTTCATTGACATCGGATCCGAACCAGTCGGTCGGCATGGACCGGGAATAAGCCGGCTGAACGAACCGGTTATCCATCAGCACGATAAGGCCCCGGTCTTTTTCGGACCGGATCACCCTGCCGGCAGCCTGGACCGCCTTTGCCATGGCAGGGATCACATAGGCATAATCAAAGCCCGCGTGGTATCGCCTCTCGTAATACTCCCGCATCTGTTCCCGTTCAAGATCGAAGTTCGGCAGCGGCGGCCCGATCACGAACGCTCCGATTGCCATCTCACCCGGATAGTCCACTCCTTCGGAGAACGTACCGCCTTGTACGGCAAAGAGGATCTTCGGAACGTTCCCCTCGCGGAGCTGCTCCAATACCTCTTTGACCCTGGCGGACTTCATCTCACGCTCCTGTTTGAGAATGGTAAAACCTTCAGGACCGGAGAAAAGGCCCAGCACCCGTTCCAGGAATTCAAAGCTCGGGAAGAAGGCGAAATAATTCCCCGGCCGCAAAGCCGTTATCCGCATGATGACGTCGGCTATCTTCCCGTAGTTGCGTTCGCGGTCCGAGTATTTGGTCGAGATCTGGGGAATGATCAGGAGCTTGCGATGCTCTTTTGGGAACGGGCTTGGGAACTCCGCGGTTTTGACAGTCAGGGGGTCGAGCCCCGAAAGCCGCGCATAGTAATCAAAGGGCTTTAACGTTGCCGAGAACCCCACGACTTGTTCGTAGTCATGGTACCGGTCCTTCAGCATTTCCGAGGCGTCGCAGCAGGTG
>MHDY01000085.1:6007-6299 GCA_001803705.1 Nitrospirae bacterium GWC2_56_14 | reverse complement strand
GGATATACCGCGATTCGGGGCCTACGTTCTCGCCCACGGCGGTCAAGAAAGCGATCACATCGTGCTTGACGATCTTTTCCAGTTCGTCGATGCGCTTGACCTTGAAGTCCGCCTTTTTCTTGATCAAGGCGAGCGCCTTTGCGGGGATCAGCCCCAGCTTGGCGTTCGCTTCGCAGGCCAGGATCTCGACCTCGAGCCATGCGCGATATCTGTTCTCCGGTTCCCAGAGGCCGGCCATTTCCGGCCTGCTGTAGCGAGGGATCATGCTGTTATTTCTCCTGAGCTGTTCATG
>MHDY01000085.1:4162-5926 GCA_001803705.1 Nitrospirae bacterium GWC2_56_14 | reverse complement strand
ATCAGGCGCAAGCAGCGAGATCTCGATCGAGCTCCCCCGGGAACCGTCAGCCAGCCCCTGCTGGAGGGCGTTCACTGCTGTTTCCGTTGATAGTTCCGGCGTTCCGAGATACTCGATCGCCGCCGAGGTCAATCCGGCGCCCACCGCCGCAGCAGCAGCCGACCGTGCCGCTTCCTGCAGGGTCCTGGGAGAGACGCTTCCCCGGGGGCCGAGACCGAGCATGAATATCTTTGAGGCCGGCACCTTGCCCCGTGACGTCAGGAGCGCCAGTTCGCCCAGGGCGCCGCGCAGTTTGTTCTTGATGATCAGGGAAGACAGGGAGCTGCAGAGCAGCCAGTCCAGTTCGCCGGCAAGCCCTTTGAGCGGCCGCACGTCCTCGAAAAAACCAACGATCAGGCCCCCGGTCTCAAGCTTATTCATATCCTGCAAAATGACCTTTACTCCCAAACCGGGCCTTCCTCGCCTGCTAGTCTTCGATCTTTCCCTCGTCCAGTTTGCCGACCATTCTCGCCACGCTGTCCAGGATGCCGTTCACGAAAGAGCCGGAATCGTCGGTGCCGAACTTTTTGGCGATCTCGATCGCCTCGTTGATGGTCACGCTCGTGGGGATATCGATCCGGTAAAGGATCTCATAGACCGCCATGCGAAGCACATTGCGGTCCACGGCGGCCATGCGGTCGATGCTCCAGTTCTTGGCGCAGGCATGGATCTTCTCGTTGATGGGGACCAGATGCTTATAGGTGCCCTTGATGATCTCTTCCGTAAAGGCCTGCACCTCTTCGTCGACGTCATGCTCCGCCCAGAAACGCTTCAGGATCGTGGCCGTGGGCTTGTCTTTTCTGATATCCAGCTGAAAAAGGATCTGGAGCGCGAACTCCCGTGCCTTGCGTCGCTTCATACGCGTCCGTCTCTCCGGTGCTGTTCGTTCATCGGCATCGTTCGCTACGCGATCTGCCGCATGAGGTTCGCCATTTCGATCGCCGAAAGCGCCGCATCCCAGCCCTTGTTGCCGCTCTTGGTGCCTGCCCGTTCGATGGCCTGTTCGATGGTGTCCGTGGTCAGGACGCCGAAGATGACCGGCACATTGGAATCCAGTGAGACCGACGCGATGCCTTTGCTGACCTCGGCGCTCACATATTCGAAATGCGGCGTGGCGCCGCGGATCACCGCGCCCAGGCAGATGATGGCATTGTACTTTTTCGATTGGGCCAGCATCTTGGCCGCAAGCGGGATCTCGTACGCCCCGGGTACCTTCACGATCTCAATATCGGCCTCGCTGGCGCCGTGGCGCTGGAGCCCATCAAGCGCCCCCTCGACCAGCCTGCCGGTAATAAAATCATTGAAGCGCGCGGCAATGATGCCGAACTTGAGTCCCTGCGCCGTCACATTTCCCTGGATCGTCTTTGCCATCGAATCCCTCCTACGATTTCGGATTGCGGATTTCGGATTGCGGATTTGTTTCTTAATCCGTATTCCACAAACCGCATCAACTTGCTATCTCGGATCACGGGCTATGAATTTCGGTTTTGTTACTCCATTCCGCAATCCGCAATCCGAAATCCGCAATATGTTCACTAAACTTTTTCCAGCATATGCCCCATCTTGTCCTTCTTCACCTTGAGATACTTGATGTTCTTGGCATGGGGATGGGTCTCGATCGGCATGCGGGCCACCACGGTCAGCCCATAGCCTTCGAGGCCTACGATCTTTTTCGGGTTGTTCGTCAAGAGCCTGATCTTGCGCACGCCGATATCGCGCAGGATC
>MHDY01000085.1:1226-4140 GCA_001803705.1 Nitrospirae bacterium GWC2_56_14 | reverse complement strand
TGAGGTCGGCTTTAAAACCGAGGGCCAGGTTGGCCTCGACCGTATCCTTGCCCCTGTCCTGCAGTTCATAGGCCTTCAGCTTGCCCTCGATGCCGATGCCGCGGCCTTCCTGTCGCATATAGAGGATGACGCCTTTGCCTTCCTTATCGATGATCTCCATGGCGCTGTGCAGCTGATCGCCGCAGTCGCAGCGGAGCGAACCGAACACATCGCCCGTAAGGCACTCGGAATGAACGCGGACCAGCACCTCGTCTTCAGGGTTGATCTCGCCCTTCACCAGGGCGATATGGTTCAGCTGGTCGATGTCGTTGGCATAGAGGATAGCGGTGAAATCGCTCCCGTGGCTCGTAGGCATCTTGGTAACGGCCACGCGCCGTACCAGCGACTCTTTTCTGACGCGATAGGCGATGAGGTCCTTCACGGTAATGATCTTGAGGCTGAACTTCTTTGCGAACTCCATAAGATGGGGCACGCGTGACATGGTGCCGTCATCGTTCATGATCTCGCAGATCACGCCTGCCGGGTAGAGCCCGGCGAGCCGCGCCAGGTCCACGGACCCCTCGGTCTGTCCGGTGCGCTGCAGCACGCCGCCCGGACGCGCCCGGAGCGGGAAGATATGTCCCGGCCGTGCCAGGTCTTCCGGTCCCGACGCCGGATTGATGGCGGTCTTGATCGTGGTCGCCCGGTCGGCAGCGGAGATGCCGGTGGTCACTCCTTTTTTCGCTTCGATGGAGATGGTGAACGCCGTGCCGAAGGACGACGTGTTGTCCGTCGTCATCATGGGCAGCTGCAGTTCTTCCACGCGCTCCGAGGTCAGCGAGAGACAGATAAGGCCGCGGCCATGGGTGGCCATGAAGTTGATCGCCTCCGGCGTCACCGCCTCGGCGGCCATGGTAAGATCGCCCTCGTTCTCCCGGTCCTCGTCATCCACGAGAATGACCATTTTGCCCTTTTTAATATCGTCCAGGGCCTCTTCAATCGTATTGAACTTCATTAAATCTCCTCAGGGTACAAGATACAGGGTACAGGAGGCAGGCGACAGGGAGAAAGAGACCTTGCACTTTCTGAACCCTGGACCCCAGACCCGGGACCCTATTATATTATGCAAATCCGTTCTTCTGCAAGAGCTCCAGGCTGACGCCGCCCTCGACCCTGCCGGCAAGCAGTTTTTCAACATATTTCCCAATGAGGTCCGTTTCGAGGTTCACGCTGTCGCCGGCATGTTTGGCCCCCAGCGTCGTCAACTTGGCCGTATGAGGTATCATGGCGATGGAAAACCCCGTGGCATCAACGTCGGCAACGGTCAGGCTGATGCCGTCTATGGCCACGGAGCCTTTTTTTATGATGTACCGGAGCGCTGAAGCGGGAGTATCAATGGTAATGCGCCAGGAGTTGCCCTCCTGTTTTTTTGACCTGATGCGTCCCACGGCGTCCACATGCCCCGAGACGAGGTGACCGCCGATCCTCGCTGAAAGCTGCAAAGCCCGTTCAAGGTTCACCTGCTGCCCAACAGAGAGCTCGCCCAGGTTCGTCACCTTCAGGGTTTCCAGCGCCACGTCTGCGGAGAACTCGGTTTTCCCGAGCTCCACAACGGTCAGGCAGACGCCGTTGACGCTGATGCTGTCGCCCAGCACCGTGCCGCCGAGCACCGTGGAAGCGGACAGGGTCAGACGGGCGGCCCCTGCATCACGCCGAAGCGCCTTGACGTTCCCTAATTCTTCCACAATGCCGGTGAACATCAAAAGCCTCTAATAACAAAAATAACCAATATCCAGGCAACAATATCCAAATGTAAGTCAAATCACACTGCAAATTTCAATAACGCAAACTGTTTGGTGTTTGCCTTTTGGTAATTGAAATTTATTTGTAATTTGTTGCTTGATCCTTCACTGCACGAGCGGCAGCAGAACGATCTCGATCCTGCGGTTCTTGTGCTTGCCGTCGTCCGTATCGTTCGGCGCAACCGGCTGGTATTCCGAGTATCCCGTGGCGGACAGGAGCGTGGCATCGAGGCCGCCCTGTTCCTGGAGATAGCGTACCACTTCGGTCGCCCGGGCCGTTGAAAGCTCCCAGTTCGTGGGGAACCGTTTTTTAAGCGCGCTCACGATCGGCACATTATCGGTGTGCCCTTCGACCTGGATGCGTTTGTCTTTAATGTCTTTCAGGATGCTGACCACCTTGTCCAGCACCAGTTTTCCGTCCTTGCTGATATCGGTGCTGCCCGAAGGGAAGATGATCTTGTCCACCATGGTCATGGTCAGACGGTTCTTCATCTCGGTGAGTTGGACCTTCCCCTCCTGAATTTCCTTTTCGAGCTTCTTCTGCAGGTCCTGATAGGTCTGGGTCGCCCGTTCAAGCTGCTCAGCCTTCTCTGCTTTCTGCGACAGGAGGTCCCGTTCTTTTTCGACTGCCGCCTTTTCCGCCTGGAGCGCGGACTGCTGTTTCTTGAGCATATCCACTTCACCGGTCAGCATCTTGACCTGGCCCTGGAGATTGTCGCTCAATGCGACGAGCGTATCTGCTTCCTTGGCTTTCATATCGAATGTAGCCTGCGAAACGCAACCAGTGAGCAACAGGAAGGCAACGAACGGAAAAACATGAATCTTTCTCATTATTTCCTCCTTTAGAAGATGACGCATGGCTGGACGATAAAAAAGCACGGTTATAATAACTTCAGCAGGGTTTATTGTCAAGAATATTGTGGCGTGAAGAGGACTTAGCGGGCCTCGAAACAGGGAATACAGACCGTTTTGCCGTCTTTTTGGCGGCTGCGGGATTCCATGAACTTCTCGTTGCATTGGGCGCAGCGCAGGGAAGAACGGATGGTCGCTTCCCGGGGAGGGAGGGCAGCCGCAGGTGTGATGGTCATGATCTCCTTCTCAGCAGCGCTCAGAATGGCGGCAGCCTTCTCCAT
>MHDY01000085.1:957-1092 GCA_001803705.1 Nitrospirae bacterium GWC2_56_14 | reverse complement strand
AAAAAGTATACACATGCTTGCCATAGTCGCGGAAGATAAAATTGCCTTTGCCAAAGGTACAGCCCGTGATGTACTGGATCGCATCAACCGCGCAGGAGTCGTTCTCCACAACCGCCACCAGTTCTTCGTCCTGCG
>MHDY01000085.1:0-909 GCA_001803705.1 Nitrospirae bacterium GWC2_56_14 | reverse complement strand
CCAGCGCCAGGCCCGGGCAAAGGTGGCCATGGAACTGGACCGTTTCGCGAAGATCAGCATCAAAATTATTCTGCATAAGTACCTCACTTTCCGGTTCACCGGCTACTGATGTGGTAAAGAGCTTTCCCAATCCGAAATCCGCAATCCGAAATCCGCAATTGGAATTCCGCAATCCGAAATCAGGACTTTTTAAGGACCATCTTCGCCGCAAGGATCGCTTTGGCCCGCTTCAGGTGGTTCTTGACCGTTTCGCCACTCTCGATCGCCAGGTGGATCTCTTTCGCGATCTCCTCTTCGCCTGCTTCGCTCGCCTTCGCAGCCCACTCTTTGTAGCTTTCAGCATGGCTGTCGCTGTGCTCGACCCAGTGCTCAAGCATGGCCTGCAGCTTGCGCAGGTTTTCCGTGCCGGCATCTCCGTGCTCATGGGCATGATCGTGGGAATGGTGGTGTTTGTGATTGTCGTGCATGATACCTCCGTGAACTATCGGTTACACCAGCTCTTTTCCGGTCGTCGTCATGGTCAATTTGCCGTGTTTGACCCCCCGGGTGCCGATGAGCCTGTCCGAGATCTTTCTGATCTCCCGGCTCTTCCCCTTCACCACCAGCACCTCAAGGCAGTTATGGGCATCCAGATGGACGTGGAGCGCCGAGATGATCTGGTGAAAGGATTTGTGCTGCATGTCCGTAAGGGCATGCTCCAGTTCCCGGGTATGGTGGTTATAGACAATGGTGATGGTGCCGACCGTGTCCTCGTCGCCGCCCTCCCATTCCTCATCAACCAGCCGGTCGCGGATCAGGTCGCGAATTGCTTCTGATCGATTTTTATACCCTTTGCGCGAAATAAGCGAGTCATATTTTTTCATGAGCTGGCCGTCGATGGAAACGCCGAACCGGACAAGGTCTGACATG
>MHDY01000084.1 GCA_001803705.1 Nitrospirae bacterium GWC2_56_14 | reverse complement strand
ACTGAAAAGGAACTTATATTCAGCGAAGCAAGACTAAAAACCAAACAATTGAAGTTGCAGGAAATGAATACTGCTCTGCGGGTACTTCTGCAGGAGACCAGCGCAGCCAGAGATGAACTGGAAGAGCAAATCCTGTTTAATATCAAAAAACTTATCCAACCCATCATGATTGAATTTGAAGGAACCCTGAAAAATGCTGAACAAAAAATGTATTTCAATGTAATGCGGACCAATCTCCAGCAGCTTACCTCGTTCTTTGCCAAGAGATTGTCATCAGAATATATGGAGTTGACCCCTAGGGAAATTCTAGTAGCCGACCTGGTCCGTCAAGGGAAAACAAATAAAGATATTGCCAGACTTCTGAAAGTGACTGTCAGTACGGTGGACTTTCACCGCCGAAACATTCGGAAGAAATTTCACATCAATGGGAAAAATACCAATCTTCGCTCTTATCTCCTCACTCTCGTAGGTTAAGCCTACGTATCGCCCCCCTTTTTTTTTATATTGCCCCTATGACTAACATTTCATACTTTTACATAATAGCGGTTTAGTTGTAACACGTCGATTTCCCTAACTTTTTACAGGCGTTATTTCCTGTTAACTGACAGGAGATGGGGGTTTTGCTTGGTCCAAAGTGTAATCAGCCAGGTCGAGTCCTTGCATTCATTTTTAGATAGCGAATGCCAAGTAAATTTTGGCCCTCCGGTCCTGCCGGCAGGTACTTTTTTTTGCCATCTGTTCGCCAAGTGAGCGAGAATTCCTCAAGAAATATATTTTTTGTAATCAATCAGAGGGTAGCGGTCAGGCAAAAACAGCGAGGCAGCGAGAAATTACAGTGCGGTAATCCAAGAGATGTCCGGGGCATGACCGCGAAAATGGGCGGTCATGGCATCGACGAGGATTGGGAAGGTTGGCTTGTTGTGGAGGCGGCAGGTTTGCCTGAGCGAGAGTATTCGTTCGACCCAGCGGCAGCCTTTATCGGAGTTAGAGCCGAAGCTGCGTTTGCGCCAGAGCACCGCGAAACGGATGGTTCGTTCCGCAACGTTGTTGGTTGGCTGGACGCCGGCCTGCTGGAGAAAGACAAAGAGGCACTCCATTTCTTTGTCCAGCAGGCGGACGAGCTTGCCCGCATCGCTTTCGGAGTCGCGATAAAGGTCGATAAGCCGACAGAACCTGGCGAAGAATGCTGACCATTCGGCCCGCGAGGGAGGCTCATGGGCCATTTTGCAGAGGCGCTGGAGTTCATCCCTGGACCACTTGCCGCAGGCGGCGAGTTCTGGATCTTTTCGCAGGGCAAGGGCCTTGGCCTGCCGGATGAGATGGGCGAGACAGGTCTGGCGCAGGTTTGTCCACTTACGGTAGACTCCGTAGTTGTCGCTGACGAGTATGCCGTTCCAGTAGCCGATGAGTTCTGCGAAGGCTTTCTGGGAGCGGTTGGGGTGGATCATGAAAAAGGCGACCAGCGGACCCACCATCACCCAGAGCCAGTGGAGTTTGCCGCCGTTCTTCCAGGAAGTTTCATCGAGGTGGTTGACGGGAGCACAGCGGGCCTTGTCCCTGATGGCTTCGTAGTGCGGGAGGGTGGCGTGCGGTCGATGAGCTTCTGGATGGTGCCGAGGCTGATGCGGACACCCAGCACGGAGGAGCAGAAGGCACGGATGGTGTCGCGGCTATTTCCCGCAATACCGGCAACTTCGGCGACCAGCGCGGTGAATCGTGGCCCGAAGCCGTAGCGGTGTTCATGGGGAACATAGCCCTTGCCGATTTTTCCACAGGCGGCGCAGCGGCCCTTGAAGAGGATGAAGTGCCGCACCGACAGGAAGATCTTGGGCAGTTCGATATACTGATGGGTATAATAGGGCTCATGGTCGCGGAATTCGACGCCTCCGCATGTACAGGCACCGGGGTGGACAGGCGTGATGTCGGTGGGCTCAAGCAAGGCCTGGCGATAGCCCTTGTGCCCCTTGCGGGCTCCTGGTTTGCCTTTGCCGGACGTTTCGGGTTTTGCTCCCCGGTTCTTTTTGGCAAAGGGTTTATCCGTGGATGGCGGACGGTTGGAGGTGGCGGAGTCGAGTTTGAGCCGGGCCGTCAACTCCTCGATGGTTTTGAGCAGAAGCAGGATGAGCGCGATAACCGACGGCGGAACTCGTTGCCAATCGTTGTCGGCAATCTCCACCCCCTTGGGCAGGAGCGTTTTGTCAACGGTGGAGCAGTTCACGGAAGTTGCGGTCGAGAGGATAGAGGAAGACGGCCTTGACCGGCTGTCCAGGGGTGTTGGGACCGTACTTGCCCCGGCCGCGGGTTAAGCCGGCAGGGTGCCAGTTGGCCGCCTTGTAACAGGTGCCGGCGAATCTCGTGGTGTCGACGAAGGTCTCCAGCAGCACGAGACGTTGGTTGTAGAATGCCTGCCAGTCGTGCGGGAGCCTACGGACATTGGCCGCAAGTATCCGGGATGCCAGACATTTGACCCTGACCCAGGGCAAGATGAGGAAGCGGACGTTGCCGGCCACCTTGTGAAGATTGGTAAGCCTGTGCTCGTTGTCCCAGCCGATGAAGCTGTCCCGGGCAGCGACCCGCCAGGCCGCGGCCCCCCAACCCAGGGCGGCCACCGGGCGACCGTCGAGATAGACGAGATATTTGAGGTAGGAACCGACGATTTTGGGGTTGCCCAAATAGTGGTAGGTGTCAATCAGGTAATTCCAAAAAACTTCCTCGGTAGTGCGGCGGACCATGGAAAAGCGGAGTTCTTCCGTCCGTGAGACGCAGCCGCCGAGCGGGGTCGAGTCGTAGGTGAATGTGCGGCAGCGGGTTTTTCTGCCGGTCCTGATAATGGGGGATTGGCTGGGAGGAAGTTCGATGGCGCCTTTTTGCTCCAGGGAAAGCAGCAGAACCCTGCAGGCGCGGTCTTTGAGCGCGCCGTTTGCTTGCAGCCAGTTCCAGTGTTCGCAGAGCAGGCGGGAAATGACTGTGCGTCCCTTGTCCCAGTGTTGGGCCACGAGACCACGGATAGTGTCGAGATCGCCAGGAGTGATATCCCGGCCACGGATATGATATGCTTGTTCCATGAAAGTGCCCTCCAGTCTGTGGAGTGCACCATAACATACCGGAATTCATGTCGCCCGTGAAAAATTCATACCCTGTGATCGGTTGTGCGCCAGGCGAAGCTCTGGCGATCCTGGTGGCTGAAATGCCACCCGCGGTAATTGCCTGTTCACCGCGAAGTCGCCGGCCCGGCGCGGAGGAGTAATCCGAAGCGTCAAGCAGGGCCGGAAAAAGCCGCAAGGCCAGACAGGCTGCAGGCCGTAACATGGTGAACCCGATTCGGCCTCGTTACACGATCGGTGGCGGTGACCCTCCAACCGAAAGGGGAAACCCGCTGACGGCGCGATGAGAAAACAGGAGCGTCGCGTCGTGTCGCCCGGGGTGTTTGGGGACGGCATGCAGGCAAAGGAGCGCCAGGGAACCTGGGAGACCCGGCGGGACGGGCAAGGCAGCAAGCAGCCCGAGTCCAAACGCAGGTGGGGAATGCATAACCTGCTTCGCGGTCCCGGCCGGGAGTCGGACCTGCCCATAGTAGCGATGAAACCCTGGAAACAGGGTGGAGCCAAGGGGCAGGACTTTGATCGTGTTTCTGACAAAGGAGGAAGATCCGCTTGAACGAGAAATGTTCCATTACGGGAAGTCGCATCAGCCATTCGCTTCGGACGTCTTCTGGAGCCGAGTTGAGCCAAAAAGTCTCTCTTCTGCGGCAGAAACTGGGCCACAAGGCCAAGCAAGAACCGGAGTTTCGATTCTATGCCCTGTACGACCGGGTATACCGGATGGATGTGCTCGAAGATGCCTGGAAACGGGTATATGCCAATCGTGGCGCGGCCGGGGTGGACGGAATGAGTCTCAAGTCCATCAAGAAACGGCCGAACGGGGTGCAGGAACTGCTGGCGGAAATCCAGCAGCAACTGCGGGAGAAGACCTACCGGCCGAGGCCGGTCAAGCGAGTCTATATCCCGAAGGCAAACGGCAAGATGCGGCCGCTGGGAATACCGACTGTCAAAGACCGGATCGTCCAGATGGTGGTCCTGCTGATCCTTGAGCCGATCTTCGAGGCAGACTTTGAGGACTGCTCGTATGGTTTTCGACCGGAACGCAAGGCCCATGATGCTCTTGCCTCGATCCGCGAATCTCTGCGGGCCGGCTGCCAGGAGGTTCTGGACGCGGACCTGAGCAGCTATTTTGACACCATCAACCATGAGAAGCTGATGACCTTCCTGAAGCGGCGCATAGCCGACAGGCCGGTACTGAAGCTGATCAGGATGTGGCTGCAGTGCGAGGTCGTGGAGGAAGACGAGAAGGGACGGAAGAAGACCACTCGCCCCGGAAAGGGTACGCCACAGGGAGGTGTTATTTCCCCGCTGCTGGCGAATATCTTTCTGCACGAGTTCGATAAACGGTTCCATGCCCCGGATGGTCCCCGGCACTTCGCCAATGCTCGGCTGGTCCGTTACGCCGATGACTGGGTGATCATGGCACGTTACATCGGGCCGCGCATCCATGCATTTGTGGATGAAACCCTGGGAGGACTTGAGCTGATCCTGAATCGAGACAAAACAGCCACGGTCAATCTGAGACAGGCGGGCAGTAGTTTTGATTTCCTTGGTTTTACGTTTCGTTTCGACCGCAGCCTCAAAGGACCGGGTCGATATCTGAATGTGACGCCTTCGGAGAAGAGCCTGAAACGGGCGCGCTCCAGAATAAAGGCGATGACCGAGCGATGGATAACTGTCCCGCTGGTTGAGGTGATCGACACAACGAATCTTTTTCTGGCCGGGTGGGGAAACTACTTCAGTTATGGCTATCCTCGCGTGGCGTTTAAAAAGATCGACTGGTACGTGCAAAACCGTTTTTGTCGCTTCATGAGGACGCGGAGCCAACGGCGCTGTCAACACCTGGAAGGCCAGACGCTGTATCAGGCGCTGAGGTCTGCGGGATTGATCTACTTGCATGAACGAGCCGTCAACTCCTTGTGAATGCCTTGTGGCGAGAGATCATCGGAGAGCCGGATGCGGGAAAACCGCACGTCCGGTTCGACGAGGGGGCGCTGATGAGGCTCAATACATTACGACACGCAGTAGCTGCGTGCGGCGAGACGTTCTTGAAAGTCGTGATGGTTTCGAATTTTCATCAGCGCTCTACTCTACACCATTGAAGAAGGATATCTCCGGACAGCACCGCATGGGTCCTGCCCTGATCGTCTCTGATGTGCAGCAGGCCTTCCTGGTCCGGGCCAAGGGAGATGCCGGTTACCGCCGCGCCCCCGGTGGTCAGCCAGGTGAGCCGCTTCTCCTTTGTCGCATCAAGGGCGCGCCATTCGGCAAGAATCGCGGCAAACTCCCCGGCCTCCAGACGCGCAGTCACCGCATCCACGGCAATGATGATCTCCCGCAGGAGGTTGAGCCGGCGGATGGGGGAAGCGCACCGGTCGGCAAGGCATGTCACTTTGCCGCGCAGCTCGGCCGGAAACGCGGCAGGGGGAGTGGAAACGTTGATGCCGATGCCCAGCACCACCAAGGGGGAGCCGTCGCGCCCGAATTCGCATTCCGTCAGGATGCCGCCGCACTTTCTGCCACCCAGCAGCAGATCGTTGGGCCATTTGATCAGCGGCGTTGGCCGGCAGAGCCCGGACACGGCCCGGCAAAGGGCCACCCCCGCGGCCAGGGTTATCCTGGGCAGCTCGGCCGGGGCCAGCGCCGGCCGCAGAATCATGGAAAAATAGAGCCCGCTGCCGGCGGGCGAGAACCAGCTGCGTCCCAGTCGGCCGCGGCCGCCGGTCTGGCTGCGGGCAATGACGATGGTGCCGGTGGCCGCGCCGGCCCGGGCCAGTTCCAGGGCGTCGCTGTTGGTCGAGCCGGTCTCGTCCCGCAGGATAAGGGGGTGGCCGGCCAGGGGGGAGCTGACGGCCAATTCCTGCCAGAAGGGGTCTGGTGCTGAAGTATCTGATTGCATGGCAGGGATTGTAACGCAAAGACGCACTCCGGCAAAGGCAAAAACTGCGCAGGAGGAGAGTCTCTACGGCGCTCACCAACCTGAGCAGTTCATAAAGTTTTTAATTTTCCGGCTTCGGCAAATATGA
>MHDY01000083.1 GCA_001803705.1 Nitrospirae bacterium GWC2_56_14 | reverse complement strand
TGCTCCCTATTGCCGAGAAAAGAACGGATTACGCGGTAATCCTTCGGCTGATAGCGCTGCCACCACTCTGCCCCCTTCTCATCGCTGTAAAGAGGCGGGGGAAAGAGTACAGCACCATAGCCGGCCTCCGCAATGGCGGCAGCATTTTTGGAAATTTTTTCGTAGGGCCAGTTGAAAGCATGAAGTATCACGTCGTTCATTCCTGCTCCTTTCGACATCGTTTCCCGTACATGGTGCGCAGACTTTGAGAAATTATTAATTTAATGCCCCCGGGAAAGTCAAGATAAATCAACGAGGACCTCAAGGCGGCACCCTCAACCTTGTTACGATACAATAGTGGTACGTTGTATATCAATCCACGGGAGGCGCCGATGGAAATATCGAGAGGGCATGACGAAGGAAGACGGGTTTTCATAACCAGGGGATCGGCACTGCTGGCTGCAACTGCTTTGCTGCCGGTGGCCGCATGGAGCGTATCTGCGGCGGCAGGGGAAGACGGGGTTGAGGTTTCCGCCATGGAGGAGCTGATGCGGGAACATGGCGTTCTCAGTCGTCTGCTTCTGGTATACGAAAAGATATTGGACGATCTGACATCGGAGAGGGAGGTCGCTCCGGAGACCCTCGGAAAGGCGGCGGACCTGGTCAGGTGCTACATTCAGGAATTCCACGAGAAACTGGAAGAGGAATATATTTTTCCACGCTTCACGAACAACGGTTCGGAGCTGGTGAGAGTGCTGGTACGCCAGCACGAAGCGGGGCGGATCCATACCCATCGCATCCGACGGCTTTCCGTGGAGCAGGTGATGGGAAGCCCGCAGAACAGGAAGGATCTCATCGCCTCACTACGCGGGTTCCTCGGCATGTACCGGCCCCACAAGGCACGGGAGGATACGGTGCTGTTTCCTGCGTTCCAGGCACTGGTGCCGTCACGTGAACTCGATGAACTGGCCCGGACATTCGACGAAAAGGAAATGGCGCTTTTCGGAAGGGATGGATTTCGTTCAGTGGTGGCCAGGGTGGAAGAACTGGAAAAGACGCTCGGCCTTTTCGATCTGGCGCAGTTCACGCAGGCGATTTGAGTGAGCGGAAAGGTGAATGCTGGAGAGATAAGGCGAAGTTGGAGGGACCTGCGGCGGGGGATCCAAACCCCGCCGCCCATGTTTCGATCAGACCTTGAACCAGGCCACCATCGTGTTCAGATCCAATGCCAGTTTCGACAAGCTTTCTGAGGAGTTCTTGATATCGCTGAAGGAGGCCTTGAGCTCTCTGGCGATAGTCGCTATCCCCTCCATGTTATGGCTTACCTCTGCGGTGGAAGATGACTGCTCTTCCGCCGCCACGGCGATTCGCTGGACCATCTCCGTTACTTTCCCCACGTAGCTGACGATTTCATCAATCGATGCAAGGGTGTGGTTAACGTGGTCCAGAACTTTAGTGACTGATTCACGCTCATCCTTCATGAAATGGACGGAGTCGGCTACGCTCTTCTGCATGTTGTTCACGGTTCGGGCGATATCGTCCGTTGCGGTTGCCGTTTTTTCGGCCAGTGCCCTGACTTCGTCGGCGACGACCGCGAATCCGCGACCCTGGTCTCCCGCCCGGGCAGCTTCTATGGCCGCATTGAGCGCCAGAAGGTTCGTCTGGTCGGCAATGTCCTTTATCAGGGCGACGATATCGCTGATTTCCTCCGATTGCTGCCCGAGAGATTCCACTTTTGTCGCTGCTTCTTTTACCGTCTCGGCGAATTTGGTCAATTCGGTTACGGTAATGTGCATCGCTTCCTTGCCCTCGGCGGCGATGCGGCTCATTTTTTCGGCGGCGTCGGAAGTCTCGGACGAGTTTTGAGCAACTTCCGCCGTTGTCTGGGACATCTGCGTCATGGCGGTTGCCGATCGCTCTATCCGCATCGACTGTTCTTCGGTGCCCTGTTCGAGGGCCACCGCCGTGGACGAAAGTTCTTCAGAACTGCTGGCCAAGCTGTCCGTGGCACCCTTGATTTTCCCCACCATCTCCCTCAGGTTGTCCACCATGGTTGCCATCGACTTCTGCACGACACCCATCTCATCGTTGGAATCCGTCTTCAGCTTTGAATGAAGGTCCCCTTTGGCCACCTCCTGGGAAACCTGCTGCAGAAGGTGCAGCGGAGTGGCGATGGACCGGTACACCCAGATGCCGAAGACAATGCCGAAAACAGCCGCCCCGAGGGCGATAGCAATAATCAGAAGCGTACTGAACCTGACCATCCGGTTGACGGTGCCTATGGCCTTTTCCTGATCGCCCTGGGCAACCAGCACCGTTTTCTGCCCCGCTTCCGCCTGTTTCAGCACTATTTCCTTCAGCTTGACCGTCGCCTGCAGGGCTTGAGTTTCCATTTCCAGCTTGGCCCGGATTTTCCTCACCACTCCGTCCTGTGCCAGGAGAACGCCCCGGATCTCGCCAAGGGAACCGACGGCCGACTGCAGCATCCCCTGTTCCCGCTGCGCTTTCAGGTCGGTGAGCATCCTGGCAAGCTTGCCTCGGACTTCGCCAATTCGCCGGTATATCTGTTCGAGCTGGGACTGTACGTCATCGACCTCTTTCGGAGTAGCGGCGATAAATAGCCTGGAGACGAGACTTTCAACGTTCAAACCAAGGGAAACGAGTTCGGCATTGTTGGACAATAACGATGTGGCTGTTGTGGATTTACCGAAGAACGAACCCTGCCGCACCGTTTCGCCGGACATGTCGTCGTTCGCCATTGCCGCTTCCTGTTCGACTGCCAGGATCAGCGCGTTCAGCTTGTCGGTTATTTCCCCCAGCACGGCGTCCCGTGCGGAAAAATCTGCGTTAGGCTGGCCCAGCACCCCGTTCTGCAGCTTGACCAGTTCCGGAATTTTTCCGTTAAGCGCTGCTGCGTCTGCGGCAATGGTAGGAGACTTTTTCAGGAAATCGTTCTGAAGCACTCTGTTTATTGCAGAATTGCATCTTCCTTGGGCAAGGATAACCCCTTTCTTGGCGTTCGCCTTGCTGAGTTCAATGAAACCAAGCTGGTAATCCTTCAGAGAAAGCTTCAGGCTTTCCAGATCACGGACCCGCTGGGTTGCAGTCTTCATCTCCTCCATCGACCGCGAGTACGATGTGGCGCTCTGCTGTTGTATCCCCCTTATTTTCCGGTCCAGTTCCTTCAGTCGACCGTCAGTCTCCCGCAGTTTGAGAAGAATTGCCTGCTTGGCCGCCAGAGCGTCTTCGTCGGCTTTCAAGCGCTTTTCGGTAATGCCGAAAAGCTCCCGGGCCGTTGTGTTCAGCTCCTCGTACGTGTTTGCCGTATTGTCCCCCGAAAGATTCGCGAGGGCGTCCTGAGTTGCCTTGGTGGCAGCGAGGGATTTTTCCGACTCGTCACGATAACCGGAAAATTCCTGCCTCGTTCTTGCCGCATTGACTTTTATAAGGTCGGCGATTGCCGCCTGAGTCGTTCGCTGGAATTCGACTGTCCGCACCTGGAACGGCGTACTTCGCTCGGTAAGGTATTTGAGGCGACTCTTGACGAATCCCATGCCGATAACGCTGGTGGTCGCCACCGCCGCCACAATGGCGAGAAGGAAGACAACGTTCAGTGTCAGTTTTGTCTTGATGGTCATCTAGCTATTCTCCTTGATGGGACCCGGTGGGTACGTCTACTGTTTTACGTATTTCTGCCCGTCACCCCTGATGTAATCGATCAGTTTCTGCACTTTTGCTGACGGTTTTCCTTTGATAAACAGGGTAATCGGCCGCGAAAACTCCGGCGTTTCCGCCTTCTTGATCGTGTCGTCAAGCATCGTTACCGGTCCGAATGCTACTGCTTCCACATTGGCCGATACCTTGTCCCGTACATCCTCGAACCTTCCCGCATCGAGCACATCGGTAGCGAACGGCGCGCCTTCCATGGCCATTTTTTGGAATGCGCCATTGGTCGCCGGATTTATCTTGGAGATGACGAGGATGACGGGTGAATCGGTACCCCCTACCTCCTTCCAGTTTGGTTACTTGACGTATTTCTGCCCTTCACCTTTGATGAAGTCGATCAGTTTCTGGACTTTATCCGCAGGTTTCCCCTTGGTCAGGAGGGTGATGACGCGCGCCACTTCAGGGGTGGACGGAGAATTCACCGAGCCGTCGAGAATGGCGGCAGGTCCAATGCCCACTGCGCCAGGATTCGACATGACATTCTGTCGGACATCCTCTGCAGTCGTGGCTTCGAGCACATCCTTCGTGACCGCCTTGCCTCCCATTATATTCTTTTCGAACATGCTGTTGGTGCCGGGAATCAGTTTCCCCCAGACGACGAGTATTGGGACATCGGCTCCGTCAAATTCCTTCCAACTGCTCGCCTGGCCGGAGAAGATTGCCTGCAACTGTTCCTTGCTCAGCGATTTCACTTGGTTCGTCTTGTCCACCAGAACCACGATACGATCTTTGCCGATAATGACGGGGTCAAGGGACGTAGGGTCTTTTACTTCGCTGTTTTCCTTTTTCATCAGGGCCAGCCAGTCATCGAACGAAAGGCCGGCAGAAGCGGCGTCCACTACTCCCCGTTCCAGGTCATTCAGGGCATTTTTGGGCCCAGACGAAATGATGAGCAGCTTTATGCCTGTTTTTGCTTCAAACGCATCCTTCACCGGCTTCAGCACGTTTTCCGTCGGCGCCGCGCCGGCGCCGATCCGCAGTTCATCGGCGATCGCATTCTGGGTCAGCAGGTACAGGCTGATGACCGCCGCCGAAAGAGTCATCCGTAGAAATTCCATAATTCCCCTCCTTTGGGTTTGATAAAGGTCTTTTCGGCTGAAGGGATACAATACTTAATAAACATTATTGCAACGCTGTCATCTTGGGTGGCCACTACTGCAACCGTAGCTGGAAAAGGGGTCGCCAACCCATGCGGACGGATGTGAAGGGGGGAACGGAACAGGTTAAGCGGCGGTTCTTAGCGGTACCGCCTTTTTTTCGGCAGCTAGATTAATTAAATACACATGAAACATGTATGAATAGCGATATATATTAAAGTTTTCTTTACTGCCCCCCGATATCCCTTTAAATACCTCATGGATATCACAGAAATCTCAAAAATTTCACAGGGAGAGTGGCTATGGGAATGCCGAGGCTGATGTTGCTGGTGATGGGAATAACTGGGATGCTGATATCAGGTGTGGCAACGGCGGCCGACATCAAACTCGGCATCATGCAGCCGCAATTGGGCGACGCCCGGAAGTATCAGCCGATGCTGGAGTACCTCAAGGAAAATGGCGTTACTGCATCCTTCGTGACGGCAGCCAACTATCCGGCAGCCGCCAATATGTTTGCCAAGGGCCAGGTGGACGCCATGTTCAGCGGTTCCGGAGTTGCCGGAATCATGATGATGAAGGAATTGGCCGACCCCCTGGTGCGACCGGTTACCCGGGAAGGGACAAGTACGTACTCGGCGGCGATCATCGCCAAAAAAGGGGGGGCGAGATTCAACGGATCGAGCGCCTATTTTGCCGGTAAAAGAGTGATTGTGACACCCCTCGCTTCGTCGGGGGAAATCTACCTCAGGTCGCTGGGCAAGGTAACGGCTCAGACGCTGATGCTCGCTGCCTCCCATGGCGCCGCTATCGACGCGGTAAATCGCGGGCAGGCGGACCTGGCGATCGTCAAAAACCGGGTATGGGACAAGGAAAAAAGCAGGTATCCGGAGTTGGAACAGGTCGGCAGGGACAATACCGAGAACCCCGACAACACACTGATCGTTTCCAGGAAGCTGGGCAAAGCAACTGCCGGCAAACTCGCTTCCGTCATGCTGGGGCTGGAAAGCGATTCTTCTGCCGGCGCCAGTGCCGTCAAAGATTCGCTCGGCATTTCCCGGTTCATCAAGACGACTTCCGCCGAATTCAAAGGAACACTGGACCTGCTCAAGAAGTCTGGCGTAACCAGGTCCTTCAATTTCAGGTACTGATCGGAGGTCGGACCTGCCGCGACGGCAGTCCGGCCTATATTTTGTGCAAAGGGTAGAGCACTTATGTCGATACAACGCCCATCTGTCCTCTCGATAGGTACACGTCTCATTCTCCTCAGCATACTCATGGTGGTCGTGCTCTTCGGGGGATTGGGCATCT
>MHDY01000082.1 GCA_001803705.1 Nitrospirae bacterium GWC2_56_14 | reverse complement strand
AAGCTTCCGCAGCACCCGCGGCGACGCCGAAGACCGAAGCCGCACCTGCGGCGGCGGAGAAGATACCCTTTCCACGGCCGGATTCGCACAAAGGGGGCTGGATCGAATTTCATGGCGCATCAGCCGGTTTGGATCTCAGCGCAGGCGAGCAGTCCTGCCTCACATGCCACGGCAAAAATGACTGTATCTCCTGTCATAACACCCGGCCGCCGCGGGACCATACGAATACCTGGCGCACGCTGAGCCATGGTTTCATGGCCGAAGGGAACCGTGAACGTTGTTTGACCTGCCATAGACAGGATTTCTGCATACGCTGCCATAACGAGACCCCGCCGCGTTCTCACACCGGCGGTTGGGCGGCGCCGGCAAGGCATAGTATGGGAAGGTCCTGTACCGATTGCCATGGCAGCGGCAGGTTGCCCGTTGACAGCTGCGGGGTATGCCATAACAAACCGCTGCAGTGATCAGCGTGAGCGTGCAGTCAACGACGCAGGCAGCGCATCAGTTCTTGTAGAGGAAAACGGTTTCAAGGCACTTCAGGAGTATGCATGAATAAGCCATTATCTCAACATCTTGTTGCTTTCTTCATATGCGCGGTGACGGTAGTCGGCTGCAGTTCGAGCCCGGGGCCCGATGCTATGTCACCCGGGGCAGGCACAGGTTCCAGCGTCTGCACCGCTTGTCATGCTCCGGGCAGTGCCATCGACCCGCTGACAACGAACGGCACGGGGGCCTCTGGCAAACACGTTGCTCATGTAACCAGCATGGGTTTCGCCTGTGAAGCGTGCCATTTCAACTATATAAACCTCACCACCCATGCGAGCGGAACGCTGGATACGACGAACCCTGGTGTTCTTATTGTTTATTTCGACCCGGCGACTAACCCCACGGGCTCCTGGAACGATGCTCTGGGAACCTGCTCTTCGCTCAATTGCCATGGTACCGATACTCTCGACTGGTATGGAACGAGTGTGGCCGGTTATCAGAGCTGCACCTCGTGTCATTCCTATCCGATTGGCACCAGGCGCCGTGTTACTGGCGCACTAGGCGATTTCGGCCTCAATCCCGCTATCGTATCCAAGCATGTCACGACGACCGGCGATCCTGCTCCTGCCCAGTGCCTGGTCTGTCATGATCAAACGAACCATACGCAAGGCACGGTGCGATTGAGGAATGCAGATAACGTTGCAAGTATTATTGTTTACAATCCTGCCTCACCGGCAAGTCTTGAGCCGTTTTGTTTGAGCTGTCATGATACCCTTGGTGCTACATCGACCTTTTTAGCGGGAGGGAATGCTCTCAAACCGTTTAACGACAATAACACCTTGGGGAGCGTGCCGAATGTTGCAGGCAATAAGATCCAATCGTATTGGACCGGCACCAACAACCGCCATCAGACAAGCGGCGGCCTGACCTGCGCAGGGACCGGAGCAATTTTAACAGGATGCCACGGCAACAACGGTAGCATCAATATGCATGGTTCGGTTAACAAGGGGCTCTTGACGCAGAACCTGACCCTGCCGATTCCATATACGCAGACCTATGCCTACAATGATTACAAACTCTGTTTTGATTGTCACACAAATTATGCGACCGTTTCCCCGCAGGTGGTTCTGGGTTACAACATAAATGGCAAATATAACGTCACATCGGTCCCGACTATTACTTCTTATGTTACGTCTGCAGCGATTATCCAATCGCTTTTTAGGGATCAGTATATCAATCCCGCCAATCCGTTAAACTTTCCCCCATACTGGGGCGGCATCGAACCCACACCGATAAATTACAATGACACGATGTCGATTGGTGGTGAGCACCCTTATTTGCCTCTGCATAATTACCACCTTTTCAGTATCGTTGCAGATCCGTTATTCTCTCCGTTGCCAAATTTGCTAAATTGGAAATACCGCGGCGACGCTTTGCAGACAGGTAGAATAACCTGTGTGACGTGTCATAATGTCCATGGAACGAACGGATCTTCAGTTCGGAGTACCTTTGATGAATTCTTGATCTCGCCCATACCGCTTATTGGCAGCGGGCTGGACACGTACAATACCATGACGTTCGATAATTATTCAACGGTCATGGACTCCTATCCCATGAACTGCAATGCCAAGTGTCATGAATTTACAGGTCAGACCTTCTATTGGAACGTTCCCGCAAATGAGTAGCGAAGCGTAAATATCAAGCAGTGTATAGATATATAGATATTCAAAAAAAAGAGGACTGCTTTACGCAGCCCTCTTTTTTTATGAGTCTTCTGACTTTTATGTGGGTCGTTGATTTGTCTATGTGCTTATTTAGACTTTATCTGCGCCTCCGCGTCTCCGCGCGCGTTCAGCTTTATATGCCTGTTTCGGCCATTTTACTGCAGTCGTGACCCACTTGCCGTCAACGCGTTTTTCCATCAGCTCAAGGCCCGCCATTTGCATCGCTGCAGTAACCTCCTCATCCTGTCCGGTGAGCATGCCGGAGAGCACTGCAATGCCCGAAGGCGCTAGATGCGCGGCAATGTCCGGCGCCAGCTTGACCAGCACCAGAGAAATAAGGTTCGCGGCGATAAAATCATAGGTGCCGGGAACGTCAGCGACGCTGCCAGCCTGAATCTTGACCTGTTCAGTCTGGTTCACCACGCAGTTCTTGATCGCGGCGTCCACGGCAAGGGGGTCGGTGTCCACGCCAAGGATCTGTTTAAACCCGAGTTTTGCTGCTGCTATGGCGAGAATGCCCGTGCCCGTTCCGATGTCCAGGAACCGTTCCTGCGTTGTCCGGGGTGCGAGGCGTTCCATGAGCAGCAGGCATGACCGTGTGGTCCCGTGGTGGCCGGTCCCGAAGGCCATGGCCGGGTCGACGATAAGATTGATCTTGCCGTCCTTCGGCTGTTCCCAGGGCGGCAACACGGTGAAGCGCTCGCCGATATCGATAGCGGTGAAAGATTTCTGCCAGGTGGCGTTCCAGTCCTGGTCCGGGACAAGCACATGCTTGAACGAGATGTGCTCCCGGCCGGATGAGTCGAAGAGGGCCTGTATCACGTTTAACTCGCTTGTTATGCTGTCCATATCAGCGGTGTGCGGGAAATAAGCGATCATGTCAGTTCGCTGTTCGATCACGCCGAGCGTGCCGAGTTCGGAGAGCTTCTGGATCAGCGCTTCTCTATCGGCGTCGGGCATGTGGATGGTAAATTCGTAATAGGGCACGGGGAAGCCTTTCTTGTGCGGTTTCAGGATTTGAGCGTGGTCATTGTAACAGGCAGCTACAGGACCTGTCAATCAGCGTATCTTGCTGTGGTAGGGATAGGGGAGGGTGAGGACGTTGGCAAATTTCGCATGGAGACCTGTCCCGATTTAGCAGCCATTCCCCCCAGCAATCCCCATCACAGGGGCACACAATATGCATTAATAGTAATGAATTCGTAAGATGTCTGTTAAGCCGTCTTTGCGAGCGTAGCGAAGCAATCTCGTAGTTCGTGTATCTGTTCGTATATCTGCCTGCTAAACCGAGATTGCCGCGTCGCTCCGCTCCTCGCAATGACAGCAGTGGGGGGGGCAAACGATGGTCACAGAGTTGGAAAAGGGGAGGAGGAGGTGGCACGTGAACGGCTTCGACGATATCATTATCATTTCAGATATAAGGAAAACGCTATGGATATTGAAAAAATCCTGGATGAGTATCGCAATGGCGATGCGGGCTGTCGGCTTCGTCATTTTCTTGCTTTCCGCGATCTTCGGGGTCATTTCAGTCGTATTGAGCAAAAGAGCCCGAACGACGATTTCGACATCCTGAAGTTTCCCTGGAGCAAGAACCATCACATTGTTCGCGCTGCTTAAAATACATCTGGTTCAAGGGGGTCTTTTTGGGCCAGTCACCCACCTGGATTAAGGTCATTTTGGAGACTCTTTATCCATGACTCTTTTCCGCTCTTCTCCATTTTTCTGCATCTCCCGTGAAGCAGTAAGTGTTGGGGTGCTCAAGCCGCCTTTTGAACTTAACCACTTCCGCCCTAAGCGCGTCCTTGAAGCGTCCCCAGGGGTTGTCCTCGTCGGTTGTCCGAAGTCATTTGCCTCTGTCATCCTGCAACAACTCCCTCGCTGCGGGGTATTGGGAACGTGAGGGGATGTTTTTACTATACGTTTTCAGGCTTTTTGCCGGCCTTTCGTAACCGCTGGCCCCATGGCGTCAATCATGTCCATCCGAGTATTTCCGGGGGTGAAATTGTTTTTTTCCCTTGACAAGTCCGCAAGTTACATGGTATGGTAGCGACTCTTAACGAAGCTTAGATGGATTTTTGAAGGAGGAGTAAGCATGTACGCAGTAATCGGGACCGGCGGAAAACAGTACAAGGTTTCGCCCGGTGATGTGGTAAGAGTGGAAAGCCTTGAAGCCAAGAAGGGCGATACCGTCGAGATCACGGACGTCTTCATGATCGCTGATGGCGACAAGATCAGCGTTGGCAAGCCGAAGCTGGCTACCGCCAAGGTCACGGTCGAAGTGGTGGACGAGGACCGCGGCGAGAAGCTGCTCATCTTCAAGCACCGTCGGCGCAAAGGCTATCGCAAGACCATCGGTCATCGGCAGAACTATACGGCAATCAAAATCAAAGAGATCACGGCATAATAAATCACAAAACACAAATTACCAATAACAAATCACAAACAATATCGAAATTACAAATCCAAGTTTGCAAGCCTTTGAAATTTGGTTGTTGGAATTTGAACATTATTTAGGATTTGGCGGTTGGAATTTGGATTTTGTATTTCCGGAGGATTTACAATGGCACATAAAAAGGGAGTTGGCAGTTCACGGAACGGCAGAGACAGTAATGCACAGCGTCTGGGCGTAAAGCGCTACGACGGCGAGCTGATCAACGCAGGCACCATCATAATCAGGCAGCGCGGCACCAGGATCCATCCGGGCACGAACGTGGGCAAGGGCAGCGACGATACGCTTTTTGCCAAGGTCACCGGCGTGGTGAAGTTCGAGCGCAAAGACAAGACGCGTAAAAAGGTGAGCGTGTACGCAGCAGCAGTCTAAAAACTCATCCTGATTTCAGTATCCTTTACAAGGCGGCATGAAATTTATGCCGCCTTTTCTGTTTGCACGTTCGGACCCTCTATGACAGGGGACCGTGGGCTGACGGCTCTACAATGGTCTCCTGACACGCTTTTTCCGCTCATGCTGCTTGCATTTTAATGCCGTTATCTGTATATTTCTCACAGGGTTAATGACGATGTCAAATTTTATAGACAGGGTAAAGATCAACATCAGGGCCGGCCATGGAGGCAAGGGGTGCATCGCTTTCCGGCGTGAGGCCTATGTTCCCCGCGGCGGTCCCAGCGGCGGGGACGGGGGAAAAGGCGCTGATGTCATCATCCGTGCCGATTCTCAACTGGGCACGCTCATCGACCTCCGCTATCAGCAGAATTACTTTGCCAAGGATGGTCTTCCCGGCAGCGGAAAAGAACAGACAGGCGCCGATTCCGAGGATATCATCATCCGCGTTCCTGTTGGCACGCTGGTGTACGATACCGTGACCCCGGGAGTGCTGGTGGACCTGGACGAAGACGGCAAGGAGTTCATTGCCGGAAAAGGGGGGAGAGGCGGCAAGGGCAATGCTTTTTTCAAAACAGCCACCAAGCAGACGCCCCGGTACGCCCAACCCGGAGAGCCGGGTGAAGAGCGGCAGCTCTTTCTCGAACTGAAGCTACTGGCCGACGTCGGGCTGGTCGGTTTTCCCAATGCCGGCAAGTCGACGCTCATTTCAACGATCTCTGCAGCCAAACCAAAGATCGCCGATTATCCCTTTACAACACTTACGCCGGTGCTGGGCGTGGTGAAGCCTGAAGGGAGAAAAGGCTTCGTGGTAGCCGACATCCCGGGCTTGATCGAGAATGCCCACAAAGGTGCCGGGTTGGGATTCGAGTTCCTCCGTCATATTGAACGGACAACGATTTTGCTGCACATGGTGGACGTTTCCGGCATGGTACCGGGCGACCCGGTAGAGAACTTTGAAAAGATCAATAACGAGCTTGCCCTGTACAGTGACAAGCTCTCGGGCAAGTATATGGCGGTGGCAGCCACCAAGATAGATGCGGCCATTCCCGAGCATGTCGAGAAGCTTGAACGCTATTGCCGCGAGCATGAGTTCAAGTTCTTCCCGGTGTCATCGGCTACCGGCAAAGGTATCGATACTCTGGTTAACTTTCTATCGGAAAAAGTGGAAGAGGGGCGTAAAGAGCGCGCAAAAGCCGTCGATGTTGCACCGCAGGACGTAGAGGTAAAAGATTAGTAAAAACCCATAAGGTGTTGTATTTACAATGTGTAAAAATGTAAAGTTTATCTTTAATTGGGGTTCTTGGATTCAACTCGCATAGATCATGGATCTTCACATGAAGAACGCTTCTGCCGATAAAAAATCCATCCTGTCCAAAGCGCGCCGCGTGGTGATCAAGGTAGGCAGCGCAGTCCTTACCTCCTCTGGCGGAGGGCTTGACCAGAAGAGGATCGAGCAGCTCGCCAAGGAGATCGTTTCGATCATGGACGGGCGGCGCGAGGTGGTTCTGGTCTCGTCCGGGGCTATTGCCGCCGGTCTGGCAAAGCTCGGCCTGAAGAAGACCAAAGGCATGCCCCTTCCTTTGAAACAGGCAGCAGCAGCCGTGGGTCAGTCGGGACTCATGTGGATGTATGAAAAGACCTTTGGCGCCCATGGCAAAAAGGTCGCTCAGGTGCTCCTTACGCGCGAGGACCTGTCGAACCGGAGCAGGTTCCTGAACGCCCGCAATACCCTCCATACCCTCCTCGAATACGACGTCATTCCCATTATTAACGAGAACGATACGGTTGCCGTGGACGAGATCAAGTTCGGTGATAACGACAACCTTTCGGGGATGGTCGTGCAGCTTACCGATGCCGACCTCCTCATCATACTTTCGGATATCGACGGGCTGTATACCGCCGATCCAAGGCTCCACCCCGATGCCCGGTTCATTCCCGTTGTGGAAAAAATAACCGCTGAAATGGAACGGGGCGCGGGAGATGCCTTGTCCGGCGTGGGTACGGGCGGGATGCGTTCCAAGATCATGACCGCGAAAAAGGTGGGCGCTTATGGCGTGCCCATGGTCATACTGAACGGTAAAAAAACCGGCCTGCTTGCCGCCTTGTTTGGCGGAAGTGAATCGGGCACGCTGTTCCTTCCCCGGCTTGAAAAAATGGACAGCCGCAAGCACTGGATCGCATACACGGCCGCTTCGAAAGGCGGCATCGTAGTGGACGACGGGGGGCGCGATGCCCTGGTGCATAAAGGGAAGAGCCTGCTGCCGGGTGGAGTGGTCAGTGTTGAAGGCACATTCAAGGTCGGCGATTGCGTGAATTGTCTGGACCTGAGGGGCTCAGTGTTCGCCCGGGGGCTGACGAAATATTCTTCAGGAGAGCTTGAATTGATCAAGGGCTTGAAAACGTCGCAGATCGAGCCCGTACTGGGGCATAAGGATTACGATGAAGTGATCCACCGGGATGACCTGGTGATATTGTAGTGAAGGGAGCAACGGGATGAAAAGGCTGATACTGGCATTGGTACTGATATTCTTGTTTAGCCCTCAGGCCTCTGCCGCGCTTAAACTGAACGAGCCGGCCCCGCTCTTTTCTCTTCACGACATGACCGGGAAGGAGTTCTTTTTAGGGGACGTCGTCGGCGCCGGCAGCAAGAAAAAAGGCAACGGTGTTATCGTAAGTTTTTTTGCTTCCTGGTGCCCGCCCTGCAGGCAGGAACTTCCGATCATGAACTCACTGGTCGACGAATTTCGGAGCAAAGGGATCACGGTCGTGCTGATCAACGCCAAAGAAGATCTTGATACGGTAAAGGAATTGCTCAAAGAGCTGCAGGTGGACCAGCCGATCGTCCTCCGCGACGCTGATGGAAAAACGGGTAAAAAATACGAGCTCCGGTTCCTGCCGACAACATTCTTTATCGGAGCTGACGGAAATTTGAAGGACGTCATTTACGGCGAAATAAAAAATGCAAATGCTGTGCAGGCCGGTGCGGAGAAGCTTTTAAAGTGATCACCATGACCGTGCAGGCAGGAGGAATCATTGGACATCAAACAATACGTATCCGATAAAGCAAAAAAGGCCAAGGCCGCATCGCGGGCCCTGGCGAACTGCTCGACCGAGATCAAGAATAATGCGCTCTTCAAAATGGCGGCCGGGCTCGAGAAGGAATCCGGCATGCTCATTGCTGAAAATAAAAAAGACCTGGTTGCTGCCGGGCAAAAGGGCCTGTCCAAGGCCATGATCGACCGCTTGACCCTCGATGCGGACAGGATCAAGGCCATGGCTGACGGTCTGCGCGAGGTCGCGGCGCTTCCCGATCCGGTGGGCGAAGTGACCAGGATGTGGCGGAGGCCCAACGGGATGCAGATCGGCAAGATGCGCGTTCCCATCGGGCTCATCGGGATCATTTACGAATCGCGGCCGAACGTGACCGCTGATTCAGCCGCGCTCTGCCTCAAATCCGGCAACGGCGTACTGCTCCGGGGCGGCTCCGAAGCCGTCCATTCCAATACCGCGATCGCGAATATTCTGTCAGGCGCTGGGGCCGAGGCCGGCATCCCCGAAGGCGCAGTATCGTTCATCGAGAATCCTGACCGCGCCTGTGTCATGGAGATGCTTAAACTGAACGGGGTCGTAGACCTCATCATCCCGCGCGGGGGTGAGGGACTGATCCGCATGGTATCGGAGAACTCGACGATCCCGGTCATCAAGCACGACAAAGGCGTATGCCACGTGTATGTGGATTGCAAGGCAGATGCTGCCATGGCCGGCGAGATCTGTTTTAACGCCAAGGTCCAGCGGCCGGGAACGTGCAATGCCATGGAGACCATGCTGGTGCACAAGGACCTCGGTGCATCGTTCCTGCCCGCCATGCTCGACCGCTTTATGAAGGCAGGGGTGGAGATCCGGGGATGCGCAAAAACAAAAACCTTCGTGCCAGCGGTGAAGGCAGCCACGGACAAGGACTGGGACACGGAATATAACGACCTGGTGCTGAACGTGAAGGTCGTGGACAGTATGGATGATGCCATGGAGCATATTGCGCTGCACGGTTCCCAGCACTCCGAGGCGATCGTGACCGACGATTATGCAAAGGCCCTGCGGTTCCAGCGGGAGGTGGATGCCTCCGCGGTGTTCGTGAACGCCTCGACCCGCTTGAACGACGGGTTCGAGTTCGGGCTCGGCGCCGAGATCGGCATATCGACCACCAGGATCCATGCACGCGGGCCCATGGGGCTCGAGGAGCTGACCTCGACCAAGTTCATCGTGTTCGGGAATGGACAGATCAGAAAATAAGTGTGCATGAGATGATGTTGCTGATTGTGGACGTACATTCTTTGTCCGAAATCCGCATCCCGAAAATCAGACCGGAGGTCTTTTGTCACAGAGGATCGGCATTCTCGGAGGAACCTTTAATCCCATTCATTACGGCCACCTTGCCGCTGCGGAGGAAGTCCTGGGCCGGCTGAAGCTGGATCATGTTCTGTTCGTCCCCTCGTTTTTACCGCCGCATAAACAGGACGAGGTCATTCCCTCGGCAGCTCAGCGGCAGGAAATGGTTGCACTGGCCATCGCCGGAAATCCTCATTTCACCCTTTCCGACATCGAAGTGAAACGCGAGGGGATGTCCTATTCAGTTGATACTGTCGCAGAGCTGCTGCATCTGCACCCCGCGGCAGAGCTCTATTTCATCACCGGTCTCGATTCTTTCCTGGAGATCCAGACGTGGAAAGAATGGGAACGGCTGCTTTCTCTCTGCAGCTTTGTTGTACTCTCCCGGCCGGGGTATTCGTTTACCGGCCTGACTTCGATCGACTTCATGCACAAAGCCGCAGAAAAGCTGCATAGCCTGGACCGGAAAGAATTGGCCCGGGTCGTGCTGGAGACCAGCAGGGGCACGGTGTATCTTGAACAGATACCGCTCTATGACATTTCCTCCACGGATATCAGGCAACGAGTGCGGCAGGGGCGTACGATCAAATATCTCTTGCCTGAGCGCGTGGAAACTTATATAATCAAAAATAAATTATATGGTTAACTCTCTTGAAGCCGCTCAGCTGATGGCTGAAGCAGCAGACGAAAAAAAAGCGTTCGACATTTTGATCCTGGACCTCCGGGGCCTGACCTACTTTGCCGATTATTTTGTGATATGCTCCGGGAGCAATACCCCTCAACTGGGGGCGATCGCAGACCAGATAACGCAGGTTCTTGCCAAGCAGGGGGTCCATACCTCGCATATTGAAGGTCAGGCAGGGTCGACCTGGATACTCATGGACTTTGGAGATGTGGTGGTCCATATCTTCGATGAGCAGGCCAGGATCTACTATAGTCTTGAAAAACTCTGGCATGATGCCGCCCGGGTGCCGCGCAGGACCGGCAGCCGCTCGCTGAAGGGCGCCACTTCGTGAGGCTCGGCATTGTCTGCATGGGCAAGACCCGGGAACCTTTTATTCAGGAGGGGATCCAGAAATATCTTCGCTACCTGGGGCCCTATGCCGAGGTATCGCTTAAGGAACTGAAAGAAGAAAAGATCCAGGATCTCCGCGAAGCGCCAACCATCAGAAGAAAAGAAGCGGAAAAGATCTTCAAGGCGCTTCCTGCTGGAGGCGTCCTTGTTGCCCTGGATGAGCGCGGAGAGGAATACACTTCCCACGAGTTCGCTTCGTTCGTGAACGACCTGCTGGAGTCGGGTGTTCGGGATGTGCTGTTCGTGCTCGGCGGCGCCATGGGACTTGATGAAACGGTAACCGGGCGGGCAAAGAAAGTGATCGCTCTGTCCCGCTGGACCCTGACCCATGAGATGGCCCGGTTGGTTTTGCTCGAACAATTGTACCGCGCTTTTACGATCATCAAAGGAAAGACGTACCATTACTGATCACGGAGCCGGTTTCCACAGCAGTTGCAGTCAGTTCCTTCACCGGGGGAAAACTCTCATGAGAAAGGGTACCAGATGAGATTTATCGTATCAATCTTTTTTATTATTGCGGCGATGTTCATTCTGCTGCTCGTTGAATTCAACCAGGGCATGATCACGATCAGCCTCATGCCGTCCAAGACCTATGAACTGTCCAAGTCTTCGTTTTTCCTCATATCGCTGGCCGCCGGCGCGGGCCTCGTCTTTTTGCTGTATTTTACGCGGGACGTACGGCGTTTCCTGCGCGGTCTCAAATTCCAGCGGGATCAGAAAAAACAGGCACGCATCCAGGAACTCTATACCAAAGGTCTGAACTCCCTGCTGGCCAAGCGAAACCCTGAAGCGACCTCGTTTTTCCAAAAAGTACTATCCATAAACCCGAACCATGTCGATACGCTGCTCCGCATGGGGATCACCCAGCTCCGTCTCAAAAATCCGCAAGAGGCAATCCGTCTGCATCAAAAGGCGCTCTCCCTGGATAGCAATAATCCCGAGGTTCTCTTTTCGCTCGCCGCCGATTACGAGGAGGCGAAGCGCTATGACGACGCGCTGAAGGTGTACAAGGAGATCCTCTCCCGGGATTCGTCAAACCTGTCCGCACTGATCAGAATGCGCGATCTTTACCAGCGGCTGAACCAGTGGGCAGAGCTGTATGAGACGCAGCGTCAGCTGTTGTCTAACCCCCTGTCAATCTCGGAACAGGAGGTGGAGCATAGAAAGTTCCTTGGCTTCAAGTACGAATTCGGTCGTTCCCTGCTGGAGTCGGGAGACCTGGAACGGGCGAAAAAGATATTTCGCGGCGTGATCAAACTTGATAAGGACTTTATCCCGGGATATCTCGGCCTGGGTGAGGTCTATTTGGAGGACCAAAAACCGAAGGAAGCGGCCGAATTATGGGAAAAGGCATATAAAGTGACCTCCTCGAACCTGCTCCTGCTCCGTCTTGAGGATCTCTACCTGAAGCAGGGTGAGCCGGGAAAGGCCATCGAGATCTACAAGCAGGCTGTTTCGTGGAAACCCCAGGACATAGCGCTCAAATTTTTTCTCGGCAAGCTCTTCTACCGACTTGAGATGATCGACGAAGCCTTCGACATCCTGTCGTCCGTGGACTGGGGAGACAAGGAATTGCCCGACGTTCATAAACTGCTTGGCAACATCTATCTCCGCAGAGGTTCGCTTGGACTGGCCGCAACGGAGTTCAAGAAAGCGCTTGGGTTCCGCAAACAGATCATCATTCCCTATGTTTGTTCAAACTGCGAACTGAAGACAACCGAATGGGCGGGGCGTTGCCCGAATTGCGGTAAATGGAACACCTTTGAGGTCAACTTGGATAAGACCTGCTAGTGTCTGTGACGGATCGATTACCGCGTTTCCCGCAGCTCCCCCCTCTCAGGTATCCAAGCGGAAAGCATAACCGCTCTCACGTGTTGCTTCCAGCTGATATTCCGCCCTGTCGTGTGATGTGCGGTGATGGTCGCTTCTTTTTTAGCTGTTCCGAACCATGTGTCTTGAGGAGATCTGATGCAAGAGAAAAACGTTGTCCTGGTCGTGCTCGATGGGTGGGGCATCAACGCGCATAGCGATGGCAACGCCATTGCTTCGGCACAGGCGCCGGTCTATAAAAAACTGCTGAATGATAATCCCCATACTGCGCTCTGCGCCTCGGGAGAAGCTGTTGGGCTGCCTGACGGCCAGATGGGAAACTCCGAGGTCGGCCACCTGAACCTGGGGGCCGGGAGGGTCGTGTATCAGGACTCCACCC
>MHDY01000081.1 GCA_001803705.1 Nitrospirae bacterium GWC2_56_14 | reverse complement strand
GGTGTAGATCTTGACCGTGTCCTTCTCGATCTTCATGCGGCCGCCGCGGCCATATCCACCCTGCCGCCTGGCCAATTCCTGGTCGATGTCCGTGATCCTGATCAAAAGACCTGACGGCATCCCCTCAAGGATACCCATGAGCAACTCGCCGTGGGACTCACCGGCAGTCAAATATCGCAGCATTTCCCCTCCAAAAAACCTCGAATTCCTTTAAAAACGCGGTCATCATAGCAAATCCCTGCGGGAAGTGCAACGAAAAGTATGGCATTTTCGGGGTAATTTAAGGGTAATGGAGGCGTATTTTGCGACTTTTTAGACAGCGAGGCCCGAATTTTGGTCGACAAACAGGGATAGCAGGCCAAAAAAAACCGGCACTCCTGCTGCAGGTGCCGGCAAGAAACACACGAGATCTATTGATCGGGTTGCCTTAGAAAGCAATGCCCATGGACAAACCGAGGAGCCCGTAGAAACCAACTTCGCTCTCATTGCCGCAATCTGCTCCGGGCACGCTCGTTGAGGTACAGGTGCTGTCAATATTGAAAAAATTGCCCACATGGAGCGAAGGCATAAGAGAAACAGGCGATGAACCGAGAGGGAACCTGCCGCCAACCTCAATATCCACTTTTAAAGAGGTCGTATCCCCTTTTCCGCGATAGTAGATGGAACCGGTCCCGTAGTCGTTGTCGGTAAAAGTCCATTCAGTTGTCCATATGCCCACGGTCCCGCCCAGGTAGAAGCCTTTCATCCCGTTGCTTCCCATATATTTTCGAATTCCTATATCAAATCCCGGGCCGTCTCCGTCTTCCTTGTACCAACCGTCATCAAAAGAATAATCAAGAACGCCGACCCGTCCGAATACTGACATGCCGCTTCCCATATGCCGCTCATATTCCACGATAAAGGCCGATGCGGAAAGATCGGGGCCTACCAGCCCCAAGCCGCCGATATTGATGGAATTGTCCTGTTCAGCCCACACGGAACCGGGAAGCGCCATCACCACAAGAGCGAATAGAACACCACATACCAGTACAATGATGTTTTTCATAAGCCCTCCTTAGTTTGTTGCACTGTTCTGATAGGAAAAAACAACGACCTCTGCCCGCATAACTGCTGTTCCTGCCACCTCCTTTCACGAGAAAAAAAGAGTCCCTCATAGGGAGCTCTATCGTGCCGGCCGCAATGCACGGGAATCCAGTGCGTGCAGGTACAAGTATAGCATTTTTAGCGTGGAATCGATGGTTTTACTGTGCTATAGTACCCCTTGTAAAAACACTGAAAAAGAGGCGAACTTCGGTTACCGGGCTATTCCCGTCGATCAACAACAAGGAGAGCTTATGCAATACGCGCAAGGATCGTTCGGGAGGGTCTTTTTACTTAAATTCGATGACCAGGACGATCTCCTTGCGGGCATTCGGGCGGTGGCAATAAAAGAACAGGTGAAAGCCGGGACCATCATGCTGCTCGGCGGCCTGCGCTCGGGCAGCATCGTTACCGGCCCCAAAGAGGCGGTCATCCCGCCCGAACCGGTGTGGCAGAACTTCAGCGACGGCAGAGAAGTACTCGGCATCGGGACCCTGTTCTGGCATAATGACGGGCCGGCCATCCACCTGCACGGCGCCCTGGGCCGTGGAAAAGAGACCCTGACCGGTTGTATCCGCAAAGACCATTCCGTCTATCTGGTGATCGAAGCCGTGCTCACCGAAATTATCGGCATCGACGCCCGAAGGGCCCTGGACAGCAACACGGGCCTGGTGATGCTGGACCTGCCCTCGGGCCGGAGGCCCTGACCCCTATGATCGCACTGCTCTGTTCCGTACAGAACGAAGCCGAGCTTTTGCTGGCTCAAGCAACAATATTCGAGAACATGACGCTTGGCTCAAAATCGATTTACGTGGGTACGCTGGAGCATCAGGAAATATGCCTCTGCATCGGCGGTATGGGCAAGGTCAACGCGGCACATGCGGCAACGCTCCTGTTCACGCAGGTCAGTCCGAAGAGCCTGATCCTGTTCGGCATCGGCGGGGCCTATCCCGCTTCAGGCGCAGTGGTCGGCGACGTCGCCCTGGCGAGAGAGGAGATCGCCGGCGACGAGGGCGTGCTCACCCTGGACGGGTTTAAGGACACCGAGTACATCTCCATCCCTCTTGCCCGCGCAGCAGGCAGTAACTTTTTCAACTGCTTTCCCGCTTCGGAAATGCTCCTGAGCCGCGCCCAAAATGCCGTTACCCGGGTGATGGAAAGAGGGCGCATCCACACCGGGACCTTTGTCACGCTTTCGACCTGCACCGGGACTTCCAACCGCGCAGCTGAACTCGACACCCATTATAATGGCCTGTGTGAGAACATGGAAGGCGCTGCCGCGGCCCAGGTGGCGACCTTGCACGGCATCCCCTGGATAGAAGTTCGCGGGATATCGAACATCGTAGAGAACCGGGACCTCAACAAATGGGATATCCCCCTGGCCGCGGAAGCAGCCCAGAAAGCGGTGATCGGGATACTGAAAGAGTGGGACACGTGAGCAGGACCCTGACCATAGGCTACTCCCCCTGCCCGAACGACACGTTCATTTTTTATGCGCTCATCCACGGAAAGGTCGCGGTGCCCGGCGTATTGTTCCGGGAACAACTGGAGGATGTGGAGACCCTGAACCGCATGGCGCTCGAGAACAGGCTGGACCTCACCAAGATCTCCTACCATGCGCTGGGTCATCTGCGCGAATCCTATTCCCTGCTCCGTTCCGGCGGTGCGCTCGGCAGGGGCTGCGGTCCGCTCGTCGTCGCCCGGCCGGGAACAAGACTGTCCGACCTGAAGCACGGCACCATCGCCATCCCGGGCAAGCTCACAACCGCTTACCTGTTGCTTCGCCTCTTCGACCCCTCGATCGAAAACGTGATTGCCATGACCTTCGACCGCATCATGGACGCAGTTTCGAAAGGTGAAGTGGCCGCAGGCCTGATCATCCATGAAAGCCGCTTCACCTATCCGAGCTACGACCTGGAAAAACTGCTCGACCTCGGCGCCTGGTGGGAACAGCACGCTGGCCTGCCGATCCCCCTGGGCGGCATACTCGGCAAGCGCTCCCTCGGCCGTGACCTCCTGCTCAGGATCGAAGCCGGCATACGCGAAAGCGTTCAGTACGCCTACGCGCATCCGGAAGAAGTGATGGGCTACTGCGGGATGCACAGCCAGGAGATGGACCCTGCGGTGATGAGAAGCCACATCGACCTTTATGTGAACGACTTCTCGCTCGACCTCGGCGAAGAGGGGATCGCGGCGGTACGCAGGCTGTTCAGCGAAGCCGAATCGCGCGGCATCTTTCCCGCCTCAGACAAGCCGCTTCTGGCAGAAGAAGAATAAACCTGTGAACGGCAGTTAGCCACATAAAGCACAAAAGTCACATAAACAAAAAAACAAAAAGGGGTAAGGTCTTTCCAAAACACAAAACATCTTTACCTTTTGTGCTTTCTGTGCATTTTGTGGCTAACTGCCTTTCTCGGTTTATCCGCTTTTATCATAGCCTTGATCAGGCTTTTTCCGTGTCAAAGGTTTTCTTTTTTGGTTTAGGCCTCGGGCAGATTTATGATATACTGCAGCCAGATTTCATGCACGCATTGACTGGGTCTACGACGGATTATAAAGGAGGACCACTATGGTTGGTTGGATCTTACTGGCAATACTTGGCGCGTTCCTGGTCGGGATCATCGCGATCTACAACGGGCTCATTGCCCAGCGAAACGATGTACAGGGTTCCTGGAAACAGATCGATGTGCAGCTCAAACGGCGGCATGACCTCATCCCGAACCTGGTCGCGACCGTGAAAGGCGCCCTGGAGTTCGAACAGGATACGCTCGAGAAAGTCATCTCGGCCAGGGCAAAAGCCGTGTCCGCAGGCACGCCGGGAACGAAGGCCCAGGCCGAGAACATGCTCACCGAGGCACTGGGAAAACTGTTCGCGGTCATGGAAAACTATCCCGCGCTCAAGGGCAACCAGAACGTGATGCAGCTCCAGGAGGAGCTCACCTCGACGGAGAACAGGATCGCCTTCGCGCGCCAGCTCTACAACGATCTCGTGGCCAATTACCGCACCCGGCTCCAGGTGTTCCCGAACAACTTCATTTCCTCTTTTTTTAATTTTGCAAGCGAAGAGTATTTCGGGGCTGAAGAAGCGGCACGCGCCACCCCGGCGGTGAACCTGAGCCTCCGGAATAAGTAACCGATTGCGGATTGCGGATTTCGGATTTAGGCGTAAACCTGAGAGGAACGTAGACGACTGCGGTATGAGAATTCCGGATTTATTAGTATGCGTTTACAATCCGCAATCCGAAATCTGCAATCCGCAATTCCCCCATGCCCCTAACCTTCATTGACATAGAACGGCAGAAGAACTGGCGCATCGGGCTGTTCTTTCTGCTCCTCCTGGCACTCTATCTCGGCATCGCTGCGGCCTTTGCCGCACCGTTCCTCCACGTCCTGGCAGCTTCATCCCTGCAGTTCTGGATCGTTTCCGGCGTGATCGCACTGGCCGTGGCGGGGCTTCACTTCTGGTTCGCAGCCTACGACACAGCATCCACGGTCATGCGAACCCTCGACGCGCAGCCGCCGGACCTTAAGGACGACATTCATAAAATGTTGGCGAACATCATGCAGGAAGTTCACGTGGTCACCGGAAACCATCGAAGGATCCAGGGTTTTGTCATCCCGTCCTTGTCCATGAACGCCTTGGCCGTTGCCGACCTCAAAGGCAACGCCGCCATCGGCATCACTGAAGGGCTGCTTTCCCGGCTGACCCGCCCCCAGCTCGAGACCGTCGTAGCGCACGAGGCGCACCACATCCTTTCCGGCGACTGTCTCGAGACCACGGTGGCGGCAAGCCTGTTCGGCACCGCCGCCTCCACTCTGGAAAAGCTCCGTTCTACCACGCAGGGCCGGTCCTTCGCCGCCCCCGGCTTCCTCCTGGCCTGGCTCCTGCTGCAGTTGAGCTATCTGCTGAACCTGTTCATTTCACGCGAGCGGGAGTACCGGGCCGATGCCGCCGCAATCCGCATGTCCCGGAACCCCATCGCCCTTGCCGAGACCCTGCACCTCCTCTCCCGGAGTTGGCGCGGCGCCGGGTTCATCGGCAGCGGCTTCGAAATGCTCTGCATCGTGAACCCCATGGCAACGGCCCTGGACGAGTCCGAAGGCTTCTGGGCGGACCTCCTTTCGACCCATCCCCCGCTTAAAAAACGGATCACCGTACTGCTTGCCATGGCGCGGGTGAGCATCACGGAACTGGACGCGCGGGCCGATGCCCGGGCGAATGCGTCCGCGCTAAAAACCGATGAGCCGGGCTACTATGCCATGAACCCGCAGCAGCAATGGCAGGGGCCGTTCACGCTCAGCGAGCTTGGCGCCCTGCCATGGCTCTCTCCCCTCACCTGGATCACCGGCAACAACAGTCAGAACACCGAGCGCGCCTGGAAGCTGCCGCCAATCAACGACATCTTCTCTGCACGGCTGCTGCAAAAGGAAAAGACGCTGTCGGACCTCCCCTGCCCCGCGTGCCGGCAGTCCCTCGTCGACACGACCTACCACGGAACCAGCGTCTTTCGCTGCAGTTTCTGCGCCGGCACGCTGGTCGAAAACAGCAGGATCCCCAGGATCATCGCACGCACGGGACCGCGCTCCTGCACGGACCGGGTGACTGCGCTTGCCCGGACCATGGTGAACCAAAACCAGCTTAACCATACCCAACGCAAGCTCAGCAGGGGCAAGATCGTTATCCCCACCCTTGACTGCCCCAAATGCGCTTCCGCCATGCTCAGGTGCTTTTACAGCAGCGCCCATCTGATCGAGATCGACCGGTGCCTGCTTTGCGGCTACACCTGGTTCGATCAGGACGAGCTTGAGATGCTGCAGTGCCTGATCCAGAACCGCATCGTCCCTGATATCGGATAGCTCTCTCAACAATGTAATGGGTTATGCCCTTTCCTCCCCCCAGCCATTCATGACCGTAGGGGCGGGTTTGAAACCCGCCCCTACCACGGCCTCCATTGCAATTTATTCGTCATCCCCGTGAAAACGGGGATCCAGCAACGACCTGAAAGACTGGATTCCCGCCTGCGCGGGAATGACGGGATAAAGAGGCGTGTCACGATTACCGCACACGCATCTCATTCTTGACTCTCCCCGACACATGGACTATTATTCATCATGATCACAATAAAGCTTTTTGCCCTGCTGAAAGAT
>MHDY01000080.1 GCA_001803705.1 Nitrospirae bacterium GWC2_56_14 | reverse complement strand
GAATACCGATACAGGCGGAGTCGCCGTTGACAATAATTTCAAATTTAACTTCAGTTGCTCCGTTGTCGCGCATCTTTTCAGACGCCTTGATCCTTAAATCACCGATCTCGGACATCTCGTAGACATGCACCGGCAGTTCGATGCCGTGTTCCTGTATTTTCAGGTCCGTTTTCGTCCCGGTCGCCGGCGCTTTTAAACGCACGGTTTTAGAAGTCTCCATGGGGTCCGGCTGTCTCTTGCCGTCCTTGATCACAACCGGGTCAGGAATACGGGCAAGGGCCCCGAACTCAATGGGGGGAAACCGGTCCGCCAGGAGCTTCGTATCGCCGAAGTATAACTCCTCCCGGAGACTCATCTCCCGTCCGACCGGCACTTTCACGGACGCGCGCTCAAGGAAAGTCCCGTCATCGCAGGAGACTTTGATCCGCACTTTGTCGGGAGCGAGCGTTCCGACGGGAACATCAAGCTTCTGGATCTTGTTCCATTCCCCTTTCGCCTTCACGTGCAGCATGGTTGCTCCCGGTTTCTTCCCGATCAGCGTGACCGTCCCTTGTTTCCAGCCCACGATCTGAACCATGCCCGGGTTGTCTATCTTTGCCTCGATGACTTTCGCGTCTTTTATTTCCTGGTGGACTTGAAAACCCGTAGGCAGTGAGATTTTCCCGGGTCCCCAGGTCAGATCCGTGTTTGAAGTGGATATATAGAAACTGACATCAAAAGGCACGCCGGTGGCGACTATTGCCTCAATGCCACCTTCCTTGAGGCTGGCCCGGGGTGCGCTGACCCGCACGCCTTTTCCGGCCGCGCTTGCGCCCGTTGAGAAGAGAAGCATGGCCGGGAGTACACAAGAGGTCAAAAACCAAGGCGACTTGTATCTGAATGTCATCCTGTTTCTGTTCGTCTTTCGCATGCAGGCCTCCGCATAAAACACGTTTATAAGATAAATCCAGCAGACCCGCAGTGGGGCAGGTCTAGACGCCCTCAGCGTTTTCTGCCGACAAGGAAGAAATCAGAATTAAGAAATATGGTTCTTCTGGCTTTTATGTGGGTCGTTAAACTGTCAACAAGCTAAATTCTGCTCTAGACCAATCCGGGTTAGACTTTAGAATTGACATTCTTAGCCCGTCTCCGCGTTCATCGCCAAAATCTTCTTTCTCCGCTCATTCACAAACTCCAGTATCTTCTTCGAACTCCGTCCATGGAACCGTATCCTCGACGGCACCCCAGGCAGATCAGACTTGAACAGGACCCCTCCGAGACTGAAGAACTTGATCTTATCCGGCAGGTCCTCCATCTTGTCATACGGGATAAAGAACCGGTGAAACATCACGCGGATCTCAACGCCGTCATCATAAACCAGAAGCCGGAAGAACGGCCACGAGCCATTGAACATGAACATGGACCCGCCGCCGGTGTAGGAAGCTGCCACGGTCCGCGTCTGTTCGAAACTCGATGGCAAGCGATTGAACCAGGCGGGCCCGACGAAAATTACCACAAACATAAGCGGGAACATGAAAACCGCCGCAGCTGGTGCGATATGTTCCATCACAAAAAACATGCTGAACATCATTATGCCGAGGAAGATAACAAACGTGCCGACAACGCCGAACCGAACCGGTGATTCTTTGTAGCTGTTCACGACCGGCGACTTGCCGCGCTCGATGTGTGCAGCAGGCACACGCGTTTCGATGCCCGGTCTTATTGCCGGTCTTACGTACCTGTTCTCATCAACGGGCAATCTGCCGAGATATTGAATACCGAAAAAGGCAGGCACCACAAACTGCGCAACGAAGATAAGGGAAAAGACGGCCGTAACCGGAGCGGGAGGCACCGGGATATTCGGCGAGAAGCCTGAGTACAGAACAAGGCAGCCGGCGACGATCATTGCAACGAGCAGCACGACAGCCAGCTGACCAAGCCTCTTGCCCCACTCAGCCCTGTCAGCGATGCCCCGAGATGCAAGAAGGAAGAGTCCAGCCAGAAGCATGCCGGCCATGAGAGCAATGATCGGGAAAGCGGGATCGATCCTGATGGGCGTCTTATTAAAAGGAGCAATGATAGGAATGGCGTAGTTCCATATCCCTCCGATCGCGCAGATCAGCGCGAGGACCTTCATGGCCTTTGCTGCCTTCTCCGGCTTCGCCTCTTTCGTCCGAAGCTCGCTTATGAGATCTAAGAAACTCATCGTGTTTCTCCCGGATTAATTTCTCGCCTGAATTATGGGGACGTTGAGGACATTGTTTCTATGCTTGCGTTGCGCAGCCCTGCATTCCCTGTCATGCAAAAGGCGCGAAGCGTTCCTTCTTGGATGAGATCACTGGCAAGACACGACTTGCCGTTAGCCAGGATACGCCGAATGCGACAAGCCCCGCGCGCTCGCAATAGAAGGTAAGTCTTGCAACGACTGCGGAAAGCGCCTCGTGCGTAATGAAATCAATGAACATAACCAACATTGCTAATACGATGATCGCTCCGCAGAGAAGGTAAAGCTTCGACCGCCGCAACGCCTCGCGGTGCCCCTTCTGCAGTGCACGTTTGTGGAATATCCAGCAGAAGGCAACCAGGATCGAGAACAGCACCGCCGCACAAATGTAGTGAACATGCGGGATAAGTTCCACGTGACCGTCGCACCCGCAAGGAAACATCGCCACCCCAAAAGCTGCGGCAGCGGCTAATTTGCTTAAGAACATTTCCTTTCGGCTTTCGCCGTTGTAGGCAAGCAAGAAAGAGGAAATCGCGAACAAGAAGCCCACAAGAAAGTTCCGTGCCCACCCATCTTCGTAATACGCTGCGCTTATCGACGTTATTAAGGTATGCGAAAAAATACTCGTAATATTTGCAAGCGTTAGAGCGATCAGACCGATTATGAGCTTCATAGCCCTGTGATCGATCTCCTGCCTTGATGGTGGGGAAAACATCGCAGCCCTCCTTGTGTGGATCATGATTTGCTGAATGACGCTCTTTTATCCTTCAGGCTCCACTTCCTCATCCCTCCCCGTCATGAACCGCTGGTACAGGAACGACACCAGGATCAGCACCGCAGCGAGGCCGACGAAGGACGCCACGCGGTAAAGCTGTCCCAGCCGCCAGAGGTCCATGAAGAAGATCTTGAACGTGGTCCCGACCATCAGGATGAGAGCTGCCCAGCGTACCTTGCTGGTGTTCCACTTGATGCCCACGACGAGCAGGCCGATGCTGTAGAGCAGCCAGCCGAGGCTGTAGGCAAGCTGGTGCGCCAGGTTGCCGTAGGTTTCGAGGCTGAAGCGACCTCCCGTCTCAGTGAAGACGCTCGATATCTCTATGTTCAGCACGCAGAACAAGACCACGGCCAGCAGCACGCCCCAGAAGGCGCGCAGCGTGGGAGAGACGAACGGCCAATGCTGCTGCGGCCGATTCAGGGTGAGCGCTGTAAGGACAATAACGATCGCGAGGTACAGGAGCGTCGGCGTGTTCAGAAACGGCGTCATGGCGCCGAATGCCGCGCTGTGGGCGAACGGATAGGCCAGCGCCTTGGCCAGGCCGGCGAGGACCAGCACCACGCCTGCGATCCGGAAGGGCCGGTCCAGTCCCCGCGGCCAGTACAAGAGCCCCAGGCCGTAGGCCAGCCAGCCCGCTGCAGAACCCACTGCCATGGACGACGACTGATTAAGGAAGAACCGGAAGGGCTGGCCCGGCTGCACGATCGAGCTCATCTGGACCTTCACGGCCACGAAGCCGGTCAGGAGCAGCAGCAGTACAAGCAGATTGTAGAGCTCCCGCGAGGTCTGCTGCTTCAGTTCCAGACGCACCAGCAGGGCAAGCACGACCAGCGCGTACAAATACGCCGGCAAGCCGAGGTTCAGGAAGGGCGACATTTCCGGCACGAAGGCTGGGAAAAGCACGGGGAGAACGAGCAGGAAGCCCGTGCCGATGCAGAGAAGGATGAGCCCGGCGTGGCGCATGACGGACGTGATCTTCAGCCGCGACCAGATCAGGCCGCCGTAGGTCAGCCAGACCAGGGCGTAGCAGATCGCTTGCAAGGCATCGGGGCCCGGTGCGATACGGAAGAGCTCTGTCTCGGCGAAGATGTCGGCTATTGCGAGATTCAAGAGGAAGAACCCGCTGCCTACGGCGAGCCAGCGGAAATACTCGGGCAGATCAGCGTCCTTGAGCTTCCGGTCCGGGAAGCCGCTGAGCGACACAGCGAATGCGAGCGCGGCGACAGCTACAGCAACGGCAAGCACAGCACTGTTCAGGATTGCCATGTCGCCTGCGTGCTTCATCTGCGGCAACGCGAAGAACAGGAGCAACAGCCCGATGGGCGCCATGAAAGATGCCACCCAGCGCAGGCCCTCGTGGACCACTCTGCGATTAAGCCAGAGCAGCAAGGTAGACTCGATGACGAGCGTGAGGCCGATCCAGCCCTGGTCGAGCAGCATCACCGGGATTGACGAGACATAAAAAAGCAGCACGCCGCCGTGGAAGGCGAGCACCGCGTTCCGCTCAGGCCGGTCTTTGAGCCGCGACTGGAGCAGTGCCACGGCAGGCAGCTTCACCGCAGCCAGCGCGAGAGGCAGCCAGCCGCTCGTCTCGCGCACCCAGATGTGGTCCGCGGCCCAGATGGCGAAGAGCCCTTGCGCAACTTCGAAGAGCGACCAAGCCATCCAGAGTCGCGACCACCGTTCGATGGATCGGAAGAAGAGGAAGGGCGCGATAACAGCTATGACGAAGAACGCGGCTGACCAGAGGAACCCCACAACATGCAGGTCCACCGACAGATCGGGCCGGAACGCCCAGGCCGCCTGGCTGACGAGCGACGACAGGAGGACCACCATGCCCATGATCGGGGCAACGAGCCGCCTGCTGAGGAAGAGGCTCAAGGCCAGAAAGCAGGTGAGCGTGACCATGCCGGGGGTCGGCTGGAGCGGCCTCTGCAGCCAGAAGGAGGCGGCAAGGAGAATGAAGACGGCTGATGCGGGGAAGGCGGAGAGCCATTCCGTCACCATTGGTCCGGCAGTCCACGCAGCAACATCGGGAGCGTCCTTTGTGAGCGCAGCCCGCCAGTCGTTCATTTTCTTGAAGGCGTAGACCATGGCGAGCGCCATGGCCGCTCCGGCGAAGAGCAGGAACCCGAAGAAGACCGGGCTGCCGAGCTCCGGCGGCATGCGAAAGAGCCAGGTAAGGCCGCAGGCCAGGAAGAACAGCACGAGCAGGCCGGCCTGCAGCAGGCCGCCGAAAACCAGGCTGACCATGATGCCCATCACTTGTAAGAGCAGGATCACGGGCCAGAGCCAGAAGGCGATGTCCTGCTCCTTCAGCACAATGGTGAGCAGCATCACGCCCAGTGCCACGGGAAAGACGCGGAACCATCCCAGGTTGACCTTGTCGAGCCCGTAGCGGCGGATGAGCAGCACCGGCCCCAGGCCGCCTGCGGTCCCGTACAGCAACAGGCCGAGGAACCCCCAGGACAGGGTGCGGGGATCGAAGCGCAGCCAGGTCCAGAAGAAGGCGACCACGAACATGATGGCTCCGTAGGGCACGACCCCGTTGAACCAGCGCTTGTCGCGGAAGGCGAGCACCACGCTTCCTGCCATGCCGAAGATCGCGATCAGGAGCGGCCCAGTGCCGACCCGGTCCAGGAGCAAGAGCGCTGCCAGGGCAGCGGAAAGAAAGAGCGTGTAACCGGACCAGGACAGGAGCCGGCTCCCTTCGGTCGACTCCTTGCCCCGGTCGAGAAAATAGCTGAAGAGCGCCAGGTTGGCGATGAAGACTCCCGCGATCACGATGCTCTCGGGATGGATGCGGCCGGAGAAGGTCGCAAGGAAGAGCGTCCCGAGCGTGCCCACGGTGGCGATGAACAGCAAGAGGCCGGAGCGCAGACGCGTCACGACCTGATAGAGGCCGATGTTCACCACGCTGAGGTAGACGAAGAGCCCCATGAGGCTGCCCTGGCCGGTGCTGACCAGGAGGGGCGTCAGGTACGCGCCGAGAGCGCCGAGCACTGAGATGGGGAGGCCGCGGAAAAAGACGGCAAGCACGAAGGCTGTAGCCGACACGATTGTCAGCAGGCCGAAGCCTACGGGATTGGACAGGTAATGGTAGTAGAGCGTGGCCGCGAATACGACGCTGTATAGAACGCCGATGCCGCCCGCGCCCAAGGTGTGGCGCAACACATTGAACCGTTCCCGGTTGATGCGGCTCGACCAGATGATCAGCGCCAGGCCGATCACGGCGCTCACGGCCAGCCGGAGCGCAGGCGGGATGAGGTTCCGGTCGATGGAATACTTGACAAAGAAGCCTGCGCCGATGAAGAGCGCGAGCCCGCCGAGCCCGGCGAAGAGCTTGACGCCGGTGAAGAGTTCCCAGTCAACGTTCGCCTTGAACTTCTCCCAGCGATCCTGCAGGCTCGGACCGGAGGGAGCCGCGGGCTCGGGTGCGGCAGATGGAAGATCGACGCGCACAGCAGCGGCGTAGGATGGTGCAGGCCGCATGATGACCGGCTGCGCAGGCCGTGCTTCTTCCTTCGGCCTTTCCGACGCGGAGGGAGGATAGGGCCCTGTGGGCAGACCGGAAGGTGTAAGCGTTATCGGAGGCGGCTCCACCTTGGATCTCTCAGGCATTGGTGACGGAGGCGGAACAGGAGATGCGGGCGGAACGATGGGAGGGGGAGGCGTCTCGACAGCGCGTGGGACAGGCGCGACTGGTGGTTTCTTCATCGCCTCGACCCGCTCCGCTGCACTTTCACGCCGCGGCGCAGCCAGGGCGGCTCTCAGCTCCGCGATCTCCCGCTTGAGATTCTCAACGTGTGATTCCAAGTCGCGCCGGATGTTGACAGAGCGGATGAACAGAACGACGACACCGACAACTATCAGTAGCAGCAGACACCCTTCACCGCCCACGATTGCCTCCTCTGACGACAGTACCATCCGTTCCAGCCTGCCCAACCTGTTACAGGCAGGACCCCAGGTGTCTAAAGATCGCTGATCTGTTTATCCCGCGCACCATGAGGTGATGAAGAGCGCACAAAAACTTTATGCAAACACGAAATTACAGGAAATGGCCTCAAAAGGCAAGGCGAATGAACCTTTCCTCCCTTCGATGGGAGGGGGCTAAGGAGAG
>MHDY01000079.1:6089-6202 GCA_001803705.1 Nitrospirae bacterium GWC2_56_14 | reverse complement strand
TTAATCTGCAAGGCTCCTCCCGGTCAGTTTGAGATACACGTTCTCAAGATTGCCGCCGTGCTCCGCCGTGAGCCGCGCCGGGGAATCGATGACCACGACCCTGCCGGAGTCCA
>MHDY01000079.1:2515-6062 GCA_001803705.1 Nitrospirae bacterium GWC2_56_14 | reverse complement strand
CCGCCTCTTCCATGTAGTGGGTCGTGAGCAGCAGCGTCGTGTTCTTCGCCTTGAGATGGTTCAGTTTGTCCCAGACCGCGCGACGGCTGTGCGGGTCCAGGCCGGTGGTGGGCTCGTCCAGGATGAGGATGTCGGGGTCGTTCACGAGCGAGCGGGCGAGCAGGAGGCGGTGCTTCATGCCGCCCGAGAGCTGGTCGATCTTCGCGTCGGCCTTGTCCCGGAGCTCCACGAAGTCCAGCAGCACGCGTCCGAGCCGTGCTGAGTCCTTTTTCTGGATATCGAAGTACCGCGCATAGACCATGAGGTTCTCGATCACCGAGAGGTCGGGGTCGAGGTTGTTCTCCTGGGGCATGACGCCCAGGCGGGCTTTGATCGCGGAAGGCTCTTTGTTCACGTCCATGCCGAAGACAGTAACCGTCCCGCTGGTGGGCGGCATGAAGCAGGAGATGATGCGCATCACCGTGGTCTTGCCCGCGCCGTTGGGCCCCAGGAAACCGAAGCATTCCCCCTCGGCAATGGCAACGTCGATGCCGTTGACCGCGCGAAGCCCGTTGTAATCCTTGATCAGGTTGTGTGCAACGACGATGTCCATGTTATTTATTCCGCAATCCGGGGTTTTGATTCACAATCCGCAATCCGAAATTGAAAGCATTTCCCCATCAGGGTTTTGATTCTTAATCCGCAATCCGCAATCCGCAATTGAATCATTCCCCCATGGTCACGCAGTTCCTGCCGGCCCTCTTGCTCGCATACATGAACTCGTCAGCACGCTTGATCAGCGCAGCCAGGGAGTCGTCGGACCGCGTGATCGTGCCGCCGATCGAGACGGTCACCCTGACCTGTTGGCCGCCGGTCCCGACAGCAAGATGGGACTGTTCGACCAGCGCCCGGATCCGGTCCGCGAACGTATGCAGCTCCGCGGCATCCACGTTGGCAAGGATGGCGAGAAACTCCTCGCCGCCCCACCGGCCGACAAAGTCAAAGGAGCGCACGCTGTTGGACAGGGTCTTCGCCACCATGGCGAGCACCTGGTCGCCCACATCGTGGCCGTACTGGTCATTCACGTTCTTGAAGTGGTCCACATCGATGAACAGGATGCCGAAGGCCCAGCCGTACCGGTGCCGTTCGTCGAGCCGGCTGTGCAGGGTCATTTCAGTGAAGCGCCGGTTCGCCACGCCCGTGAGCGTATCGAGATAGGCCATCTTCTCGAACTGCGCGATCCGTTCGAGCATAAGGGTCTGGTTCGTGTTGTCATTGAAGATCTCGACAGCCCCCTCCACCTCACCCTGCGCATTGCGCAGCGGAAAAGCGCGCACCGTGACCGGGACCCGGTGGCCGTCCCGGTGATGCAGAAAGATCTCGCCGTTCCGGGCGATCCCGTCATTCATGGCAAAGGACAGGGGGCAGCCCCCGAGGCAGAGAGAACTTCCCTTTTCATCCACATGGGTCAGGAGATTGTCGGCGCAGCACCGCCCCACCACTTCGGCTTTCTGGTATCCCGTGATCCGCTCGGCGCCTTTGCTCCAGTAGGTGATCCGCCGGTCCCGGTCGACAAAATACACGCCGTCGTTCAGATTGTCGAGCAGTACCTGGTAGAATTTTTCATCGGTAACGATCATCGTATATTCCCTGATGGACTCGTAAAAAATCATGATCTACCGCCGAGGCGCGGAGCCACGGAGGAAAGCATACTAAAAAAAGGTTTTCTCTGCGCCTCTGCGTCTCTGCGGTAAAATTTTGATGCATTCGTAAGAAGTCGTAAAAGCCGTCTTTGCGAGCGCAGCGAAGCAATCTCGTAGTTCGTATCAGCTTGATAAGTCGAGATTGCCGCGTCGCTCCGCTCCTCGCAATGACAGCAGTGGAGACTTTTTACGAGTCCATCAATTTTATACACTCCGCTCATCGTATAGATACTATGAATCCTTCAGCGCTTCCAGGGACTGCAGGACCCGCTCCACTTTCTCCCGGATATGCATGCGCCTGCTGTGAAGATGCTCCAGGTCCTGCGACGAGCGCCGGGCCTCTGCGAGCTCTTGCTCCAGTTCGCGCAGACGTTTTTTCAGGACCCGGTTCTCGGTCGCCAGCGCCTGTACCCGTTGCTCCACGGTAGCGAAAGCGGCTTCGATCCTCTTATGTGCATCATTCTCCTGCATAGGCAACTCCACATTTCCGGACGCGGCTACCGGCCAACCATGACCGGGCTGACGACGGCCGTTCCATCCTGCGCCGTTGGCAACGGCAGTGCGACCGGGGCCGTCTTGCCGTAGATACGCTTATATTCGGCATAGTTCCTGAGCACTTTTTTGACATATCCCCGAGTTTCCATGTAGGGGATCGATTCGACGAACACATCGCGCTCCATGCCCGTTGTTCCGTTCCGGCTCAGCCAGGACGCGACCGCCTCGGGCCCGGCATTGTACGCCGCCGCTACAAAGAGCGGGTCGTTCTTGAACCGCTTCATGAGGTGGCTGACATACCACGTTCCGACGTTGATGGCCATGTCCGGCTCAAAGAGGCGCGACCGGTCGAAGCCCGGCACGCCGGCGTTCCGCGCGACCCACTCCCCGGTTTGCGGCATGACCTGCATGACGCCGCGGGCACCGGCAGGCGAGAGCGCTGTGGGCTGGAACTGGCTTTCCTGGCGGATGATGGCCGCAATGAAGTACGGGTCCTGGCCGTACTTCTTTGCATAGGTCGAGATGCTTTCCCAGTATCCCTGAGGATAGGCAAGGACCCAGAGGTCCGCGGGCGTTTCCTGTGTCCGGCCGTCGAGATAAGGCTGGTAGTTCCGAAGCACGAGGATCAGCGAGCGGTAGTAATCGCCGAGATCGAAAAAGGCCTTGCTCAAACCGATATGCGCGCCGCGCTTATGCGGCAGCCGTTCCTGCAGGCCCCAAAGCTCCGCGGCAGCCTCTTTCCTCATGTCCAGCTGCATGAGCTCAAGCGTTTTTTTAAAGCTCGGCTCGGCTGCCAGCAATTGCCTGGTCTCGTCGGTCCAGACCGGCGGCCCGTCGTCCGTGTCATAAGCCGCCAGCGGGTCCTCGGAGCAGGGTTCTTCGCCGCAGTCGGGAACGATGTCAACGGAAATGTCGGCCGGCGCGGCCGGCGGGGGGACACCAAGAGCAGCCAGGCGCTCGGCCGCCCGGTAGCCGTAATAGGTATAGGGGCCTTTTTGGAGCACCCGTCCGTAGAAGAGCGCGGCCCGCGCAGGGTCATCGCGCTTTTCCGCTGTTTTACCCTGCCAGTAGCGGGCCTGATGCACCAGGAAGGACCGGGGATATCTGCTGACCAGCTCCTGCAGGGTCTGCTCGGTTTTTTTGTATTCTCCTGCCCCATAGTACGCCCAGGCGTTCCACCAGATCGCGCTGTCAGCATACCTGCCCCCCGGATACTCCGACGCCAGCTTTCCGTAGTACTTGAGCGCCATATTGAAATCGTTCGCTTCACGGTAGATGTTCCCGATATAATAAAGCGCGTCATCGGCCCACTCTCCCTCGGGGTAGGAGCTTACGATCTTCTGGAACGTCCTGACCCCCTTCTCGCGCTC
>MHDY01000079.1:0-2508 GCA_001803705.1 Nitrospirae bacterium GWC2_56_14 | reverse complement strand
TTGCTGTAGGACCTGCCGAGCCAGTTCAGGGCCTCTTCCGTCTGCTCGTGCGCGGGATAGTCATTCACCAGCTTCTCGAGAACGACCACGGACTCTCCGCGCTTGCCGAGATTGTACAGGGCAATGCCCATCCTGAGCAGGACGTCCGGCCGGTGAGGCGGATTGGGCTCCCGCTCCAGAAGGATCTTGAAGGTACTCACGGTCTTGTCATGCTGATTCGCACGGGAGAGGTTCTTTCCGCGCTCGTAGAGCTCGGCAATGGTGTAGTCGGCGACGGCAACACCGGCTGCGTTCAGTTCTGCCAGCGCTTTTGCCGCATCCTGGTCGGCTGGCGTACCGGGATAGGCGACCGATACGGCACGAAAGGCCCGCGCGGCTTCCACCGGCCTGGCATCGGCAACCAGCGCCCGGCCGAGCCCCACGCCGCTGTCAGGAGCGAACTCCGACCGGGGATGGTCCTTAAGGAAGTTCTCAAACGCCTCGATGGCCGGCAGCGCAAACAAGGACTCGAGCAGGGCGCGGGCCCGCTGATAAGCCGCTCGCTCCGCCAGAGAGCTCCGGGGATACCGCTCCCCCACCTGCTGATACAGTGCTGCGGCCTGCGAGTAGCGCGCTTTGGAGAAATGATGGTCGGCAAGGATCGAGACGGCGTAGTCGGCCAATTGAGGGTACTCGGCCTGCGCTCGCAGCATGGCAGCCTCTGCCTCGCCTGCCCGGTCAAGCTGAATGTAGGCCTGCTCAGTAAGGAACAGCGACCGCTGGTACCATGCAGTGTCCGGGTACCGCTCCGCCATCTGTTGACAGACACTGAGAACAGCTTCGAAATTGCCCGCCTTATAGAGGTCCAGCGCGGTCCGCAGCCCCTGCTCGGCGTCGGTCAGGGTTTGGGGTGAATAGGTCCTGGACGGACGGGACCGCTGCACCGCCACTGTTTCGGGAGGGGCGATCATTGCCGGGGCGCAGGCCATCAGGAAGGAGAACAGGACCAGCCATAGATTTTTTTTCGAAACAGGCATGGGGCTTTCCGGCCGCGAATTTCCGCAGCTCCGCAAGGTCGCGAGAGTTTTTTACATAATATAGGGAGCAGTCAGGCATGTCAATAGAAGTTGTCGGTCATTGCGGTAAACAGGAGCAACAGGCGGGCGCCATCGAGGTGTTCTGACGGCGTAGGGGCAGGTTTAAAACCTGCCCCTGCAATTTCATAAAAAGGGAAGGAGGTGTGTGCGACAGGAAAAGGATGGTAAAAAACCGGCGGGGATCGCTCCCCGCCGGTGTCCTGAATGCTAATTTACCTGATCTGCCTATTGTGATTCTTGCTGCCGGCATTGCCGGATCACCGGCAGGATCACCGGATCGTGCCGGTGGTGGTGATGGAGGAAGGACTGCTTCCCGCCGCGGCCGTGGCAACCGTCATCGGGGTGAGCGCACCAACGGCGCCGATGGTGAACTGGTAGACGCCGGCGCTGCCGGTCGCATAGGCATACTTGCCGGAAAGATCGACGGTAACGGAATTCGTTCCGTTTCCGGTGCTGAACGGTGAACCGGCAACTGCAGTGAGCGTCCCGGCGCTGGTGTCAATTGCCTGGGCCGAAACGTGGTTCATGACATCGTAGCCGGTCATGTACAGATAACGTCCGGACGGATCGAGCGCCAGGGAGTCAGGTGCGTTAGCCGACGCGCCGCAGAGCCCGCCCGGGTCTGCATCAGCGCGCGTAAGCACTCCGGTTGCGGTATTGATACCGAACACCCAGGTCGTTCCGCAGGCCGTCGCGGCATAGACAAAACGGCCGGTCGGATCGGCGGCGATTGAAACGGGGCGGGCATTGGTAACGCTCAGCCCCTGAATTGAGGCCAGTGCTCCGGTCGCGGGATTGATCGAGTAGGCGGTGATGGTGTCATTGAGCAAATTGCTGGTGTACACGAACCGGCCGGAAGGGTCGACATCAATGGAGCTTGAGCCGTTTCCGGCCGCGAAGGGCGAACCGGCGATCGCCGTGAGCGCGCCGGTCGTTGGGTTGACCGTGTAGGCCGAAACGCTGCCGAAACTCGGCCACCCATAGTTTGACACGTACACGAACCGTCCCGACGGATCGATCCTCACCGCCGTCGGCGACGTGCCGGCCGCAAAGGGTGAACCGCTGGCCGGAGTAAGGGCGCGGGTGACCGGATCGATGGTGTATGCCGAAACACTGTTGGAACTGTAATTGGCGACGTAGGCGAACTTGCCCGAGGGATCGACAATAACGGAACGCGGCAACGTTCCCGTTGCGACCGTGGCCAACGTCATCGGGGTAAGTGCACCGCTTGTTCCGATGGTGTATTGCGATACGGAGTTGGAGCCGGCGTTGGCGACATACGCCGCCTTCGGCAGGTAGGTAACGGCGCTTCCGCCCGCGGCTATGCTGGTCGACATGGGACCGGAGCGCGCGGCTACGGTCCCTGCCGCGGTCAAGGCGCCTGAGGCCGGATCGATGGTGTAGACCAAAACCGTGCAGGAGCCGTAATTCG
>MHDY01000078.1:529-8063 GCA_001803705.1 Nitrospirae bacterium GWC2_56_14 | reverse complement strand
GTGTGGGATGATGAGGGGCCGGGGACCGTATGGCACGCGGCGCAATCATTTGCGGACGAGAATCTTGCGCCTCCCCACAAGGGGGTAACGGATTCGAAGTGGCAGTTGACAGAGGAACAGGTACCTGGCCGCCAGCCGGATGTCCGGTTAACGAAGAGTGTCGGCTGATCGTCGATACGATAGGTCGCTGCTAGGGAGGAGGAATTAAGGTTTCCGGACAGCGTTACCACCGCGTCCATGTGGCCGGAAGAAAAAGAATCACTGCCATCATGGCAGCGCACACACGTGCCGGGGCTGTCTCCTGCGTGGGTCTCGTGGTTCCCCCTGAACCCGCCGGTACTGATGTTGCGATATGCCGCATCGACCGGCGGCATTCCATGACAGTCGCTGCATGCAGAGACATACTGGCCGGGAGCCGCTCCCCAGGCCGCAGTCCCGCTGATCACCACCGACACGGATAGCAGTGCAACAAAACTGAATCGCCTCATTCTGCAGAAACGAGTCATCAATTTTTTCTTACGTGCATCCGACAGGGGCAGGCCCTCGCGTTAGACACTCTCTATTCGGGTTTAAATAAAATATGCTGGCTATAATGTGTTCGCTCTATCCAAATTATTAGATGTTCAAACTCAAAAAAATACCCTATTCTTCAGACGGAGATGCATGGCGCATCAACTCTCTCACCCGACTGCCAGGCATCCTGAACACAAAACCTTCCGGTCCGGGATAGCCGACAGAGAGGGAAAGCACCTGCAATGCTTCCTTCGGCAGGCGGAGATACTCTTCCTCGCTTAACGTCACTTCGACCAGATCGGTATCGCAGAATTCCATTCTTGCAAGCTCCCCTTCTTTACATTTTGCTTGGCTACAGCCCTGCGGACTATGCAAGCAGCGCGCCATAAAATAGTTCTTTTCAACCAAGCGCTTCTCATGCCTCCTTCGGCCCAATCGATACGTCAACTTCTTTAATAATAGTTGACCCTCATATTGGTATCGGTATTTTTCTGATCATTCTTTAGCATCATAGTTGTTTTTAAGCATTCTCTGCTTCTCGAGAAGATTACGCTGCTGGAGGAAATTATCTTTTCAGTTGGGGAAGGACGGTCCGTCACTGTTGCACGGTCGCAGCTTTCAGGGGAATCAGAAAATATGGGGTGTATGGGCGCCGATGCCGAAGATGAATTGAAGAATTCCTTCCTCATTGTTTCTGCCGTGACGGTCCGACCTGTCGTGGTTGTATTGCAGCCTGATCCGCGCCGTCTCGGAGAGTCTGTATTCAACCAATCCGGTCGCCCGCCAGGGAGTAGCTCCGAATTCTTCCCGAATGGCGCCCCGTTGGAACCGGTCGGGGAAGAACCCAAGGAGGTCATAACGCACGCCGTACCGCCACACCCCTCTCTGGTAAATGCCCTGGATATAGAAGCCGTCCTGGCGGCGGCGCAGCACATCGGTAACCGAATCCCCGATCAGGATGCCGTTCTGGATCAGGTACAGGTATTCACTCCGAAGAATAAGCTGTTCCTGGTGCGCAGGCTCCCATTTCCACGCAACCTCCATTCCGGCAAGAGTGCTCGTTCCGTCCAGCTCGGCTCCTTCCGTCACATTGGCGTTCCGGGCCTTTCCGATCAGCAGCGACGGCCCACCATGAAGGATGGAGTGTTCTGTCGGCTCAACAGTGCTTTTGGCGAAAACGGAGAGTACATGGGGACCCGAGCGGGCATCGGCGCCGAAAAGAAGATCATTCTCCCCTTGCAGCAACTCGACGCCGACAGTCGAGCGAAGCGGCAGGGGAGGAAGCCAGGTCACCTGCACCCCTTTTTCGCCGCCGAGCCCCTCGTCCCCCAGAAAGGCACGGTACGGCAGGGGAATGTCGAAAAAATCCCACACATGGGGATGCTGGGAGTTGAGGCGACTGAAGTTGCTCTTGAATTTCCCCCCCTTTATCGCCAGTCCTTTTGGAAGGGAGGTGGTCGCTGCGTACGCCTCCTCCACCTCGATCCCGTCCTCGGTAGCTGGCAGGTTCGCATATAGCGTGATATAAGGGTTTACGTGAGCAAAGAAGATCAGTTCCGCCGCACGGAGGTTGAAACCCTCGCGCTGCTCCAGCCCGTTAGTCGTGAATCCGGGAATGCTGCTGTTTTCCTGCTCTCGGTCGTTACGGCTTGAAACGTAGGCATAGGTATCGACTATCAGCGAGATGTTCAGCTTCTTGAAGAGGGCCTCGTCAACCGTGGCACTGCCACTTTCCGCTTCCGCGTGATCTCCCTCGCCGGCATGTTGCCGGTGCAGAGGTTGCTTGCCTATCCCATCACGCAGCTGCTCTATCACCTTCTGCTGCTCATCGATTGTCTTCTGCTGCTCCTGCACCTTTTTTTCAAGTGCATCCAGCCGTTGTGCAAGGTCTGTCCCGGACGCGCCGACGCTGAAGATACAAAGGAACGCCGTACAGAGAAGGGAAACAAAGCGCGCCATCGTGTCAGACTCCATCATGGGGCTGAGCCGTATCGGACCCAAATCGTTTCGCTGCCAGCGCGACGAGTCCTGTCACGCTGACGCAGATGACAAGCAGTCCGATCGAAGCAATAGCATTGTTCAAAAGGTAGGGCCGCACCAGGAGGACGAGGGCGAGTCCGAGCATCATGACTCCCGACAGCAATTTAAGCACCCTCCCCTGCCATTCGCTCAATTTGCGGCTTCCCAGGCTGACGACAAAGAGAACGACGATGCAGGCAAGCGGGATGATGTACACCACGTTGTACAGGAGAAGATAAAGGTAAAACATTGAAAGTGGCAGGCGCTCGAGGGTAAGTGCCCTCGTATACAGCATCGGAAAACCGGCGGTGCAGAATACTTCATAGGTATTGGCAGCCAGCGCGAGGATGACGGTAGCCGCCACCATCCCCGGCAGGGAACCGGTATGGACAAGGTTCCGCATCCGCTCGAAAAGCCGCGGCTTAGCGCGTTCAGGAATCGCGAGTGAAACACCTTTCTTGAAAAAAAAGAAGTCCTTGATATTGATGAGCGCAATGATCAGCGCCACCATGCCGGCGATTACGGTCACGAACTGCAGTTCGCCCAGCAGAAGGAACAGGTTTAGCCATGCAGCCATGTACACGAAATAGACCAGCCCCGAGAAGATGACGAATATCCCACCGATTACCAGCATCCGTTGCCGCGAATGGGCATGCACGAGCAGCGAAAGCAGAAAGAGCAGGACGAAAAACGCGCAGGGGTTGAAGCTGTCGAGACCGGCGACGACAATGGTGAAAACGGGGAGAGACAGCGTTGAACTGTCCACCGGCCCGACCAGCGGGAGTTCCAGTCTTCCCCCCGTACGGGAGGGGGCGTCACCGTCCCCGGGGGGATGCTCTGTTATCCGTTTCACCTCCGTTTCTATGTCGTGCGCCGTTCCCTCTGAAAAGCCGGTAAAATAGCGGTCCCCGATAAATACCATCGGGATACCGCGCGCTTCCGTTCCATGCTGTTCGGCCATCTTCTTCAGCAATTCCAGATTATCCTCGTTGTTGAAGACCTCCAGAGAGCGGACCTCAAGGTCGGGATGCCGTTTTTCCAGCTCCTTCATGAACGGCATCGCACTGGCACAGTGCGGGCACCCCTCTCCCCAGAAAAAGAAAAGGGTTACCCCTTCCTCTACCGCGCCGGCTACCGTGCAGAAGACTAGAAAAACCAATTGGATCAGGGCCGCCATTTTTACGGTGCGGCCTGTTCTGTAATCGATTCTCCCCATCGTTAAAGCATATCCGATTCAATACCGATTGCAGCACCGCGTTGTCAGGTCCCTGAAAGACTGAATTGTCACCCCTCCCACCGATGATACACTGTAGGCATGATGGCTCTTTAAAGGAGGCAACGATGGGTTCCGTGGAGATATTGACACGCCGCGGCGACAGAATTTCATTGAGCGAAACAGCTCTCAAGAGCTTTGCCAAACAGTTGCGAGGCACCGTGCTCGCACAGGGAGACACCCGCTATGACCAGGCGCGCAGAGTCTGGAACGGAATGATAGACAAGAGACCGGCGCTGATCGCACGGTGCCGAGGCACGGCGGATGTAATGGCATCGGTCGATTTTGCCCGGGAGCACGACCTGCCCCTGTCGATCCGCGCGGGCGGCCACAACGTGTCCGGATCGGCCATTGTCGAGGGAGGTTTCGTAATCGACGTCTCGGAAATGCGGAGCGTGCATGTCATGCCGGGACAACGCCTTGCGAGGGTCGAAAGCGGTGCGCGCCTGGGGGACCTGGATCACGAAACTGCCCCGTTCAATCTGGCAGCACCGGTAGGGGTTGTTTCGGAAACCGGCGTGGCCGGGTTGACCCTCCACGGCGGTGCCGGGTGGCTCATGCGCAAGCACGGGCTTTCCATCGACAACCTGGCTGCCGTCGAGATCGTCACTGCCGACGGACGCCTGCTGCGGGCGACCCATGACCAGCATCCGGACCTGTTCTGGGCGTTGCGGGGAGGAGGGGGCAACTTCGGCGTCGTGACCGCCTTCGAATTCCATCTGCATCCGGTCGGCCCGCAGGTGTGGATGAGCGTTCCGATATACCCGCTAGAACGAGCCGGCGAGATTATCGCCGCCTGCCGCGACTACATGGCCGAGGCGCCGGAGGACCTGATGGTAATCGGGGTATTCTGGGACTCGCCGGTACCCCAATACCGGGGCAGGCCGGTGGTCATCCTGCTCGGATGCTATACGGGCCCTCTGGATAAGGCTGAAGAAGTCCTGGCCCCCCTGCGCACCATTGGACAACCTCTTGCCGACCAGAGCGGGGCTATGAAGTGGACCGAGGCACAGCAGTTTCTCGACCGGGATTATCCCGATGGCCTTTTCTATTACTGGAAATCGATCTATCTGAACCGGCTCGACCACGAAGTGATCGGCATTCTTGCCCAACATACCGCCAGGCGCCCTTCGCCGGAATCTTCCATCGACGTCTGGTTCCTCGGAGGAACCGTTACGCGGGTACCGGTGTCGGATACGGCTTTCGCGCAGCGGCAGCCGCCATACATGATCGGCATCGAAGCAAATTGGCGCGACCCGGAGACCAGCCAGGCGAACATCGCCTGGGCCAGAAATGTACATAGGGACCTGCAGCAGTTTTCCGATGGCGGGAGCTACCTGAACTTCCCCGGTTTTGTGGAGGATAAGGAGGCCTTGCTGCGGGGGGCTTACGGCCCGAACCTGGACCGCCTGGAAAAGGTGAAGGCGACGTACGACCCCGACAACCTCTTCCCCGGCCTGCTGAGCATAACGGCGAGAGGATAAGCAGGGGCAGGCGGCATCGCACACCAGCAGCCTGCCCTCCGTCCTAACGGTCCAGATGTACCGATACCGGCACCGGTTTGGCGATGCGGTTGAACATGAAATTGCTTCTATGCCTTGAAACGGCCCACCAGACCGAGCAGTTCGTTCGATAGCCGGTTCACCTGCCTCGCCGCCTGGGCGGACTCCAGGGCTCCTCTCGATGTTGCCTGCACCACGTCGGTCACCTGCTGCATGTTATTGGTAATTTCATTGGTGGTGGCGGTCTGTTGTTCGGCCGCAGTGGCAATCTGCGCCACCTGATTATCCACGGAGCTGATCTGCTCGAGAATCTCGGCAATGGCACGGCCCGATTTTTCGGCTTCTATTGTCCCCGTCTCAACCTCGCGCACTCCTATTTCCATCTCCCGTACCGCCGCCTTCGTTTCCTGCTGGATAGACTTGATCATGCCGCCGATCTCCTTGGTGGCTCTGGTGGTCCGTTCCGCCAGTGCTCGCACCTCATCGGCAACCACCGCGAAGCCCCGTCCCTGCTCGCCCGCCCGGGCAGCCTCGATGGCTGCATTGAGCGCCAGCAGGTTGGTCTGGTCGGCAATATCCTCAATCGTTCCTATAATTGCACCGATCTGGTCGGATCGGGCACCAAGGTTCTCAACCGCCTTTGCCGTCTCCTGGACGCGGAGTGCAATCTTCTGCATCCCCTGCACCGTCCCGTGGACGACTGCCGCACCACTCTCCGCAGCAGTGCTGGCAAACTTGGCACTCTCGGCGGCCTGATGGCAGGTTCGTGCAATATCACCGCTCGTCGCCGCCATCTCTTCACTGGCAGTAGCAACCGTACCGGTTTGGGCCGCCACTTCTTCGGCTCCCGTTGCGATCTGCTCTGAGGTGGCCTGGAGCTGGCTGGCTGCGGCGGCAAGCTGACTGGAACTGCCCGCTACCTGCACGATGATCTGCTGTATATTTTCCATGAACTGGTTGAACCAGCTGCTTGCCACGGCAATCTCGTCCCGGCTCGTATCGTCCAGTCTTTTGGTCAGGTCCCCTTCCCCCTCGGCAACATCCCTCAACAATGCAACCATTGCGTGTATCGGCTTCAGGATCTGGCTGACCAGCCATCCTGCGAAGCCCGCCTGCAACAGGATTCCTACCAGGCCTATAATGATCGATTGGGTGACCGCCGTACGAATTTCGGCTTTTGCTTCCTCCTGCTTGAGGTCCATTTCCTTCGCCAGAGCGGCTTCAATGGCCGTCGTCGCTTCATTAATTATCGTCAACTGCTCATCTATCTTCCCGTCGATGGTCCGGATTTCGGGGGTAAAGTCGCTGCTGCTCTTCAGTACCGGCAGCAACTCCCCCTCGAACAACGCCACGATCCGCTCCTCGGCACGTTGTGCCTTCGCCAGGCCCTGTTTTTCTTCGACGGTATCAAGATGCCTGCCCAGGTCGTCGTACTTATTCCTGTTCAGCACCTTGGCTTCCTGCCACTTCTTTTCGGATTCCTCGAGATTCCGGTTTATCACTGCGTCGGCAATAATGCCATACAGCCCGCGGCTGGCACCGTCTACCGCTGCTGCCAGCACCGCCGCCTTTGATGTCAGCGCATTCTTTTCATGTATTTCCCCAATTTTTCTGAGAGTGAAGTAATTCATCAACACGATGATGATGAGGATGGAGATTACCCCGAAGACGTTGACGACCATTTTGGACTTTATTGTTGCCATGCCGGTTCCCTTCATCGATTTGAAATAGATATTCTAGATGTATAGATCGGACAATGTGTCTGTCGGCTTAAATATTTGTTTTTACAGATTTTATTGCCTTAAGGATTGACCAGAGTTGCTGGTTGTCGAAGCCTAATGCGACTTCTGTGGTAGAGAAGAGAAAGTTGCTTTCGAAGGCAGGCGGTCGAAGGAGGCATCAACGTTTCCGAGGTACGCCGACACCTTTACCGCGTTGCGGGAAAAATATTGAAAAACAGCTGCAAAAGCAATATTATGGGAGCCAATAAAACCCGGTTATGGAGTTTGACGTCGTGACGATCGTGGATGCCACATCCGTACGTTCCCAGCAGCCAACTGCCCATCAGGCTTCGACGGCCAGATCGTCTCAGCCTGCCCTGGGTGGACGGCCAGGGGCACAGGCGGACACGGTCGAACTTTCAGACCAGGCACTGGTTCAGGCAATGAAAGGCGAGGGTTACCCCCTTGAGGCAATCGTCAGCAGGACAGGCCTTGAGGTACAGACG
>MHDY01000078.1:0-506 GCA_001803705.1 Nitrospirae bacterium GWC2_56_14 | reverse complement strand
CAAGTAAAATCGCTGCAGCAACAGGGATACCCTCCTGCCTTGATCGCCAACCGGATGAGCTTGGGTCTTGAGACGGTCAATCAATACCTTGGCAACGCCGAAACAAACGCATTCCCCTTCGATAAGCCCAAACTGTACCACGAGCCGGAACCTTCCGCTGCGACAGAAGTCAGGACATTGAATTCATCGGGGTATTCAGTGGCCATGATTGCCAAGCAGATGGGCCTGGACGTAGAGACCATCAAAAAATATCTGGGTAACGATTGAATCCGATCAGGAGAGTCCATGAGCGCTCACCTTCGTTAGCCCCTCTCCCTGCACCTCCGCCCCCTTCTGAGAATTATTCACACATCCTGATTCAAACCGGAAGCCTGCAGCCGTTTCAAACGCAGCCGGCCGGTTATTCAGAGAGCCCTTGTTAACGTCGATTTTATGCAGAATCAACCAGGGCTGGTACAATATAGACAGAGCAGACAGAAAAGAAAGGGAGGACTCATCATGGCACA
>MHDY01000077.1 GCA_001803705.1 Nitrospirae bacterium GWC2_56_14 | reverse complement strand
CAGTAGATGTCGGTGCCGTCCTCGAAGATCACATACACGAAGGACAGGCCGAGGAAGGATTTGCCGCGCACCACGCGCACCTTGGGCGCCGAAAGCATGGACGACACGATGGGGTAGGTGATCTGGTCTTCGACCAGGTCCGGGCTTCTCCCCGCCCATTCGGTGAAAACGATCACCTGAGCGTCCGAAAGATCGGGTATCGCGTCGAGCGGCGTCTGGTACACGGCCCAGACGCCCCATGCAGTCAGAAATCCTACGACGAGAAAGACGAGGAATTTATTTCGGGCTGAAAGTTCTATTATTTTTGCAAGCATCTGGCGCTCCATCCATAACAAAAAAAGGGACAAACCCATTCACCGCAAAGGCGCGAAGGAAAGCTTATAGATCTAGAATTAAGGCAATATCTTTTGTTTTTGACGTCCTCGCGCCCTTCGCGCCTTCGCGGTAAATTCTTTCGCTTTTCATTCCGCAATCCGCAATCCGAAATCCGCAATTGACATCATTGTCCGCTCCTCAGCTGGCTTTCAGAGTCTATAAGGAAATTGCCGGACGTCACGACGCGTTCGCCCTTTTTTATGCCTTTGACCACTTCGACGTCCTGTTCTCCGCGCACGCCGAGCGTCACGCTGCGCATCTCATACGTGCCGGGACGGGTCTCGACATACACGATCTGGCGGGTGCCGGAATCGATCACCGCTTCCCGGGGAATGACGAGCCGCGGGCCGGAAGCGACGCTGATCTCCACATTGGTGAACATGTCCGGTTTGAGGAGCAAACCGGGATTGTTCACCGCGATGCGCACCTTGACCGTTCTCGTCATGGGATCGAGCACGGGGTTGATATAGCTCACCTGAGCGTGCAGTATTTCGTTCGCGGAGTACGGCAGGGTCACCCGTGCCTGCTGCCCGACCTTTACCAGGGGGACCTCGTATTCGTATATATCGGCCATGATCCAGACCCTGGACAGATCCGCGATCCTGTACAGGTTCATCCCCGCGGTCACATAGGCGCCGTCGATCACCATCTTTTCGAGCACAATACCGCTTAACGGGGCCTCGATGGTCATGTCGGTCAGGCGCTTACCGGCCTTTTCGAGCTCCTCGATCTGCCGGGCCGAGATGTCCCACAATTGCAGCCGCCGCTTCGCTGATTCGACCAGGGATTGTTGCGACGATTCCACTTCCGGAAGGCCTCCCGTACCGGTCGACCGGGAGCGCAGCGCCAGGAGATACTCTTCCTGGGCGGTCACGAGGTCGGGGCTGTAGATCGAAAGCAGCGGTTGGCCTTTTTCTACCCGGTCGCCGGTAAAGTTCACAAAGAGCTTCTTTACCCATCCCGAGACCTTCGTGTTCACAAAAGCGAGCCTGGTCTCATCGACCTCCACTTTTCCGACCGTGCGGACCTGCCTGTCCAGCGAGCGGTATGCGGCAACGGCGGTGCGCACGCCGATGAGCTGCATCTTGTCGGACGACAGCGTGATGGCAGGCGGGGCCGTTTGTTTCTTTTCAACCGTTCCCTGGCCCGTGCCGGCGGTCCCCTGACCCTGCTGATGTCCTGCATGGTCCTGGGAAAAAACCGGGGCACTGGATAGGCATACGAAGAAAACGACCGCTAACACACGCATCATGCCTTTCATTCCGCAATCCGCAATCCGAAATCCGCAATTCTCACTCATGTTCTTCCCCCGTGATCTCCCCGAGCATGGATTGGTTCTTGCTCAGGTTCACCAGTTCCTCCTGCTCCATGAGCTGGTATTTGAGCAGCGTGTTCTCCGCCTCGAGCAGCGACATAAAGTCGGTCTTTCCCACCTGGTAGTTCGATGAGGCGGATTGAAGCGCCATCCGCGCCTGGGGAATGATCCCCGTTTGGTACAAGTGGAGGTGGTGTTCGGACGTCTTCACCATGGCATAGAGATCGCGCATGCGGGCCAGGAGCGCCAGTTTTTCCGCTTCATACTCATATTGGGCCGCATGGTGGTCCGCGTTCGCGGCCTTGACTCCCGTCGATTTGTTCCAGAAATACAGCGGCACTTTGAACATCAGGCTCGCCTGCCAGACGTCCTTGAAGTCACCCCGCGTGAACATGCCGGCGGACAACACCATGTCCGGCATATATTCCCAGCGGCTCATGGACAGCTCCGCTTCGCTCTGCTCCACCATCTGCTGCTTGCCCTTCAGCATCGGCGAATGGGCCTGGGCCTTGACGGCCATTTCATCCATGCTTTTGCCCATCGCCTTTCGGGCAGGTTCGGCCGGCCTTCCCAGGGACAGCATCGGGTTCCGGCCCACGAGACTGCTGATCAGTGCGGCCTGGGTCTCTTTTTTCCCGTCCTCTTCGGCGATCCTGTCCAGCAGCATGGAAACCTCGAGTTGCGCCCTGATCACGTCCTGCTGCATGCCCTGCCCGGTCGCATACCGGGTCTCGGCGATCCCCTGGACGTTCTTCATAAGTTCCTTGGTCTCATGCAGGATCTCCGCTGACCGGTACGCCAGGTAGTACTCGTAGTAGGCAGTCCTTAAACTGCTCAGCACCCTGAGTTTGGTCTCCCGGGAGTTTTCCTGTTCTCGACCCGCCATTTTTGCGGCCGCCCGGCCCTTGATGGAAAGCTTGCCCGGGAAGGGGATCTCCTGCGTGAACACCACTCCCTGCATGCTCATTTCTTCCTTGCCCACGGTCGAGGTGCCGAGGGCGCCCACATTCTGAAGCATGATGCCTATCATCGGGTCCGGCATGGCGGAGGCGAGCGACTTCCTTTCCGCGGCCGCCTCAAATTTTTTCGCGGCCATATTGATCTCGGGATTGTTCGTGAGCGCTTCCTGCTCCAGCTCGGGCAGCGAAATAACCGCGTCCTGAGCCCGCGACAACCCGGGGGTAAGGCCCATACTGATGATCAAAAGAAATCCTAAAAAGGTACGCATTCCACGCCTCCTGCGTGACATATAGCAATGACTGCGCCAAAAGAGCAGATTAAATATTTACATTAAATCAAAATGATAGTATTAATAATTATAGCGGATCAGTTGGAATTGGAGCCTCTGATGATATTATTGTAGCATTTACTACATTGCATTGGCGGCGTGAGGTTCCCTGGCAGGATGAGAAATGATGAGTAATTAAGAAGGAGGAGGGCCTGGATCCGGTGAAATACGCTATTTCCCGATCTTCTGGAGCCGGCTCTTTGCAATTTCGGACTCTTTGCTCCCGGGATGCTCCACAATGACCTTGTTCAATGCTTCCCTGGCCTTTGCATTGTTCTTTTCGTTCATATAGGACAGGCCGATCTTGAGCTTAGCTCCGGCAACTTTGTCGCTCTTGGGATAGGTGTTGATGACCCTGGTGAAGGCCTCAATGGCCTTATTGAATTCCTTCAGCGAATAGTGGCATTCGCCAGCCCAGTACTGGGCATTATCAGCCTGGCTTGCATCGGGAAATTGCACGAGGTAGTTCTGGAACCCGGCAAGTGCGAGGTCGAAGTTGCCCTTATCGTAATCGACCTTGGCCTGACGGTAGGCTTCGGAAGGTTCGACCCTGGCTGCCGGCCTCTGTGCCGTTGCCGCAGGCGTTGACACGCCGGCTGCGGACGGCTTCATCCTGGCATCAAGGTCGTCAATGCGCGCCGCCAGCTCGGAGATCTTAAAACCGCGGTCGTCGATCTTCTGCGCAAGGTCGGAAATGCGGTAATTGTTCTCCTCCAGCCTGCCCTGGACCAGCTGGATGTCCGTGGAGAGCTGATCGAAGCGTGCGCCTGCATCGGCTACGGCCTTTTCCACGTTGCTGGTGTTCTTTGCCAATTCCTCTGCCGCATCGGCCCGTTTTTCCGCAGCCTCAAGCCGCTTTTCGGCGGCAGCCAGACGCTTCTGCAGGTCCTGCACCGTGGACTCGACCGCTCTGGTGCCGGTCCGGACATCGGAAAGCTCCGTGCGGGTCTTCACGAGCTCCGCCTGGGGCGCACAGGCTGCCAGCAGAAGGAGCGTGGAGACGGTCACTGTTTTTTTTATCATCATGGAATAGGCTCGCGGGATCGGTGGTGCATCCGGTCAGGCGGCGATGCCGCCTGACCGGGTTGATGTTACGGTGTCACTGCGCGACGAGCTCGTCTCGCCGGTTCATCTGCCAGCACTCTTCGGTCTGCTCATTGCAAGCCGGCTTTTCCTTGCCGTAACTGATGAGCGAGATCCGGCTCGACGCAATACCGAGGTCCGTAAGATATTTCCTGGCTGCAGCGGCGCGCCGCTGACCGAGCGCCTGGTTGTATTCGATGGTGCCGCGCTCATCGCAGTTCCCTTCGATCCTGACCTTCACGTTCGGGTTCGCCTTGAGCCAGTCGGCGTTCTCCTTCATCACTGCACGCGCATCATCGCGGATAAAGGACCGGTCGAAATCAAAATAGATCGGTTTGAGACCCGCCTCGGCTGCGGCAGCTGCCCGTTCCCTGGCCTCGGTCTCTTCACGTGCTGCGGCTTCTGCTGCTGCAGCGGCGGCAGCGCGCTCCCTTTCAGCATTGGCCTGCGCCATCGCTTCAGCTTTGGCAGCCTCCGACTGCTCCGTCGTGACCTCAGGCGCCGGCTGCGCTTCCGGCTCGGCTATGATCTCGGCGCTCTTGGGACAACCCCAGAGAACGAACATGCTTACGAACAGAATAAGTACATAGGACAACACAATGCTTATCTTCGATCGATTCTTCATGGCGATTCCTCCTTAGGAAGTAACTTTCATTGTTCTCTTAAATTGAGAGAAGAACTATCTGAAACAATCTGTACTGCACCCTGAATGAACCTGCATAGACAGTGAAGGAACCATAACATACTCCCAAAACCTTGTCAACATTCTTGGGTCTCTCACGGGCGCTCACCCGGCATACACCCATTCAGACAGTTTTTTTTCGTTGTCGACTTCCGCGGTATCGCTCAGTACCGTTCCGGGCAGGTTCCCTACCAGCGGTTCTCGTGCACGCGCGATGCGTCGAAGCGGTCCCCCGCCTTTTTTTCCTCTGCAGGAAAGCCGAGCGGGATCAGGGAAAAGGGAACGACCTGCGCGGGAAGGTCGAGCAGTGCACGCATATTCACCACGCGGTCCGCCGTGGGGTAAACCCCGCACCAGACCGCGCCGAGCCCCTTGGCATGGGCCGCGAGCAGAAGATTTTCCGTCGCTGCCGCGCAGTCCAGGACCCAGTATCCCTGGTGTTTTTCCATGGTCGGATCGCCGCAGACCAGGATCGCAGCCGAGGCGTGCTTCAACATGGCGGCATAAGGATGGAACTTCGGGATCCCGTCGAGCAGGGCGCGGTCGGTCAGGACCACGAAATGCCAGGGCCGTTCGTTGCCGGCAGAAGGCGCGCACATGGCCGCTTCCAGGACCTCCTGGATCAGCTCGCGCGAAACCCGCTTGGAGGTATACACCCTGATGCTTTTCCGGGTCAGGAGAGCGTTCATGGCATCCATCATCGATCCTCCTTTGTTGCGGTCATTCCTGCCGGACCATGTCTTCCACACTCCGGTAAAAATCTTCCTGCGGTTTCCATCCCAGCAGTTCCCTTGCCCGGGCAGGATCGAACAGGATGTTCGAAGCCAGGTACCGCACGTAATTGTTCAGGCTAAGCTTCACCCCGAACAGCCCGAGAAAAAGATCAAGGCACTGCGCGGGCCTTCGCATCAGAAGCGGCGGAACGGGAATGATCCTGAACCTTTTGTTCGATGCATCGGCAATGGCCTTGAAAAAATCGAACCAGCTGTGATGCAGGCCGTCGGTGATGTTGAAGACCTGGCAAACGGCAGGGGTCCGCGTTCCCGCAAGGCAGATGGCCGCGGCAAGATCATTGACATGCACGAAGGGAGCGACCTGCATGCCGTTGCCGATGAAGGGAAAACCGTGGGGGCCGAGGCGCTGCACCGACGCGACCAGGCGTTCCAGATAGCGCGAGCCCTTGCCATAGACCACGCCGGGCCGTATGACGACCGATGCGGCATTGGACTGGTCGGCAAGGAGCTTCTCACAGGTCCGCTTGTACCAGGTGTAATGGTCATTCAGCAGGGCAGCAGGTTTTGTCTCCTCCGTGGCCGGCACCCGGGAAGGGATCCCGGCAACACTCAAGGAACTGACGAACACGATCCGTTCAATGCCCGCCTGCGCGAGCTCGTCCACGACCCACTCCAGGGTCCGCACGTTCATTTCAGCCGCATGGCGCGAGGTGTTCCGGATCTCGCCCAGGTGGTACACGACGTCCATGCCTTCCATGGCATCGAGGAGCGACGCGGGGTCGCGCAGGTCTCCGTGATAGAGCGTCACCCGTTTGCCCTGGAGGCGGCTGGGGAGCTCCCGCTGCCTCGAAAAAAGCCGGACGACCTGTCCCTGCTTCAGCAGGAGATCGACGACCCGGCTGCCGATAAATCCCGTACCGCCGGTAACCAGGGCCCTCATGTGCCGACTCCCCGCGGACAGGCCGCTGAGAAGAGCCTTCTCTCTTCAAAGTACATACTTCGGTTCTCCGGCCCGCAGCAGATCATGGCTTTTTACGAATGCATCTATCATAGCACAGGATAATGGATCGTGCATTTTAATCCACACTAAACACCCCGCAGGTGCAGTTTGTTGACGCTTTCGGCAAGCGCCCCGGGATCGGTGATCGGTTCGCCGCAGAGCGTGCCCAGACAGGGGAGCACGCGGCCGTGATCTTCGTTGTACCGAATGACGGCAGAGGTCCCGCCGAATCTGCGGGCCGCTCGCGCGAGCATGCCCCCGGGAGGTGCTTCCACGGTGAGCGTCAGAAGGTGGAACCAGGCGTCGAGCCCTCCGTAATAGGCGCCGGCGTGTATCCCGATCTCCGCGGCAGCATGCGTGAAGAGCGAAAGCGCCCTGCCGGCAGCCTCCTGGTACCGGTCCTCACCGGTGAGGCGATGGAGCTTGAGCAGCAGCGTAACGGCCGTGCTGTTGGCGGACGAGTGCGGGATATCGTCGATTCGTTTGAGCCGCGTTCCCAGAACCTCCTGCGCTGTATCGAAGAACCCTCCCTCGCTGTCCTGGAACCTGGTGAGCGTGAGATCCATCAGCTCCCGGGCCTGCGAGAGATGCCGCGGATCACCCGTCATTTCATGGGCCTCGATCAAGGCTTCCACCAGGTGAACGTGATCGTCGAGAATACCGGGGACCCCGGCGGTATGCAGGAGCCCGGCGCCGTGGTAATGCTCCTGCAGGATGCGGCTCAGGCTGGCAAGCGAAAATTCCAGGAGCCAGGGGTCAGGAAGCACGCGGGCCGCCCGGAGACAGGACGCAATGAACAGGCCGTTCAGGGAAGTGTAGAGCGTCCGGTCGATGAACGGCGCAGGACGGTCGTTCCGGGCACGAAGGAGCTTTTCTTTCCCGCGAGCGATGATGCGCTCCACGTCATCAAAGGGCAGTGAAAGCTCCTGGGCGATATCCCGCGGTTCCCGGGCAGCAAAGAGCACCTGCCGCGATGGATCGTGGTGCATGGCTCCGCGCGGATCGAGCAGGAGCCGCGAAAGCACTCCATGCTCTTCAACGGTCAGGACGGACCGGAACTCGTCATCGGTCCAGGTGAAGTACCCTCCTTCGTCATCGGGCGTTACATCCGCGTCCTGGCTGGCAAAGAACCCGCCCGCAGGATCGGACAGGACCTCGCGGCTGTACCGGATGATGCCGAGAGCCACCTCTTTGAACCGCTCATCACCGAACCGGGCAAAGGCATCGATATAGTTCCTGAGCAGCCAGGCATTGTCGTCGGCCATCTTTTCAAAGTGCGGTACGATCCACGCCTCGTCAACGGAGTACCGGTGGAATCCGCCGCCCAGCTGGTCATGGAATCCGCCGCACGCCATGCTCTCCAGCGTTTTTCTGACGGCCAGTTCGACGAATGTTCCGTCCAGCATCAGGGCATGCCGGCGGATCAGAAATTCCAGGGCCCCCGGCATGGGGAACTTTGGCGAGGAGCCAAAACCGCCGTTCTTCGGATCATATTGCGTCAGGATCGCTGTCACCGCATCCGTTAATGACTGCTTCCTCAGCTCGCCCGGCTGGACCCGGTCGGGCATCAGCGCTTCCCTGAGACGGCCGGCATAGTCCTCAACCTCTCCCCGCTGGGAGTGATAGAACCCGCTGACCGACCTCAGCACGGACTTGAAACCCGGACGGCCATACCGGTCCTCGGGCGGAAAGTAGGTGCCTCCGAAAAAAGGATGCCGGTCCGGAGTGAGGAAAACGGAAAGGGGCCACCCGCTGCCGCTTCCCATGGCGGCTACGGCCTGCTGAAAGCGCCGGTCTATATCGGGCCGTTCGTCGCGGTCAAGCTTGACGCAGATAAAGAGCTCGTTCATCATCCGGGCGATCTCTTCATCCTGAAATGTTTCCTTCGCCATGACGTGGCACCAGTGGCACCAAACCGCGCCGGTGCTCAGAAAGACCGGCTTGTCCTCCTGACGCGCCAGATCGAAGGCTTCATCGGACCAGGGCCGCCAGTCAACAGGCTGGTTCGCGGCATGCCGCAGATAGGGCGATCGTTCGTTTACGAGATGGTTCATAGTTTTTTCAATCCGCAATGGTCACAGACCACGATGTCCGAAATCCGCAATCCAGAAATTAGAAGGTCTTCGGGTCTTCCGGCGGCAGCCCCGCTTCGTCAAAGGGCAGGACCCCGAGTTGTGTCATGACCGATTCGACGCCAACGAGCAGGTCCCGCGTGTCATAGCCGTCGAGTTCCTGATACAATGCCTTCTCGGTCAATTGGTCAAAAGCCTCGAAATCAAAGGCCCCGTTCAGCACCTTGGACCGGACAAGCACGGCATACAGTACCTTGCTGTCGTGGATGCGCTCTCCGGGCAGGAATTGAAGCCGCGGCCCCGTATCAGGCGATTCGGCATAGGAGAGCATGGCTCCTTCCAGCGCATCGTACAGCGTGACAATACCTGCAGAGACCTTTCCCTGGCGCAGTCTTCTTTTGCCGCCCCGCAGATGCAGCCTCGCCCGCTGCAGCGGGCCTGCAACCGGTCCCAGTTCCTGTTCATTCATTAATCCGAAATGCGGCATGGCCTGATCTCCCACACTCTGACGGGTGTCGGCTTGAACTCCGCCCACCTGACCAATAGCATTGAGGACACAAACCGTCCTGATATGACTGAGAAATATTTCACTTATAGTATAGCACGGAGGAGGTGGGGCGTCAGCAGAGGCAGGGCCGGGCGATGAACGGAACGGCAGGTGCTGCAGAGCGCTTCAGGAAGTGGCGGCAGGCATATCTCTGAACAATAAATACCCGCCTTTGCCGCCCTGCTTCACGCGGTACATGGCCTGGTCCGCCTTGTTCAGCAGGATCTCGGCGTCATCGCCGTCAGCGGGATAGAGGCTGATGCCGATGCTCGCACTGATCGAGCATCGATGGCCCTTGAGGTCAAAGGGCTCGGAAAGAACGTCAACGATCTTGCGGGCCACGACCACCGCGTCCTCGGCGGCCGTGATCCTGCCGCAGATGCCGATGAACTCGTCGCCGCCCATGCGCGCGATCGTGTCCGCCCTCCGGGTGGAGGACGCCATGCGTTTTGATGCCTCCTGCAGCAGCAGGTCGCCTGCTTCATGGCCCAGCGTGTCGTTGATCTTTTTGAAATGGTCCAGGTCCATATAGAGCAGGGCAAGCACAAAATGGTTCCGTTTTGCCAGCGACAGGAGCTGGCCCATACGGTCGAAGAACAATGCCCGGTTCGGCAATCCGGTGAGCGGGTCATAGAGCGCCAGATGTTCGAGCCGCTGCTCCACCTGTTTTCGTTCGGTAATATCGCGGAAGATCGTCTGGAAGGTAAGTTTTCCTTCCAGGGAGAAGGAGATGCTGGCAACCTCGACATCGATGACCGCTCCGTCGATCCGGATGAATTTCTCCTCGATCCAGGGAGCGCTCCCGGGCTGCGCTTCCAGCCGCTGCATCCGCGAGCGCACAATGGCCTGATAGTCGGGATGTACGACATCGTAGAGCGACCGGTCGGTCAATTGTTCCGCCCGTACGGCGCCGAGGATCCGCACGCCGGCGGGATTGACAAAGGAGAAGCGTCCCTTGCTATGGATGGCGATGCCGTCCGGTGAAAGCTCGACCAGGCGGCGATACCGTTCCTCGCTCTCCCGCAGATTTTCCTGCATAGTACGATGCTCTTTGACGAGCTGCTGTTTGTAGAGCACCTGGCCGATGACCGCAGGGAGCAGCTCCAGGTACCGCATCTCGGCGTCCTTCACCACATAATCGGCGGCTCCGAGTTTCAGCGCCTCGACCGCCAGGGATTCGTTTCCCTCTCCCGTGACCATGATGATCGGGAGCGAGGACCCCTGTTCGCCAAGGATCCGGATAACATCGAGTCCGCCGAGGAACGGCATATTATAGTCGACGAGCAGCACATCAAACCTGCCTGCAGCGACCTTCTGCAGCCCGTCCTCGCCGTTCACCGCCGTATCGACGACAAACCCCTTCCGCGTCAGTCCCTTCTGCAGCAGGATGGAAAGACCCGGGTCATCCTCCATATACAAAACATGGGTTACCATAATATCAGCCACGGACGTTACTCCCTTTGAAGGTAATCAGAATATAAAGGAACCTGCTGCGCTGCAGATCGTCTTGATAAAGATATCATACTCTGCCGGTCAGGTAAACGGAGCGGTTGTGCCCGAACCGGCAGGAGCGCCGCCGGATGTTCCCTGGATACGGTCGGCCTCCCCCTTCACGTCCTCCGGTTCGGACGGGGCGGCAGGGACCGAAAAACTGAAGGTCGTTCCGACGCCCGCCTGGGATTCGCACCAGATGCGTCCGCCCAGCAGCCGCAAGAGGGTCTTGACATAGGCCAGCCCCATGCCTTCTCCCGGCACATCCTGGGGTCCCACGCGGCGGAAAATATCGAAGGCCTTGGGAACGTCTTCGCTTGCCATCCCCCGCCCGTTATCGCAGATATGAAAAACAATGTCCTTTCCGTCGTGCTCGGCGCCGACGACAATGCGCCCCTGCCTGCCGGGAGCTAGGTACTTTATGGCATTATCCAGGAGATTGCCGAAGATCTGCTCCAGGGCGGTGCGGTCCGTTATGATGTCCGGAAGTTGCTCCACCACGACCTGGATCCGGCGGCTTTCGATCTGATGCGCCAGCGAGTTCAGGATCCCCTGCACGAAAACAGTGGTCTGGATCGGTTCCGGGTTCAACCTGCGCCTGCCGACGCGCGAGAGCTTCAGAATGGCGGTAATAAGGTTGTCCATCCGGCTCACCGATGTCCCGATGAACTGGAGCGCTTCGGGGATGTCTTTCTCGATGACGGCGAGATACTTGCGACGCTGCTCGTCGTCGAACCGGTCGAGATAAGCCATGAGCATCGGCGTCAGCTCTCTGATGCTGTAGATAAGCTCATCGGAAAAACCTCTGATGTTGACGAGCGGCGCGCGAAGGTCGTGCGATACGATGTAGGCGAAATTCCGGAGGTCGTCATTGATCAGGGCCAGCTCTTCCGAATAGCTCTTGAGCTGTGACTCATCCCGCTTGCGCTCGGTGATGTCCTGGGCAACGCAGACAACTCCCTCCACCAGGCCTTGCGCATCGCGCAGGACCGACGCCGAGAAGAGCACCGGGATCCTTCTCCCGTCGCTTCCCCGGTACCACCGCTCCTGGTTGCTGATCGATCCCCGGGCGAGCACGTCCCCGATCACCTCGTCCGTGCCTCCCAATGCTCCGCCAAGAACGAGGGTAAACGGCTGCCCGATCAGTTCCTGCTCCTGATACCCCAGCAAAAAGCAGGCCGCCTCGTTCAGCCGGGTGATCGTGCCTTGCGGCGAGGCCACAATGAGGGTATCCATCATGCTGGAGACGATATTGTCCATGTAATCCCGGGAAACCGTCGTCCGTTCCAGATCCGCAGCCATGCGATTGAAGTTCTGAACAAGCATCTGCATCTCGCCTGTCGTTCTCGTGTCCACCTTTGCCGAGAGGTCCCCATGCGCAAACCGGTCCGCGGCATGGGCGAGCAGAACAATGGGCCGCGAAAAATAGCGGGAGACATAATAGGCGATCACCGTCGATACCGCAAGGAGAAGCAGGAACACGATGAACACAAACCTGAGCATGGACCGGATATCGTCAAGCAGGAGCGCATTCGGGATGCTGATGGCCACCCGCAGCAGCGGCGCGTCCGGCGTAACGAAAAAATCCTGGTACACCAGCAAGCCTCCCTCAACGACCAGCAGGGTCCGGTCCTGCGCCACCTCCCTGCGGAAATGGGGCCGGGGATCGAACATCGCCTGCAGATGCTCGGGTTGTTTCAGCACCGTCCCGTCGGAAGTGAAGGCCCAGAGGGGATTATCACCCAATATTTTTATGGCGTCGAGGTACTCGAGGAATTCATCGAGCCGGTAGTCGATAATAAGGCTGCCATGAATTTTCCCGGCAACTACGCTTGTTTTGTCAATGCCGATGGAAAAAAAGACCTGCCCGTGGGGATCTTTTTCCGGATGAGATGCGCGAATTGTACCAGGCACTGCGGTTTTAAGCTCCGCAAACACGCGGTTTCTGCCGGGACTCCCGGCCGGCTTCGTGCGTCCGCTTCGTCCGGCCGTGATCAGCTCGCTGCCCGATGCATCCAGAAGCGAAATGTTCTGATAGGAAGAAAAATAGCGAAGCGACTCGCGAAACAGCCGCTCGACGGAGCGCTCGGCGATCTCGCGTTCCGGGCCTGCGGCCCCGATGAAATCGTCCAAGGTAGGGTTTGCCGCAAGCATGCGCAGGTCGCTGGAAAGCTCGTCCCGGATCTCGTCGTTAAAATGATATCTGACCATCACGAACTGCTGCAGCAGGCTTTCAATGGTCTGCTGTTCAATATGCCGTTTGCTGAACGTGTAATAGACAGCGGTCAACAGCCCGCTGATAATGACGACAACGACCATGAAAGCGATCAGGAGCTGGGAAAAGATCGACAGTCCTTTGTACCGTTTTTCGCTCATTGACGCCCCCTGGCATTCTGCTGCATGAGAACAGCCTCACCCCACCCGTGCCCTTATTCCTTTTCCGGGACCTTGACGATGGTGAGGAACAAACCGAGCATCCGTATGGCATCGGACAATTTATCGTACTCCACCGGTTTCGTGACATAGACATTGCATCCCAGTTCATAGCACCGGGATATTTCCTGCGGGTTGTCTGTTGTTGTCAGGACAACAACGGGGATCTGTCTGGTGCGGGGATCGTGTTTGATGATCTTCAGGACCTGGTATCCGTCAAGCACCGGAAGGTTGAGGTCGAGCAGGATGAGGAACGGCGCCGGATGGGGATCGTTCTCGTACCCCGCCTTGCTGAACAGGTAGTCAACGGCTCGCTGGCCATTGTCGAGCGCGATAATGGTGTTGGTTATCCCGGCGCGGCGAAGGTTCTTCTCAATGAGCAGGGCGTGTCCGGGATCATCCTCCACCAGCAGGATCGTTACGGGTTTATGCAGGTCCATGGATACGGCTCCTCTCAGAGCGGCGGCTGCCATCGCAGGATGCCCTGTTCCTCCGCAGGGAAACGCCTCAGTATGGCATACCCGGTCATTGTCCGGCGCGGCATCACGGCGTCCGGCCGATGCCGAAAAAACGTCCCCTGCCTCAGGGAGACCATGCAGGCGACGAGTAATTGGCGTCGTTCGGCGTGATCCGCTCCAGGTCCGTGCCGTCGGCGTTCATGATATAGATATTGGACCTGCCCCCGCGGGTCGAGCTGAATACGATCTGCCGGCCGCTGGGGGACCACGACGGGTTCTCGTCGTTCCCCGGGCCGCTGCTCAGCAGGCGTGGTTCGGAGCCGTCGGGATTGATCGTTGCGATCTTGAAGAGTCCCCCGACCTGGGAGACGAACACGATGCGGTCGCCGCGTGGCGACCAGTTCGGTGATGCGTTATAGTTGCCCTCGAAGGTCACGCGCCGCACATTGGTGCCGTCGACGCCCATGATATAGAGCTGCGGCGATCCCGCTCTTCCGGAATTGAAAACGATCTCCCGGTTGTTCGGCGCCCAGGAAGGCGCCACATTGTCGGAGATGCCGAAGGTAAGCCGCTCCAGATCGCGGCCTTCGCGGGTCATCGTGTAGATCTCAGCGCCTCCGTCCTTGCTGAGCGCCACTGCCAACCGCTTGCCGTCAGGCGACCAGGCCGGCGAAATGTTCAGCCCCTCGGCCCCCGATATCTTCCATCGCTTCCCTGTTCCCAGGTCAAGACCGAAGAGATCGGGGTTCTTGTCCCGGTACGATACATAGGCAAGGATCTTTCCGTCTGCGCTCCAGGCGGGAGACAGACAGATCGAGCGGTCCGCCGTGACCTTCAGAGCGTTCTTGCCGTCATAGTCCATGACGTACAGCTCCTTGTTCCCGGTCTTGTCAGCTACATAGGCGATGCGGCTCCGGGCAATGCCCTTCTCGCCCGTATACCGGGCTACGATCTCGTCGGCAAGGGAATGGGCAAGGCGGCGGACGGAATCAGCCCCGCCATTGAACTGCACGCTTGCCAGTATTGTACCTGAAGCTGCGTCATAAACCTTGCCTTTCAAGCGGAGCGATGTCCCGTTGCGCTGCAGGGACGCCCAGACCACGCCGGTCAGTCCGAAGGTGCCGCCTCGCTTTACGAGCTCAACAGACGGCTCTTGTGGGCCGAGGTAGATTATATCGAGCTTTTTCGGGTCCAGCACATCGAAGATCTGCGAACGGCGCAGATCGGCCTGGAGCACGCCCAACACCTCGTCACGAAGCGCCGGAGCGCCGGCCTCATCCACGACAGCAAGCACGGCAATGGGGATCTTCTTTGCCTCGCCCTGGATCACGCCGAGGTAGTATTCGGCATGGACGGGAGCCGCTGCTGCCATCAGCATACAGAACGTTACTATTGTAAGGATAGGTTTCATAATCATGAATTCAGGGTACGGGGGTCAGGGTACAGGGTTCAGGTAAACTTAACCGACCTTTTCAATTTTTCTCCGCCAGATCAACGCTGATCTCTAAATATTCCCGGGGATACTCGTCCGGCAGTTGCGGAAAAGGACTCGACGAGAGGATCGAACGGTTTGCCGCCTGGTCGAAATAGAAGTTCCCGCTCGACTCCTGAAGCTTCACATCACCCACCCTGCCCGAACGGAGTATCCGGAACATGACCTTGGACTTGGCTTCCCTGACACCCGGCGGGGGGTTCCAGTTGCGGGCGATCTTCTCGCGCACCAGGGGGAGGTAGCTTGAAAGGCCGGGAAGCTGGTTTTGCGGTCCCGCGGAAACCGCCACCGCCTCTTTATTCGCGGCCGTTCCAGCAGGGGAAGCTGACCCGGAAGGAGCCGGTTGTTCTTTTTCCGCTGCGGTTTCAGGCTGTTCATCTATCTTTTTTTTCGGATTCTTTGATACGCTCAGATCGGGCATGGAGCTCTTTGCAGCTGCCGGAGGTTTTGCCCTGGGTGCTGCAAAACGTGCTTTGGGTTCTGTTTTTTTCGGCGCCGGCGCCTCTGCCGGTTTCGGCGGCTGGGGCGCGGTTTCCTGGGGCAGCGCCTGGTCGACCGCGGCCGGAGCGTTCACCAGCATGACCTGGTAGGAGATCGGGACCGAGACCTTCGGGGAGGCTACAAGGCTGAACAACAGGACTGCGGTAATAAGGAGCCCGTGAATGACGAATGAAAAAAGTACGGCTGCTACCAGTTCCTGACCCGACTGTCCGATCCTTTTCCAGCGGATCAGCCTCATTTGCCGGTCTCGCCTCCGGCTGCCGGCTCGGTCACCATACCGAGACGGTCGATACCCGCCCGTTTTACGATATCCATCACCTGCACCACGGCGCCGTAGGGCGCATCACGGTCGGCCCGGAGATACACGTTGATCTGCGGCTGCGTTTTGCGGATCGAGTCGAGCACGTCCCGGAGCCGGCTGATGTCCACGCGCTCTTTTTCCACGAACAGCTCCTGCGCGCGGGTGACGGTCAGCACGATACGGTCCTCGGGCTTGACCGTATTGGCCCCGGACTTCGGCAGGTTCACGTCGAGCCCCCGGCTCATCATGGGAGAAAGGATCATATAGAAGAACAGCACCACGAGCAGCACGTCGATGAGCGGGACCAGGTTCAGCTCACGCATGATGGTGCTGTTCCTGCGCTCGAAGCTCATGGCTGCCTCCGCACCAGCGTCCGCTGAATGAAGCTCAGGAACTCCATGGAGAAGGAGTCCATCCTGGTCGCGATGCCCCTGATCTTCTCGGCAAAGTAGTTGTAGGCGATCACCGCGGGAATGGCGACGAACAGCCCCATGGAGGTGTTGATGAGCGCTTCCGCAAGTCCCGGCGCCAGCGCGCTGATGTCACCCGACCCCTTCAGTCCGATGCTGTAAAAAGCGTCCATGATGCCCCAGACCGTACCGAAAAGTCCGAGCAGCGGGCCTACGGTGCCGGCAGTGCCGAGGAACGCCAGATAGCGTTCCATGTACGATATCTCGTCCTGGGTCGTGACCTTGAGCGCCCGTTCTATCTCTTCGCCCAGCATCTTGCGGTCCTCATCGGTCACCGTATTGTTCGGCAGCGACTTGACGATGGATTCGGCTTCCCGGTAGCCTTCCCGAAACAGCGTGGCCATGGGGCTGAATTTCTTTTTCTCGGCATACTTCAAGAGCTCCTGAGCGTCCTTGGTCCTGCGGAACTCCGTCATGAACAGCTTCGACTCTTGTTCCGCCTTCCGCAAGTACTGATACTTCATAAGGATCATGGCCCAGGTCACGACTGAGACCCCCATAAGGATCACTGCGATCGCCTTGCCCATCCAGCCGGATTCCAGAAACAGACCGACGATGCCGCTTCCCATCCCCGGTGTCGTACTTACCGCCAGTGCGAACATTCACGTACCTCCGTTAATTTGATCAAAATTCGATATGAGGAAATCGTAAGAACTAAAAATCTACCGCTGAAGCGCTGAGACGCAGAGAAGAGCGTACTTAGAACAAAAAAGCTTTTCTCCGTGCCTCCGCGTCTCCGCGGTCAGAAAATGATTTTTTATGAGATGATCTATAACCAGTGCCGTTCTGAATGTTGAGTATTGGGTCCGGCTCAGAATCTCCCGAGCTCTTTTCCCATATCGCTCACGTCATAGCCGCCCATGCTCTTGATCTGATCGCGGAATGCGGTGTCGTCTCGGATGATGCCGAGCAGCGCCTGGAACAGCGGGTCGGTATAGTATCGTTCCAGGATGGCCAGATCATACCGCTCGCTCCCGACCGGGACGAAATCGAGGTTCAGCGCCTGGGCAGCCGAGAGCACAGCAAGACCGGTGTCGGCGGCATTGGACAACACGGCCGCTGCCACCGCCATGTGCGTATATTCCTCGTGATGATACCCCTTTACTTTCGACGGGTCAATTGCTAATCGTTTCAGATACAGGTCCGTCAAGAGCCGCGTGCCCGCCCCGGTCTGACGGTTCACGAACGTGACGTCGTCACGCACCAGATCCTCGAACCCCCGGATGTTTTTGGGGTTCCCTTTCGGGACGATGAAGCCCTGGGTGCGGTGCACGAGGTTCACCAGCACGACCCTGGTGTCGGGAAGAAGTTTTTTGATGGAGCTCACATTATACTCGCCCGTCGCCTCATCGAGCAGATGGGTGCCCGCGCAATGGGCCTCCCCCCGCTTGAGCGCCAGCAAGCCGCCCATGCTGCCCACGTGGGCGGATGAAAGGGAAAGCTCCGGGTGTTTCTTCTTCAGGAAGTTCGCAAGCACATCGAGCGCGTTGTCGTGGGAGCCGATGCAGACAATGGTGTTCCTGATGTCGCGGGGAGACCGGAAAAGCTCCACCTGGACATCCTGCCCGGCGCCGATGCCTTCGTTTCCCGCCGGAACGCGCAGAACGCCGTCGGCGCGGACCAGCGACATGAGCGCGCCCGCCCCCCGCGTCACCGGCGTCGCGATCAGGCTGCCCGAGACACTGCCGACCTTCACGCGGATGAACTCTTCGGCGCCCAGTGAGGACGCCACCTGGCGGCTCAATTTGGCCGAAATGGTTTCCGAAGCGGGCGGGGTAAGTCCCAGCAATGCATAGAGCAGCGGTTTTACAAAGAGATTGAACGTAAGCGCCGCAGAGACCGGATATCCTGGAATTCCGATCACGGGCTTTCCCTGCACAATGGCGAGGATCACGGGCTTGCCCGGCTTGATGGCCACCCCGTGCACCAGGACCTCGCCAAGCTCGGCGATGACGTCAGCGGTAAAATCCTCCCTGCCTGCGGACGAACCCGCGTTGATCACCACCAGGTCTGAGCCGGAAAGAGCATCAAGAATGGACTGTTTGAGAAGTGCAACGTCATCCTTTACGATGCTCCTGCGGACCGCATGGGCCCCGCACTCCATTGCCATGGCCGCAAGCATGGTCGAGTTGAAATCGATGATATCGCCTTTTTTGAGCTCGCTGCCGGGGTCCACCAATTCGGACCCGGTCGGCAGGATGGAGATCACCGGCCTTTTGCGCAGCATGACCGTGGTATGTCCGCTGGCGATCATGGCTGCCATGTCCGCAGGCCGGATCGTATGGTTCTCAGAGATGATCAGCTCCGTAGCAACGATGTCCTCACCCACGAGCCGCACGTGCTGCCACGGTGTCGCTGGCTTCAGGATCTCCAGCTCCGATCCGGCTATCTTCTCCACGTCCTCGATCATGATTACGGCGTCATATCCATCGGGCATGGGGTCGCCCGTATCGACCGCAATGGCCTGCGCCGGAATGCTGAGCCGTTTCGGTCGGGTCTCGCTTGCTCCGAAGGTGTCGAGGAACCGGACCGCGTAGCCGTCCATGGCAGCGGAATGATAGAAGGGCGAAGAAAGCTTGGCGATAACCGCTTCCGACGTAACGCGCCCCAGCGCATCACCGACCGGAACAGGCTCTCCTGCAAGCGGCCTGCTGATATTCGTTCTTTTCAGCGCATCACCGTACTTCGCGATAGCCTCAGCGAGCGGTAGATTATCGAGATATTTTTTTTGCTTGAATTTCATCAAAACAACCTCACGTCCACTTCCTCGCCGACCTCGATCCCGATCTTATTGACCGGCACCACGACCGTACCCGCTGCATTGACCAGTGTACTGATAAGCCCGGAGGCACCGAACACGGGCCTGGCCAAGAGGCCGTCGTCCATCTTCTCGAGCGTGACCCGCACATGGTCCTCGCGCCCCGGGGAGGAGGAAATGCTCCTGGCCAGCTTCGCCTTCACGCTGCGATAGGGAGAGACGCCCGCAAGCGCGGGATGGGGAATTTCTCCGGTCATCCGTTCAAGGACCGGCTTTACGAACACTTCAAAACAGATGCTGACCGCGGCGGGATGTCCCGGAAGACCGAACACCGGCACCTGCTTTGCCAGCGTATTGAGGACGCCCATAATGATCGGCTTGCCCGGCTTGATAGAAACGCCGTGCACCAGCACGCCGGGCCTGCCCAGATCATTGATCACCCTGGCGGTCAGGTCCATGGTACCCACGGAACTGCCGCCGGTCATCAGAACAAGATCGCAGTCCCGGAGAGCGGCGTCGAGCGCCTCGCGCAACCGCCCGTATTCATCTGGAATAATGCCCTTCTTGACCGGGATGCAGCCTGCTTGCGAAATGAGCCCTTCGAGATTATAGGAATTGATATCGCGCACCTGGCCGGGAGCGGGTGCAAAATCGGCGGGCACGACCTCATTCCCGGTGTTGATGATCGCCGCCTTTGGCTTTTCAAAAACGCGGACACGCGTGATGCCGACGCCTGCCAGCGCGCCCATATCCTGCGGCCGCATCCGGTGGCCCCGGTTCAGGATGACCTCGCCCCTTTTGATGTCATCGCCGGTCTGGACCACGTTCTCCAGCGGTGCAACAGGCTTCACCACTTCGATCTGTCCGGCATCAACTGCCTGGGTCTGTTCAAGCATGACCACGGCATCGGCCCCTTTTGGAAGCGCGCCGCCGGTCGCGATCTTCATGGCCTCGCCGACAGACAGGACGCGGTCGGGCATGGTGCCCATGGCGATATCGCCCACGATCGTCACCAGCGCAGGCCGCGACTCGGCCGCGCCAAAGGTGTCAGCGCTCCGCACTGCGAACCCGTCCATGGTGGAACGATCGAACTCCGGGAGGTCTTCAGGCGAGGTGATTTTTTCTGCGACGATCCTGCCGAGGGACAGGCTGATGGAAAGCTCTTCCGATGCCAGGGGGGCGATGGTCAGGTGCAGATCGAGCGCTTTGAGCGCTTCTTCCCGGGATATCACGCCGGTTCGGCCGAGCATGTCCTTGAGGGTCATGTGAAAGACACCGTCTCAATCGAAAAGTGCAAAGTGCAAAGTGCAAAATTTAAATTGTAAAATGCCGTCACCTTGAACTTTTTACTTTGCACTTTGCAATTTGCACTTTGCATTGCTACTTTCCTTCCGCCTTCGCCTTGATCTTGCGCACATACGATGCGGCCCGCATCCCGGCAACAGACCCTTCGCCCGCCGCGGCAACGATCTGCATCCCACCGCAGGTGCAGTCGCCGGCAGCGAATACTCCGTCGAGGTTCATGCGCTGGTGCTTGTCCACGATCAAACAGCCGCGGTCGTCCGTCAGGCCGCCCGCTTTCAGGATAAGCTGCGAGATGGGGGTGGAGCCCATGGCGATGAATACGCCTTCGAGTCCCAGCACCGCCTCGGTGCCGTCGCGGCTGATCTTGAGACCCGTGACCAGTTCATCGCCCACGACAGCATGGATCTTTGCCGGCGGAAGGATCTCCACGTTCGGCTTGGATTTGAGCCGGGCCATGACCGCGCTCACGATATCAAGCTCCTTGTGCGGCACCACCGTGACCTTCTCGGCAAGGTCGGCCAGGTGAAGCGCTTCCTCCGCAGCCTCGTTGTCGGAACCGACCACCGCGACCTTTCTGCCCTTGAAGAAGTTGCCGTCACAGGTGGCGCAGTAGGACACACCCTTGCCGAGGAATTCCTTGGCGCCGGGAACTTCAAGCTTCTTTCTGGCCACGCCGATGGCGATGATCACCACGTGCCCTTCATAGACCTCGTCGCGGGTGCGCACGCGCTTGAGCTCGCCCGTAAGTTCCATGTCCACGACTTCCACCGGATAGATGATCGTCGCGCCGAATTTCTCGGCCTGCTTTGCCATGATCTGGGTAAGGTCCATGCCATTGATGGTCTCATACCCGGGATAGTTCTCAATATGGGAGATCTTGGCGGTATAGCCGCCGACAAAATCCTTTTCAAGCACTACGCACTTCTGGCCGGCCCTGCCGAGATACAGCGCCGCAGTGAGGCCGGCCGGACCGGAGCCGATGATGATCGCGTCATACATTTGTGCCATGTACAATTCCTCCTTCGTAAAACGAATGGTTCATTCTATCCAAGAGCTTAAGACAAGTCAACCCCGGAATCTGTGCATCCGTCTGTTTCAACCTGCAAACGGGCAGACACTTCCCTGCTTGCGCTCGGCATCATCCTTCGTGTACTATGAGCATACCATATGGCTGAAGGCAGGAAGGCAGAAGCACTAGGAGGAATCATGGATCAAGAGAGCATCATCGACGTGGTAAGAAAGGCCGCTGCTGATAACCGGTTGTCCTGCGAAAAGGCCCACGAACTGGCGGAAGAGCTTAAGGTCCCGGTCAGCGAGATCGGCAAGATCTGCAATGTGCTGAAGATAAAAATCACGGCATGCCAGCTCGGTTGCTTTTAGCTCAGCCGCGGTCCGGATCGATCTCGCGCACCGGCATGCCGCAGCCCCGGGTATAACACGTTACCTTGTTTTTTCCTTCTGCTTTTGACCGGTACAGAGCAATGTCGGCCTCATGCACCAGTTCCTCCACGGATTTCTCGTTGCCCTGCCCCACGGTGGAAACGCCGAGGCTTACCGTCACCGGCTCCTGCGGATGGAGCGCCTTTATGGTAAAGGGATACTCGTCCACGCTCCGCCGCACGCGCTCCGCCACAACAGCGGCCTCCTCCATCCCGGTCTCGCCCAGAAGGATCGAGAACTCCTCGCCGCCGTAGCGGAAGCAGATATCCGTGCTGTCTTTTCTGCATGAGGCCTGCAGCACCGGCCCGATCTGAGCCAGCAGCCTGCTGCCCTCAAGGTGGCCGTAGCGGTCGTTGATCCGCTTGAAATCGTCGATGTCAATCATGATAAAGGAAAACTCGCGGCCGGTGCGCGCCTGCCGCCGCGCCTCTTCCTCGAGCTTTTCCAGCAGCACCCGGTAATTGAGCAGCCCCGTCAACTCGTCGACCCGCGCAAGATCCAGCGTTTTTCTGAACAGCTCGGCCTTTTCAAGCCCCACCGAGATCAGATGGGAGATGGTCCGGATCAGGTCGAAGTCCTCGATGCGGAAAGCATTGCGTTTGCTGTGGCTCAAACCGATGATGCCGACGACCTGGGTCTCGTTTTTCAAAGCGACACCCATGTAGCTCCCGACCTTCCGATCCTCGTCAGGATGCTGGATGAACCCTTCGAATCCGGCGGTGTCCATTAAAAAAAGCGGCTCGCCCTTTGCCGCAATCTGTCCGGGCGCTCCATTATCAAAAAAGATGGAGCCCAGGACCCTGCCCCGGAAAAGGGGGCCTTGAAAATAAAAGGGCTCCAGCGCGGTCATGTCTTTTCTGACCATGTATACGACGGCGTCCTCGAAGTTGACCGCTTTGCCAACGGCCGTGATGACCTTCTGAACGAGGTCGTAGGGTTCAAGCTCGGAAGCGATGGTCTTCCCCACCTCATAGAACAAATGCGTTTCCATGAGCTTCCGGTAAAAAAGCGGTTTAAAATCCCGCACGGTTTCCGGTATTGCATCTTTAGGGGCTTTCGGTTTCCTGGGCATGCACGACCTTCTTCACTTCAGCCGGGACCGCTCCCGGACGGAAAAGTTATGCAATACTATACCATTTTCCCTTCCGGCGCAAATAGAATTAATGGCCCGTACCACATTCCCCTGTCTTAAAAAACCTCTGGGTTCCTGTTCTTCAGCATTGACAGATCTGTGCGAATTGCTGCCGACTTGCAACGGATGACAATGCTAGGAAACTCCCACGACATCAGCCCGGCTCTTGAACAACAGCCGGCGGTCGTCCCGATCGATGATCACGCGGGAACCTTCCCGTATCTCGCCGGACAGGATCTTCGCTGCCAGGGGATTCAGGATCTCCCGCTGAATGACCCGCTTGAGCGGCCGGGCGCCGTAGACCAGATCGAAGCCTTCTTCTGCCATAAGTTCCTTGGCCCCTTCGGTAAGCTCGATCTCGATCTTTTTGTCCGCAAGCCGTTTCTGCACCAGACCAACCTGAATGACGACGATGTGCCGGAGCACTTCTGCGTCCAGGGGGTGGAAAATGATCATGTCGTCCACGCGGTTCAGGAACTCCGGTTTAAAATGCTGCCGCATGGCCTCCATGACCCGCCGACCCATTTCCTCCTCGTCGTTCTGGATGTCCTGGATATACTGGCTGCCGATGTTGGAGGTCATGATGATCACGGTGTTCTTGAAGTCAACGGTCCGCCCCTGGCCGTCGGTCAGCCTGCCGTCGTCGAGCAGCTGCAGAAGCGTATTGAACACCTCGGGATGCGCTTTTTCGATCTCGTCAAAGAGCACTACCGCGTAAGGCCTTCGGCGCACAGCCTCGGTTAACTGTCCGCCCTCCTCGTATCCCACGTAGCCCGGAGGCGCGCCGATGAGGCGCGATACCGTGTGGCGTTCCTGGTATTCGGACATGTCGATGCGGATCATGGCCTGCTCGTCGTCAAAGAGGAATTCTGCAAGCGCCCGCGCAAGTTCGGTCTTACCCACGCCCGTGGGCCCCATGAAGATAAAACTGCCGATTGGCCGGTTCGGGTCCTGGATTCCCGCCCGGGCGCGCCGGACCGCGTTGGACACGGCGACGAGAGCCTCATCCTGTCCGACCACGCGCTGACCGAGACGGTCCTCCATATGGAGCAGCTTCTGCATGTCCCCTTCCAGCATTTTACTTACCGGGATGCCGGTCCATTTGGAAACGATCTCGGCCACATCCTCCTCATCAACCTCTTCCTTGAGGATCTTGGCCACGGACTGGGTCTCGCTCAGTTTTGCCGATTCAGCGGCAAGCTGCTTCTGCAGTTCGATCAGCTTCCCGTACCGCAGTTCTGCTGCTTTCCCCAGGTCGCCCGAACGCTCGGCTTTCTCGGCATCGATCTTCGCCTGCTCCAACTGCTCCTTGATGGTCCTGATCTTCTGGATGCCCTCTTTTTCCGCCTGCCACTGCGCGCGCAGACCGCCCCGTTTTTCAGCCAGATCGGCGATCTCTTTCTCGATCTTCGCCAGCCGGTCGCGCGACGCGGGATCGGTCTCTTTTTTGACAGCTTCCCGCTCGATCTCCAGCTGGCGGATTCGCCGCTCCACCTCGTCCAGTTCGATGGGCATGCTGTCGATCTCCATGCGGAGCCTCGATGCGGCCTCGTCGATGAGGTCGATGGCCTTGTCCGGCAGGAACCGGTCTGCGATGTAGCGGTGCGACAGGAGTGCCGCGCTTACGAGCGCCGCGTCTTTGATCTTCACGCCGTGATGCACCTCATAACGCTCTTTAAGACCGCGCAGGATGGATATGGTATCGTCGACCGAAGGTTCGCGCACGAGCACCGGCTGGAACCGCCGCTCCAGCGCCGGGTCCTTCTCGATATATTTCCGGTACTCGTTCAACGTCGTCGCGCCCACGCACCGGAGCTCGCCCCGCGCCAGTGCGGGCTTCAGCATGTTGGACGCGTCCATGGAACCTTCGGCCGCTCCGGCGCCGACCACGGTATGCAGCTCATCGATGAACAGGACCACCTCTCCCTGCGCTTCGGTCACTTCCTTCAGCACGGCCTTGAGCCGGTCCTCGAACTCGCCGCGGTATTTGGCGCCGGCAATGAGCGCGCCCATGTCGAGCGCCACGACGCGCTTATTCTTCAGTCCCTCAGGCACGTCGCCGCTCACGATGCGCTGCGCCAGCCCCTCGGCGATGGCGGTCTTGCCCACGCCCGGCTCGCCGATCAGTACCGGGTTGTTCTTAGTCCGCCGCGACAGGACCTGGACCACGCGCCGGATCTCCTCGTCCCTGCCGATCACCGGGTCGAGCTTGCCGCGCCGCGCCATGTCGGTCAGGTCCCTGCCGTAGCGGGTCAGGGCCTGATACTTGTCCTCGGGGTTCTGGTCGGTCACGCGCTGGCTGCCGCGGATATCCACCAGGACGGTGAAAATGGCGTCACTGGTCACACCGTGGCGCGTCAGGATTTCCCGCCCTGCGCCGTCGCCGTTAGCCGCGGCGATGAGCAGATGCTCCGTGCTGATGTACTCATCCTTGAGCCTCTGGGCTTCCTGCTCCGCCCGTTCGAACAGTTTGTTCAAACGCGGTGAAAGATAGGTCTGCACCAGCCCCTCGATCCTGGGCAGCCGTTCAAGCGCTCCGTCGAGGTCCGCCTTCAGCCTGCCGGGGTCAACACCGAGCTTCTTCAGAAGCGGCAGCACCACGCCGTCCGTCTGATCCAGCAGCGCCGCGAGCAGGTGCTCCGTCTCGATCTGTTGATGATGAAGTTTGCCGGCGATCTCCTGCGCTGCCTGCACTGCTTCCTGTGATTTTAAGGTGAACTTGTCATACCGTGCCATGGTAAACCCTCCAAAATGGTTCTTATTTCGGATTGCGGATTTCGGAATAAAACATAAAGTCCGACAGGTAAATCTTTTCTTCGGTTTCACAATCCGCAATCCGAAATCGATTCACTCTTCCCTTCTCACCACGATGCTTCTCACCTGTACGCTTGCTTTCCTGCTCTCCTCCCGCCTCTGCATCTCGAACAGTTCTTCCTGGAGCTGCCTGATCGACTCCTCCATGCTCCGCTGCATCTGCTCCATCTTCTCACGCATCGAGAGGATCACTTCAACGCCCGCGAGGTTGACGCCAAGGTCGCGCGTGAGCCGCAGGACCATTTCGAGCTTCTCGATGTCATCCTCGGAATAGAGCCGCGTATTCCCTCCGCTCCGCGACGGCTTGATAAAACCTTCGCGCTCATAGATCCGGAGCGTCTGAGGATGGATGCCAAGCATTTCCGACACCACACTGATCATATACAGCCGTTGTTTGCGTTCAGCCATCATTATGCACCCCGTGTTCAGTGCTGAATTGAATTTGCCACACACATCCGCAGAGGTACTCCTCACCTACGCTCTCTTCCTGAAGCCCTTAAAAGACATATCCTGACGCGGGTTGGAGGGATGAAGCTTGTCAAGCTCCCGGAGCAGTTCCTTTCCTCGTTCGCCCAGCCCGGCAGGCGTAACCACCTTGATGGTCGCATAGTGGTCGCCCACACCTCCGCCGCCCAGATGGGGCACGCCTTTTCCCGTAAGCTTCAGCTGCTGGCCCGACTGCACTCCCGGCGGCAGCGTGAGCGTGACCATGCCGTCCACGGTCGGGATATCC